>NZ_JBQEOV010000012.1:0-185808 GCF_052045435.1 Acidovorax sp. 22279
GAACACCAGCGCCACCTGCGCAGCCTTCACCAGCTTGCCCAGGTCGCGCACTTTCTTCGCCAGCTCACGCGCCCAGCTCGGCGTGGTCTTGCGCACTGGATAGGCTACTCGGCCCGCTGCCTTGAAAGCTGCGCCGCGCTCTGCCCTGATCGCCCGCAGCAGCCGCGTCGTCGGCCGCGACGTAGCCCACACCAGCAAGCGCCCGAACTGCAAAGGCATCTGCAGCGCCAGAGCTTCAGGAAATTTGCGGTAGTTGCTTGCGATCATGGTGTTCCCCTTCAGGTGTACCGGGCCCCTAGATTCCGAGCCGGACAACTGTTGTCTGTTGCCCGTGCAAGCTGGCCTTGCTTGCACCGTTCCCCTGAGTTCTTCGCCGTGCCATTAGCGGTGCCGGGATTGAGTTGCGGAGGGGGGAGGGTTTGTAAAGCGCAGCTTTATGGATTCCCCCCGCAGGAACTCAAAGCGCCCTCGGCGCGGTCCTGGCTTAGCGTTGGCCGAAGAGGCGAAGAAATCTGGGGAATGGTGCTGGGCGCTACCTCTCACGGGCAACGGACGCCGCGCGGCGAGCGCCCCATGCAACGCAGTTGCACAAGCCAATTGAAGCCCTCGATAGCGCGCACCGTTTGATACATTCGTGCTATCAAAATTACAGCTAACTGATTCACGTTTTGACGATCTACGGTTACGCCCGCGTCTCGACAACAGAGCAAAACACCGCAGTCCAACTGGCGGCATTCAAACGCGCAGGAATCAAACACGTTGTGCAGGAAAAGCGCAGCGGCGTAGCGCGGCGTCCTGAGCTGCTAGCCCTACTTGCAAAGCTCCGCCCAGGTGATGTGCTGGTGGTTTACAAGCTGGACCGCCTATCCCGCAGCCTGCGTGATCTGCTGCGACTCTGCGAGTCCTTGGAACATGCCGGTGTCTCGTTCCGCAGCCTCACGGAATCAATCGACACCAGCTCGCCCGCAGGCCGCATGTTCTTTCACATGCTGGGCGCCTTCGCAGAGTTCGAAAGAGCCATGATCCGCGAGCGTTGCGCCGCAGGATTTGAAGCCGCAAGGGCCAGAGGTCAGAAGTTCGGGCGGGCACGCTCCATGCCCGAGAAAACCGAGGCCAAGCTAGTGCGCATGTACCTCTCGGGCAACTACACCATGCAGGCCCTTGCCGACCATTTCGACGTGCACACTTCCAGCGTGAAACGCGCAATCTATCGTGTCACCAAGCCCGACCATAGCAGCCTCAGATAGCCAACCGGCCGTACCTTCGATTTGTATCTCAGCAGAGGGCTGCTACGATGGCTGCAACCGGCCAGGAGCGGCCAGTGGCCGCAGATGAAAGCGGACGTTCAACGGTCAACGTAAAGGGCGGCTTGCGCGTATGCGCACGACTTCTCCTTGACCGGAGAGGTTAGGCCGCATTTTCTATGTAGGCGGTGAGCCCTGCGATGAGACATGTGAGCTCGGAAGGAAAGTACTGAACGACAGCCTCATTGTTTGGCGCCCCGAGGGAGAGCCAAAGCTCGCCAAGTTCGGTTTGCTCCTTCAGGCTGTAGTTCTCGTAAAGCTCATAGTGGTATCTGGCGCGCTCAAAGACGAACTGATACCAGACGAGCTTCTCTTCGATGTTGGATAGGTCCGCGTGTCCAGGCATCCTCTCGGAAGCGACTCTCAAAACCTCCTTGCGGACGTAGCCTGGAAGACCACGCCACAAATTCTTGTAGTTGTGCGAAACCTTCGGCTCTTGCCCAGCAAGCAGCAGGGCGCACTTCAGAAGTATTTCGAATCCGAGAATGCGGATGATTGCCTGTGAGTCCGAGCGGGTATCCAGGGAGCGCGCAAGGATGTCGGCGTCGTGCAGCCGGTCTTGGGCTTCATTGAACATACGCACAACGCGGTCGTTCATATGCGGCCTAACGTCGGAGTTCACCGGCACGCAGCGGCATTGCGCCGCGAGGCTGTTGCGCGTCCGTCTCGAACGACTTGTAAGTGCTCATACCGCGACCTAGCATGCTAATCAGTAATGTCGCGGCAAATGCGAGGTTCACCCGACAGCATGTCCTCAAGCCGCTTCCGAAAGTCCCGAGTCAAGCTGAGACAAATGACGTCACCTCGCTCAGCGAGAAGCGTGTACCGCTGTAGGGACCAGTGGACGATCTCCTGCCACTCGGCGTCTCCCTTTGAAACTAACGACAGCGCATTTAGGAGAAGGAGCGCGCGATTGTCGCGCTCGAATCTGAATTGCTTCGCCTCTTCAGTCTTCTTGGATGACGGACGTGAGTAGGCTACTTCCAGGTACTTTCCATAAATCTCTGCAGCCTTCGAAGCTCGCTCCGACTGCAGAGATTCCTCTTGCAATCGAAGCGCCTCGCGTTGGGCTTCCATAGACCGTCCGAACTGGTATGCGCCGAAGATGAGTGCAGCTAATGCGACGAGGGCCGATACGGCCGTCGCGACATTAGCGTGTATCTGCCAGGTTTTTTTTGGAGGATATGCAGGGAGAGTTCCTGATTCCCTCTCCCTTATCCGCCGTTTTAGCGAGCGATGTGCCATGAGCCCTAACGTAATGCAGACCTCGCTAAGCCGCCGACTATGTCTGGCGCTCGCGGTATAGATTGGCGCGCAGAAAACGTTCCAAGGAGCTTGCAGCCCAGTTTGGCAGTGTGTTTGCTGAATGAAAATACAGTACTAAATTCACCCATGAAACCTGCCGCCCTTCCTATGTTTCGCACCGCACGGTTGCTTGATCAACGCCGTGAGTGTATTTGTTCCAAAAACTTTAGCTTGCGCAATGAGATAGGCCATGTCATGGCCCATACATCATCGATGACTGTTTTGAGGGCTATAGCTAAAGGACAGCTCAGGGCCCGCCAACGACGCTCGCCGTGGGGCAGAATTCGGCCGAGAGCCCGCGTTTAAGCGCCGAGCCTGAGTGGCTGCACACAGCCTTCAGCCGTCGTTCCACGATTAGCTTTCTGTGTGGTTAGCCACATGGCGTTGATTACTAAAACACATTCGACCGCATGATCTCCTTCCTCGTTGATCGCTATCACTTTCACTACCGGGCGGCTGCCGTTGTCATAGACGATGGAAAAGTCCTGCTCAAACGATGGGACGGGAACATGAACTGGGTGCTTCCAGGCGGCAAAGTCAAGCCAGGGGAACAAGCTCAAGACACTATCCTTCGAGTGTTTGATGAAGAATTGTATGAACTCGTTGAATGCGGAGAATTGCTTTGTGTCGGTGAGAACTTCTTCGAGATCATGGGGCAACCTCACCACGAAATCGGTCTGTACTTTGCTGTTTCGTTGCCATCTTCGTCGCGCTTAACGACGAAGAATGTGGTTCATCGCAGTTGGTTGCATGGCGATGGACCAACGGAGTTTGAATGGTTCGACCTGAGCGAATTGGAAACAACCGATCTAAGGCCCACAACACTTCAAAGTGGGTTGGCGGCAGGTCAGCTCCCTCCGCACTTTGTTCATCGGGATAGCCGCAGCAATGCAGTCTAAACCCCCCGTCATGGGGACTTGCCTACTGTCAGCCCCTTACGTTGCGTATTCCGGGCGCAACTGAACACTGAGTCCATTTCGATCTGAACACTCTGCCGGCACCGATGACAGGTCACCAGCCGCTATGTACAGGCGCTCTTCTACGGCAGAATTCGGCCAGAAGCAGCCTCTCGAAGGATCTGAATGCACGCATCCGAATTTGTGGGGAACTGGTATTCCCTCAAAAGCGAATTGGTAGCGGCCTTTACCAAAGCCGATAGCGAGACATCAAGGAAGATAGCTGCCTTGAATTTGACGCCTAGTCAGTTCAAGCAGTTCGAAAGCATCGTTGATGATGTTGTACGCGACACGATGTACACGTTGCTGCTGGGACTGGATGGCGCTGCCAGGATTGGGAAAGATCAGCAGCACTTCAAAATTGCATGCGAGGATGGTCAACCGATTGAAAATCTAGCGGACGAGGCTTGGAAGCGCTTCCAAGGCAATAGGTAGCCAAGGGCTTCGGTCTGCGAAGGGTCCTCTGGCGTCCCTCGACGTGGGGCAGAATTCGGCCAATAGCGGGCATAGAACTATGCGCTTCGCGAGTTGCTTGAACATGCCATTTGGAGGTTGAATGAAAGTGCTATTCGCTGCAGCGTGCGCGCTAGTGGGTGCGTTCTTTCTCTATCTCAGTTTCGTGTCCGCCCCACCTCAGACATGGACTCTCAGTGAATTGGCTTACGGAGCTGTCGCATACGGCCCCATGTTTGGGTCTGCGTTGCTGGCCGTCTTTGGTTTCAGAAAAGCGCTCATCACGCTTCCCTGGCTGAAGCTGGCATTCATGTCCTTATTCGCCGCCATGGCTTTTGGGGCAGGCTACAACGCAGCGGGGGCCCTGTTCGGTCTCGCCTCGACGGTGTTGGCGTGGATCATGTTCGTTCAACTGCTGCGCCTTCCTGCCATTGAACTATGAGGATCGAGGAATGAGCAACGTCTGCTTAGGGCCCAAAGCAGACACCCGATTAGTCAAGGCTCTTCGACCAAAATTGTGCCTGGGGACGAGGTAACAAGGCGCTTTACGCGCAAGAAAAGATTGGCTACTTCCGGCGCTGTGTCTGGTGCACGAAAGAGCCTTTTCAAAAGCGGGACTTCTGCCACGACGATGCAAGTCCAAACAACGTCGGACCCCTTGGGCAACTGCTCACCCGGTTGTTGCCCGTCATAAACGCTGCCACACCCGACCCATAGTGAGAACGGCGTCTTCTGCACCATGACGCACCATCCCCAGTCTTCGGGAAAAACCTCTTCAACTGTAATGCCGTCGCTGCGGAGTGCAGTTACGAGCCAGTTAGCGAGTTGTCGGCCGTAGCACAGCGGATTGGTTTCTTTGTCCTCGCCAACTTCAATCTCGAATAGCGTTGACCGAAACCAGAACTGATCCTTATCTAATGGAATGTTGGGCATGGGAATGTCTGCTCCTGGCCGACTGCTGCCTGATGTTCAACAGGCCGCTTCAAGTGCCGCAATATAGGGCACCACGCGCGGATGCTCCTGGACCCATCGGTTGCCCAAGTATGAGGATACGGAGCCCGAGCCAATGACGGTCGCAAGCGACCCGGACTTGCTGGCCTGCAGCAGTTCATGGGCCGAATGCATGACTGCCTCGCTCGCGGCCGACTCTGGCGCTCCAGCTTCGGAATGCCACTCCTTTTGAATCGCACTTATGAGTTTGCCTGCCGCAGCCTCAAGCTCGGTTCGTGAATTTGTCATTGAGGTGAAGGTCCGCTTGTGGTCGAATTCTGCCGCACGATGTGGTTTCGAAATGACGCGGCGCAGCATCTCGACCTCCCTTTCCTGCTTTGGTTCGAAAACCACACCATGCAGGCCCTGGCAGACCACATCGAGGCACGCAGCGCCAGCGTGAAAGAGGCAACTTATCTGGTCGCCAAACCCGACCTTCGCAGCCTCAGATATGCACGCGGCTTTGCCGCGTACTGCGAACCATCACCGACGCGAACTTCTGCCGGTAGACCCCTGCGCGTTGCGCAGTTTCCAGATTGCTACCAAGGCCAGCATCGCAGCCAGACCGATTTTGGCCCAGGTGTCAACTGTCGGTACGGGCTGCACAGCCGGGACAGGAGGAGCTGGCGCATTGAAATTGGTGATCGTGAACACCGCGTTCGTGCTGCCATTGAGAGTGAACGCAAAAGATTGCCCCGCAAACACCGGGATCGAAACTGTCCCGTTTTGCGGCCCGTCGTTCAATGCGAGCGTTATTACAACACCGCCCAAGCTATAGGAGGCAGATGTGACAACGTTAGCGTCGTTGAACGATGTACTGTCATAGCTCCAGTTAAACGACAGGGTACCGCTCGCTGGAAGAGTGCCCGTGAGGGTGTAACTCGCTCCAATATTTGCGCATCCCGTGAGCGACCTCAGAACCAAAGTATTTGGCATGCCAGCAATGTTGACTTGCGATGATCCGCAGCCAAACGTCTGGGTGAAGGTCGTCCAGTTTGCTGGTGCGTAAGCACCAGTGAATGCCGCCCAGACGGGAACAGAAAAGCCCAAAGTTACTGCAAACAGCACGAAAACACGGCGAACCGACAATGCTCGGGACATGGAACCTCCGTCAATGACTTACCTGTCAGCCGTGCGAAATATAGACGCTCACATTCAGAACGTCGAGACAAAAGCTCCCGTAAGCAACGCAACACGGCAGCACCAATCGTCGTTCTGCTTTGGTTCGAAAACCACAGTCTCCGCCAGTTCTCGGCCTGGCGCAGCTACAACAGCGAAATGTGCGCAAAGGCCAGTGCAGCAACATGTCTGTGGCTGCCCCCTCACCCAACCCGATTCACAAGAACGCATCTGCCCCCTAGACTGCGTTTTTACTGAACCTTGCCGCATCCATGGGCAGGATGGAGAAATTGGGTGCGGGCCTGCGGCCTGAAGTGACCAGCCATGTCGAGGAGAGAAAGATGTTGTCGTCGGCCCTCTACGCATCGTTCTTTTTCACGGTGGCACTGCTGGTCACCACCGCCTACTTCTTGATGGGTGGTCTGCCGCTTCTAACGCTGAAACATGACACCCCACTGGACGCGCGGTTCGTTCGGGGGTTTTTCAACGTGTACTACCGTGCTGCGTTCTGGGCGTCGCTGGGGGCGTTTGTCAGTTATGCTCTTTGGGGCAGGTACCCCTTTGCCATCGGCGTGGCGGTCAATGCCTGCATCGTCTCGCTGCTGCGCAAGCACTTGTTGCAAGCCATGCAGCAGCTCGGTGCACAGATCGAGGCGAGTAGCGACGGAGCGATTCACCACTTTCGCCGCGTGCATTCGGCGGCGCTCTTCGTCAACCTGGTTCAGCTGGTGGCGATCGTTTGGGGGCTGTTGTGGTTGTCCCAGCAGCTCAAGTAGACCTCCCGGTGGGGTGCTACGCCGGGCCTGTGCCCTGCGTGTGGCCTTTCTTTCACCTCGCCAGTCCCGCTCCCTGCGGTGCGATGGGGGTCAAATCTTCAGGGCGGCACACCTCTTCGCTGTGCGCCAACCGAATCCACAGGCCGGTGCGTTTGATGATGACGTAGTCCACGCTCACCGTTCTGCCTTTGTAGAGAAATTGCGTGCCGGGTTTGTACAGAATCATTCTTGTGATGTAGCGCGCTGGGATGGCTGGGTGATGACGGCATCGCCCGTACCGCAATGGTGCCGACAGATGGACACTGGGGCTTCGCGGCTCGGCAAAAGGCCTACGGCGCAGTCGCTTTTTCACCCCCGTGTTGATGCCTTAGGGCGGGCAAAAAAAAGCCCGCAGGCTGCGGGCTTAACACTTGCGCGATGCAAGCGGGAGGGATGTCGAGGGGATCGACAGACCAATGTTAGGACGGTGACCAATGTGGGCATGTAGGACAGGACCGATTCCTCCAAGCTCCGTCGATCAGCAGCAGAAAGGGATCGTGGGTTAAGCGCCCGGGCAGCCCAACGTTCAGGTTCCGTAAATCCTTGCACAGCCCCGCCCCGTGGCCTTGGCCAGGTACATCGCGGAATCGGCCTTGCGCAGGAGTTCTTCGGCCTCGGTGCCGTCACCGGGCGACAGGACAATACCGATGGACGCGCCGATTTGCAGCGCATGCGCTTCGATCTCGGTGGGCCGGCCCAGGGCTTGAACCAGGCGGTCGGCCAGGCGGTACGCACTGTCACCGTCCGATACGCCCCGCTGCAGCAACGCGAACTCATCGCCGCCCAGGCGCGCCACCACATCGTCCTCGCGCGCAGCCTGCGTCAGTTGCCGCGCCACCCATACCAGCAACTGGTCGCCCACCGCGTGGCCGTAGCGGTCGTTGATGGGTTTGAAACCGTCCAGGTCTACATACAACACGGCAAAGCCACGGCCCAGGCGGTGCACATCGGTGGCGGACTGTAACGCTTGCAAAAAGGCGGTGCGGTTGAGCAAGCCCGTCAGGCCGTCGTGCTCTGCCACATGGCGGATCTGCTGCTCGGCCTGCTTGCGCTGGGTGACATCGGTGAAGGTGCGCAGCGCGCCGCCGCCTTTGATGGGCACGGTCTGGACCTCCAGGATGCGGCCATCGGGCCGGGGACGGTCATACACCTGGGGCTGATCGACCCCGCCATTGCTGTGTCGCAGCAGGTCCTGCACTTCCTGCGATGCGCCCTGGAATTCGCCACGAGCCCGCAGGTAGGCAAGCACATTCACCAGCGTGGGCTTGGATGCCATCAGCTCGGCCGGCAGGTCCAGCAGTTCCATGGCCCGGCGGTTGCACAGCTCGACCACCCCCGTGGCGCTGATCTTGGCCACGCCCTGGTCCATGTGCTCCAGCGTGGCTTCGAGCAGGATGGATTTCTCCCGCAATTGCGCCTCGCTGTCGCGGGCGCTGCGTTCGGCCTGCGCCAGCAAGCGCTGCTGGCGCTTGAGCTCGGTGATGTCCACATGGGCGTAGAACACCGTGCCGTCGCTGCCCTGCTTGGCGATGACGCGGCTCCAGCGGCTGCGCGGCAAGGGCACTTCAAACGGCGCCCCCGCAAAACGCATGTGCTCCTGCAAGGTCGAAAGACCGTCGTAAAACGGTGCCATGTCGCCCTCACCCCCGACGGACCATGCGTGGCGGTACACCTCGTCAAACGCCAGACCCATTGCGGTAGCGCGGTCTGGCAGGTGGTACATCTGCATGAAGGGCTGATTGACCCACTGGATGCGCTGATCTTCAGCGCAGATCATCAGCCCATCGGGAATGCGGTCAAACAGTTCGGTGCTTTCGATCACCGGACTGCGCAGGTAGCCGGGTTCGTGGATGTCGGCGCTGGATTGCGCGGCCATGTCAATGGATGCGCTCTGAGCCGGTAGCGCCTCGGCACGCCACACACGCACCCGCCCCCCGCCATCGATGGGCAACGACGACACATGGACGCGCAGCCCCCTGTGCTCAAAGCTGTAAGGCCGGTTCTGTGCGCGGTGCCGCTCAACACCGGCCGTGATGTAGCGTTCGATGTTGGGCAGCTCCTGGGCATCCAGCCGCTGGGTGTAGAAGCGGCGCAGGTTGGCCTCGTAAGGCTCGCCTACGTACACATGTCCCGCGTGCTCTGGAAAGAACTTGAAGAAGGTACTGTTCCAGGCCAGCGTGCGGTCGCTGTCGTCAAACGCACACAGCGCAACATCCAGACCATCCAGGGTGTCGCCCAGGGCACGGATGAGGCGAAGGCGGGAATCGTCAGGCATGGTCAGAAGGTTCGGTACGGTGACGTCGACACAGGCCCGCGCATCACGCAGCCCCAGATGGCAAGGGCCCGCCGCTGCCAACACACAACGCACAACGCACAACGCACAACGGGGGACGCTCCATTGTGCGGAACCGGGCTTACGGCAGCCCGTCGAGGAGTGGTGGCCCCACGATCAGTTGGCGAGCATGTTGCCATCTCACAACACAGCTTGATACAAGTCAAGAACCCGCTCCAGCGGAGACGGATGCAGGCAACAGCCCGTTACGGCTGGAAACCGGCCCATATTGCTACGGAAACCCCATGGCACCTGCATTCCGCTATGGTGGGCGTTTTGAACTCAGGAGCCCGCTGCCATGATGAAGACCCGCCCCCCTTTTGCCGTCGCCTGCTGCCTGGCCCTGGGAGCGGCCGTCACCGGTTGCGCGGGTTATGGGCAGACACCCGCGCTATCGGCGGGCTCGGCCGCCGCAGGGTCTGGATCCCCCCCCGCCAGCGTGTGCAACGCCCAGCCCGCGCAGTTTGTCGTGGGGCAAAACAGCACCGCATCGGTTGTTGAATCTGCCCGTCAGCGCTCGGGCGCGCAGACGGCGCGCATCCTGCACCCCGGGCAGATCATCACCAAGGAATACGACACCCAGCGGCTGAACCTGGAGGTGGACGGCACCGGCCGCATCCTCGCCGCAAAGTGCGGTTGAGATGATGTTGCGCTGCCGATGAGGGGTGACTGAAACCCGCGCGGTCAGTCCGCCAGAAACAGCTCCTGCAGATCGCTCAGAAAGTCAAAACCCCGCTCGGTAGGCCACACGCGCGCCATGTCGCGCTCGATCAGGCCCTTGCGCTCGGCGGCCTCCAGGCCCTTGGCGATGGCGGTCAACGGCAGGCCTGTGCGGGCCATGAAGTCCTGCAGCGCAAAGCCTTCGCGCAGGCGCAGGGCGTTGAGCATGTACTCAAACGGCAGATCGGCGCGGCGCACCTCGTCGTCCTGCGCCACGGCATGGCCTGCCAGGGCGTTGTCCATGTAGCGCGCGGGGTCCCGAAAGCGCACCTGCCGCACCACGCGGTGCGCAAAGCTCAGCTTGCTGTGCGCGCCCGCGCCGATGCCCAGGTAGTCGCCAAACTGCCAGTAGTTGGTGTTGTGAAAACACTGGTGGCCCGGCTGCGCATACGCAGAAATCTCGTACCGCGCCATGCCCGCCTGCCCCGTCATCTCCGTGATGCGGTCAAGCATGGCGTAGGCCTGGTCGTCCTCGGGGATGGCCGGGGGGAACTTGGCGAAGTAAGTGTTGGGCTCGATAGTGAGGTGGTAGATGGAGATGTGCGGCGGCTTGAAGGCCAGCGCCGTTCGCAGGTCCTGCTCCAGCTCTGGCAGCGTCTGGCCCGGCAGGGCGTACATGATGTCGAGGTTGAAGGTGTCGAAGGACGCAGCGGCCTCCTCCACCGCCGCCATCGCCTGGGAACGGTCGTGCACGCGGCCCAGGGCCTTCAGGTGCTGGTCGTTAAAGCTCTGCACCCCCACCGACAGGCGCGTGACGCCCGCCGCGCGGAAGGCGCGAAAACGGTCTTTCTCGAACGTACCGGGGTTGGCCTCCATCGTGATCTCGCAATCTGGCTCCAGCCGCAGGCGGGCGCGAATGTCGCCGATCAGCCGGTCGATGGCTGCCGGCGAAAACAGGCTGGGCGTGCCGCCGCCGATGAAGATGCTGTGCACGGACCGCCCCCAGACCAGGGGCAGCGCGGCCTCCAGGTCGGCCATCAGAGCATCGATGTAGCGCTGCTCGGGCACCTCGCCGCCGGAGGCATCCGCGCGAAATTCGTGCGAGTTGAAGTCGCAGTACGGACATTTCTTGAGGCACCAGGGCAGGTGCACGTACAGCGACAGGGGCGGCAGGCTGGGCAGCTGCAACAGGCCCGGGCGCATGTAGTGCTGGATGTCGCGCACCACTGCAGGTTCGGCCTCGGCCTGTGGCGTGATCGGAATATGAACCACGGTCAGCGCCCTTCTACAACCAGCGTTCGCGCATCAGCGCCAGCATCTGTGCGGCCGATCGGCCCCGGTGGCTGTGGGCATTTTTCACCTCCACAGGCAGCTCGGCAAAGGTCTTGCCGAACTCGGGGATGAACATCACGGGGTCGAAGCCAAAGCCGTTGCTGCCCCGGGGTTCGGTGGTGATCTCGCCCACCACGCGGCCCACGGCAATCAGCGGCTCCGGGTCTTGCGGGCTGCGCACGGCGACCAGGGTGCTGACCATGGCGGCGCGGCGGTTGGTCACGCCTTGCAGTTGCTCCAGCAGGGCGCGCACGTTGTTGTCGTCGCTTTTCTCGTAGCCGAACTGGGTGCAGTAATACGCGGTGTCCACGCCCGGCAGGCCGCCAAAAGCGTCCACACACATGCCAGCATCGTCGGCCAATGCGGGCAGGCCCGTGTGCTCGGATGCAAACCGTGCCTTGGCCAGGGCGTTTTCGACAAAGGTGCGGAAAGGCTCCTCGGCCTCACCCACACCCAGGTCGGCCTGCCGCACCAGCTCCACGCCCAGGGGCGCAAACATGGCCTGCAACTCGGCCAGTTTGCCGCGGTTATTGGATGCCAGAACAATTTTCATGGTCAAAATGGCCGCAAGCGCTAGTGAAATATGCGCAAGCAGCTATCAATTAAGGAGTATTTTGCAGGGCTTGCTGCTGCAGCTGCACCAGCTGGGCGATGCCCTGTTCGGCCAGCCCCAGCAGTTGGTCCATCTCGGCGCGGGTAAAGGCCACGCCTTCGGCTGTGCCCTGCACCTCCACATAGTGGCCCGCGCCCGTCATCACGACGTTCATGTCGGTGTCGCAATCCACGTCCTCCACATATTCCAGGTCCAGCAGCGGCGTGCCCTGCACGATGCCCACCGAGATCGCCGCCACGGGCTGCAGCAGCGGCGACTGGGCGATCTTGCCGCTGGCCAGCAGCTGGTTGACCGCATCCTGGGCCGCGACCCAGGCGCCCGTGATGGCGGCGGTGCGCGTGCCGCCATCGGCCTGGATCACGTCGCAGTCGAGCTGGATGGTGCGCTCGCCCAGCAGTTGAAGGTCAAACACGGCACGCAGGCTGCGGCCGATGAGGCGCTGGATCTCCTGCGTGCGGCCGGTCTGCTTGCCCCGTGCGGCCTCGCGGTCGCTGCGGGTGTGGGTGGCGCGCGGCAGCATGCCGTACTCCGCCGTGACCCAGCCCTCGCCGCTACCGCGCTTGTGCGGGGGCACACGCTCTTCCACCGAGGCGGTGCAGAGCACCTTGGTGTTGCCAAACTCAATCAGCACCGAGCCTTCGGCGTGCATGGTGTAGTGGCGCGTGATGCGCACAGGGCGCAGTTGGTTGGCGGCGCGGTTGCCGGTGCGGATGAAGGTGGTCATGTGATTCTCTGTATCGAGCGAGTCGCCCACCTGCTTCATGAGGGGGCGATGAAAGGCGAAAAAACCTGATTCCATGCATTCGCATGGAGGGATGCTGGATGCAACCCACAGCGCCGATAGCAGTTCAGGCCTTGCGGGCAGCAGA
The DNA here is from genome assembly GCF_052045435.1 of Acidovorax sp. 22279. Classification (NCBI taxonomy): domain Bacteria; kingdom Pseudomonadati; phylum Pseudomonadota; class Betaproteobacteria; order Burkholderiales; family Comamonadaceae; genus Acidovorax; species Acidovorax sp. 22279. The sequence goes on from NZ_JBQEOV010000012.1 coordinate 12,749, forward strand.
GCGACGGATGGCTTCGTTGATTTCAGCGATCGACCGCTCGATGGCCGCGTCGTCCAGGTCATCCACCAGCCCATCGAGGGGGCCCGCCTGGATGGTGGACGCAAACACGTCGTCGCTGATGCTGTCCGTGGACACCCCTTGGGTGGACTCGAACGCATCGGGCGTCTCCCACTCCAGAGCCACCACGGTCACGTTGTCACTGCTGTCCCCGGCTTTGCGAAGCGCATCTTCCACCAGCTCGGGCACAGCGTGCGACACGGTATTGCGGCCCAGCTGCTTGGCGATGTCTTCGTCGCTGAGCGTGCCCCACAGGCCGTCTGAGCACAACAGAATGCGGTCGCCCTGCTCCAGGTACACAGGGCCGGTGATGTCGTAAATGGGCTTGGTGGGCGAACCCAGGCAGGTGAACAGCACGTTGCGGTTGATCTTGTCCAGACCAGGGGGCGGCGTGTTGCGCAGCTCCATGTACGAGTGGTCCCGCGTACGGGTCAGCAGATCGCCATCGCGCACCATGTACAGGCGCGAGTCTCCGCAATGGATCCAGGTGGCGGTACCGGCCTGCAACACCGCCGCGACCAAGGTGGTGCGCGGTGTGTCGAGCATGCCTTTCTCTGTGGCGTAGCGCAGGATCTGGTGGTGTGCCGCGAGCAACGCGCCGGACAGGAACTCCTGCACATCCTTGAGCTGGGGTTTGGCCTGGCGCTGGAACAGCGCCGAGATGGTTTGCAGCGCGATCTGCGCGGCCACTTCACCTTCAGGGTGGCCACCCATGCCGTCGGCCAATACAAACAGGCCCGATTCACGCGTGTAGCAATAGCCCATGCGGTCTTCGTTCTTCTCGCGGCCGCCACGGCGGCTGATCTGGAATACCGAGAACTTCATAAGGACTCACGCAAACAAGGATGCACCCGGGCGCCATCCGTGGACATGTACCTCGCCCGAACCCGCATTGCGTGCGTCTGGCTCATTTGGGCTTGGCTCCGATACCGGTGGCTTCACCCACCTTCTGCACATTTTTCTTGGTGTCAGACACCAGAGTGTCCAATTGCAGCCGCATCTTCTCGGCCACCGTGAGCTTGGTGTAGCGGCGCTCACCCTCGCGGCTGAGCTCTTTCTGCAAGGCAAACACCGACTGGGGGCGGGACAGCGGGTCAAGCGCCATGCACCACTCCACCACCTCGATCAGGTTGTCGGAATACACGCCACGCAACTTGGTCAGGGCGAGCGACAGGCGGTCCTTGTCCACGCGCTGCGGCGCCTCGTTCGGCGGAAAGCCCTGCATGCAGGCGTAAATGCAGGCGCCGATGGCATAAATGTCGGTCCACGGCCCCATCTGCGAATCGCGCCGGTACATCTCGGGCGCAGCAAAGCCGGGGGTGTACATGGGGCGGATGAAGTTGCCTTCCTTGCTCAGCACCTCGCGCGCCGCGCCGAAGTCGATCATCACGGCCTTGTTGTCGTCGGTGATGAAGATGTTGGCGGGCTTGATGTCCAGGTGCAGCATCTTGTGCTGGTGCACGATGCGCAGGCCGCGCAGCACTTCGTCGAACAACGAGCGGATGGTGGACTCGCGGAACACCTTCTGTGTCTTGAGGTCGCGGGCGGTGATGATGAAGTCCTGCAGGGTCGCGCCCTCCAGGTAGTTCATCACCATGTAAACGGTTTCGTTCTCGCGGAAGAAATTGAGCACGCTCACCACGGAGGCGTGCGAGATCTGGGCCAGCGAGCGGCCCTCTTCAAAGAAGCTCTTGAGCCCTAGGCGGTACAGCGAGAGCTTTTCGGGCGGCACCTTCGGAAGCAACTCACCAGGAGCGCGGGTCGCCAGGGACGAAGGAAGGTACTCCTTGATGGCCACCTGCTGGCCTTCGGCGTCGAGGGCCAGATAGACCACACCAAAACCACCGGAGGACAACCGGCGCACCACACGGTAACCGCCAATTGCGGTATCGGGCGGCAAGGGGGCCGGTTTGATTTTTGACATATTTTGCGAAGATGATTCGGGGGTAAGGCGGAACCCGGATAATCGCCGGATCGCAAGCAACCATCAAAAAGTCCAATGCCAGTTTACAGCATGACCGGATACGCCAGCGCACAGCATGGCGCATCTGCCACTGGCGCTGAAACCGACGCCCGCGCCCCCCAGACGCGCCGGCTGGGACTGGAAATCCGATCCGTCAACAGCCGCTTTCTGGACCTGTCGTTTCGCCTGCCTGACGAGCTGCGCGCCATGGAGCCCACGCTGCGCAGCCTGCTCACAGCGCGCCTGAAACGCGGCAAGGTCGAAGTGCGAGCCGCCCTCGACACCGACGACAGCAACAGCCTGCAAGACCCGCCAGCGCGACTGCTGCAGCGGCTTAACTCTTTGCAGGACTCCGTCAAGGCCTGGCTGCCCAGCGCCGCCCCCCTCACCGTGGCCGACGCCCTGCGCCTGTGTGCCAATGCACATTCGGGCACCGAGGACTGGAGCGAAGCCGTTCCGGCCCTCGCCGAAGAAGCCCTGACCGCCTTGCTGGCCGCCCGCGAACGTGAGGGCAAGCGCCTCGCGACCATGCTGCTGGATCGCGTCAAGCAGCTGCGGGCCTTGGCCGAACAGGCCGTCCCCATGGTTCCGCTGCTGGTGGAGCAGCAACGCCTGCGCTTCGTGGAGCGCTGGAAAGAGGCAATGGCCCTCACCGACGGCTCTACCCTCCCCGAGGCTGCCCGTGACCGCGCATTGACCGAGGCCACGGCGTTTGCCATCCGCATCGACGTGGCAGAAGAGATCACGCGGCTGGATTCGCACCTGGATGAAATCGAGCGCCTGCTGAAAAAAGGCGGCGAAGTGGGCAAACGCCTGGACTTCCTGATCCAGGAACTCCACCGCGAAGCCAACACGCTGGGCTCCAAATCTGCCGCGCTCGACCTCACCCGCATCAGCGTGGACATGAAGGTGCTGATCGAGCAGATGCGCGAGCAAGTGCAAAATATCGAATAACACTCATTTTTTGATAGCGCCTGGCGCACATCAACCATGGACTATCCAGGAAATCTCATCGTCGTGGCAGCACCCAGTGGTGCCGGCAAGTCCAGCTTGGTAAAGGCCTTGCTGGAGCTGGACTCGCATGTCCACCCCTCCATCTCGCACACCACCCGTGCGCCCCGCGGCCAGGAAAAGCATGGCCGCGAATACTTCTTCGCGTCGGAGTCCGAGTTCGACGCCATGGTGCAAGGCAACGCGTTTGTCGAATGGGCCCATGTGCACGGCAACCGCTATGGCACCTCCAAAAAAGCCATCGAAGAGCGCATTGCCCAGGGCTCAGATGTGATTCTGGAAATCGATTTTCAGGGCGCACTGCAGATCAAGCAGGCATTTGCCAATGCGGTGCTGGTTTTCATCCTCCCGCCCAGCTGGGAAGAACTGCGATCGCGGCTGGAGCGGCGGGGCGAAGACTCTGCGGATGTCATCGAAGTACGCCTCAAAAATGCCGCCATCGAGATGGCCCAGGTCAGCAAATTCGACTTCGTTATAATCAATGAGTTGTTTGAGCGCGCGCTTTTCGACCTGAAAGCCGTAGTTCACGCCCAGCGACTCAAGTACGCCGCTCAGCGCCGCGCCCGTGCTGACACCTTTCAGTCGCTCAATATCACCTGAATCCCCGGAGTAAACGATGGCACGCATCACCGTAGAAGACTGTCTGGAAAAGATCCCCAACCGCTTCCAGCTCGTACTGGCCGCCACGTACCGTGCCCGCATGCTCAGCCAGGGCCATGCTCCACGCATCGAAAGCCGCAATAAGCCCGCCGTGACTGCCCTGCGTGAAATCGCCGAAGGCAAAGTGGGTCTGGAGATGCTCAAGAAGGTTCCCGGTTGAACGTTCTGCTGGGCAATGCCCACCCAAAAGCACCGCGCCAGCGGTGCTTTTTTTTGCCCGAAAGCCCTCTGGCGCAGTCCCGCGCTACATTTAAGGCATGAACGCGGTGCTCAATTCACCTTCTGCAACGCAGCCCCGCCCGGGTGACCCATCTCCGGCAGGCAATCTCTCGGCAGCCGCTGCGGCCGCCAATGCGGCTGCGGCCAGCTTCGCCGCACTGACCGATAGCCTGGACTACCTGGACGCCGTCAGCATCGAGCAGGTGCGCCAGGCGTACCGTTTTGCCGACGAAGCCCACCTGGGGCAGCTGCGCAACAGCGGTGAGCCCTACATCACCCATCCTATTGCAGTGGCTGCGCAGTGCGCGGCGTGGAAGCTCGATGCCCAGGCGCTGATGGCCGCGCTGCTGCACGACGCCATGGAAGACTGCGGCGTGACCAAGGCCGACCTGATCGACCGGTTTGGCGCCCCGGTGGCCGAACTGGTGGATGGCCTTACCAAACTGGACAAACTGCAGTTCAACACTCGCGAAGAAAATCAGGCCGAGTCGTTTCGCAAAATGCTGCTGGCCATGGCGCGTGATGTACGCGTCATCCTCATCAAGCTGGCCGACCGAACGCACAACATGCGCACGCTGTCGGACATGCCGCGCAGCAAATGGGGCCGCATCTCGTCCGAGACGCTGGAAATTTACGCGCCCATTGCACACCGCCTGGGCCTGAATCAGACCTATCGTGAGCTGCAGGATCTGGCCTTCCGACACCTGCACCCCTGGCGCTATGCGACCTTGGCCAAGGCCGTCAACAAATCCCGCAACCGCCGGCGCGATCTGGTTCAGAAGGTGCAGGCCGAAGTGGATGCCGCCTTCTCCAAGATCGGCATGAAGGTGCGCCTGGCAGGCCGCGAGAAAACGCTGTACGCCATCTATCAAAAGATGGACCTCAAGCACCTGAGCTTTGCCCAGGTGACGGACATCTATGGCTTTCGAGTCATCGTACCGACTGTGACCGATTGCTACACCGCCTTGGGTGTACTGCACCAGATGTACAAGCCGGTACCTGGAAAGTTCAAGGACCATATTGCCATTGCCAAACTCAACGGCTATCAGTCTCTGCACACCACCCTGGTGGGGCCCTCGGGCGTGAACATCGAGTTCCAGATGCGCACCGATGAGATGCACGTGATTGCCGAAGCCGGCGTGGCAGCACACTGGCTGTACAAAGCCCAGGACGGGGAAGGTACGGCAGCCGAGCGCCTTGGCACCAAGTGGCTGCAGTCCTTGCTGGACATACAGAACGAAACGCGGGATGCGGCGGAGTTCTGGGATCACGTCAAGGTGGACCTGTTTCCCGATGCGGTCTACGTCTTCACACCCAAAAGCCAGATCATGGCGTTGCCGCGCGGCGCCACGGTGGTGGACTTTGCCTATGCCATTCACAGCAATGTGGGTGACCGTACGACCGCCGCCAAGATCAATAACGAGCAGGTTCCGCTGCGCACCGAACTCAAGAACGGGGATGTGGTGGAGATCATCACCGCCCCCGTCTCCACACCCAACCCAGCGTGGCTTGGTTTTGTGCGCACGGGCCGGGCACGGTCCAAGATCCGCCATTACCTCAAAACCTTGGCCCAAACCGAGTCCGAAGGGCTGGGTGAAAAACTGTTGACCCAAGCCATCCGAGCGGAAGGCCTCGAACAACTGCCCCCCGTCAGCGCTGAGACCCAACCGCTGTGGGACAAGCTGCTGCGCTTCACCGGCAATCGCACGCGCAGCGAGCTGATGACCGATCTGGGCCTGGGCAAACGCATTGCCAGCATCGTCGCCAAACGGTTGATGGTGCTGATGTCGGAGCATGGCCACCGTCCGGATGCTCTGCTCATGACTCGTGAGCGCTACACATCTCACGAAACCCTGTCGCAAGGGGCCGTCACGCTGGATGGCAGCGAGAATGCCTCTGTGCAATATGCCACCTGCTGCCGTCCCGTGCCGGGCGACAGCATCGTCGGTTATCTGGGCCGCGGTGAGGGACTGGTCGTGCACAACGCACATTGCAGTGTCGCCAAACGTCTGCAGCATAAAGACAGCGAACGCTTCATTGCCGTAGACTGGTCGGACGAGCCCACCCGAATGTTCGAAACGGGCGTGGTCGTTACCGTGAACAACGGCAAGGGGGTGCTGGCACGCGTGGCAGCGGAGCTTGCCAATTCAGAGGCCGACATCACCCACGTGGACATGGACGATGAGGCGGCCTTGGACACCACGGATCTGCGATTCATCGTCGCGGTTCGCGATCAGGCACATCTCGAGCTGGCATTGCGCAACCTGCGCCGCACACAGGCTGTGCTGCGTGCAGCCAGGATTACTCCACAGCCCTGACACCTCAGCACGGCACCAAGCCCTGAGGTCGATACAACAGACGCGCAGTTCGGCGTCTGTGTGCGAACGGGCTACGTAGCCACACTACGAGGCGGGTACTGCACCTCCACCACCTCCAAATGGCGCACTCCGCCCGGCGTGGGTAACTGCACCTCGTCCCCAACGCGCGCCTTCAGCAGTGCCCGGGCCACAGGTGAAATCCAGCTGACCTGACCCATACGGCTGTCGGCCTCGTCGATGCCCATGATGGTGATCGTGCGCTCACCATCCTCGTCGTCGGAGTAGGTGACGGTGGCTCCAAAGAAGACCTGTTCACTGCCCGCATGCAAACTAGGGTCCACCACCTCGGCGATCTCAAGCCGCTTGGTCAAAAAACGAATGCGCCGATCAATTTCGCGCAGGCGCTTCTTGCCATAGAGGTAGTCGCCGTTTTCAGACCGGTCTCCGTTGCTGGCCGCCCAGTGCACCACATCCACGATCTTCGGCCGCTCGCTATCGATGAGGTCTAGAAGCTCTGCCCTCAGCCGTGCATAGCCTGAAGGGGTGATGTAGTTTTTGCCACCCGGCGGCAAAGGAGGCAGTGCCAATCCTTCGTCATCATCGGCGTTATCGGTTTCCTTGGTAAAAGCCTTGCTCATTGCCAGAACTCTCCAATCAGCGCAAAGCGCCTGGACAAATGAAAAAGCCTGCAATCTCACGATTGCAGGCTTTAAACATTGGTGCGGCTGGCAGGAATCGAACCCACGACCCCTTGGTTCGTAGCCAAGTACTCTATCCAGCTGAGCTACAGCCGCTAAGCTTCGAATTATAGCATGATTTCTTGGCGACCCTTGAAACTTGCTTTTTTTCTGATTGCCTTCCTGAATCAGGCTACGCAAACAGGCAGTCAATTCAACGCAAGCCAAGATTGTAATGCACGATGAAGGCTCCAAAAACAAACTGAGCGATTTGGATCACAAAACACATCGATTGTTGATGGATTCACCCTGCGAGCGAGGGTGGTAGGGCGTGTTGGACTTGAACCAACGACCAAAGGATTATGAGTCCTCTGCTCTAACCAACTGAGCTAACGCCCCCAGCCATGCTCCAGCGCTATACAACGGGGCAAGCGCCGTATTGTAGGGGCTTACTTGCGGTGGCTGAGCGCGTTGGACACCAGCTTGGAGGTGATGTCCACAATCTGGATCATGCGGTCGTATGGCATGCGCGTAGGACCAATCACGCCCAAAGTCCCCACCACCTTGCCATCAACCTCATAGGGGGAGCTGACGATCGAAAGCTCTTCAAAAGGCACAACCTGGCTCTCGCCACCGATGTAGATGCGCACCCCTTCCGCTTGGCTGGAGATGTCCAGAAGGCGAAGGATTTGTGTCTTCTGCTCAAACAAGTCAAATGCCCTGCGCAGGTTGCCCATGTCGCTGGAGAAATCACTGACGGACAGCAGGTTGCGCTCTCCAGAAATCACCACCTCATCCTGCGCCTCGGACAGTGCCTCTGAGCCTACGTTGACTGCCGCCTGCATAAGCGATGCAATCTCTCCGCGCAATACATCGACCTCGGACTTCAAACGTTCTCGCACCTGCTCCATTGCGAGTCCGGCGTAGTGGGCATTCAGGAAGTTGGAGGCCTCTACCAGTTGCGACTGGGAGTGATCCACCTCGGTGAAGATCACGCGATTCTGTACGTCACCTTCCGGCGACACGATGATCACGAGGAAGCGCTTTTCGGAGAGTCGAAGAAACTCTATGTGGCGAAATACCGAGGTACGCCGAGGCGCCATCACCACTCCAACGAACTGGGAGAGGTTGGACAACAGCTGTGCGGCGTTGGCGATGACTTTTTGTGGCTGTTCAGGTGCCAGCTGGGGCGGCATGACAGACTCCCGCTGCACCGTGAGCATCGTGTCCACAAACAAACGGTATCCACGCGCTGTGGGAATACGGCCAGCGGAGGTATGTGGACTCGCAATCAGCCCCAACTCTTCCAGGTCCGCCATCACGTTTCGTATCGTGGCAGGCGACAAATCCAACCCGGACGCGCGGGAAAGGGTACGCGACCCTACGGGCTGCCCATCAGCGATGTAACGCTCGACCAGGGCTTTGAGCAACAACTTGGCACGGTCATCGAGCATGGAATGATTTTAATGATGTAATTTCGCGATGACGTCCAATTTCCGCCATGTCGCACTTATAGGCAAGTACCAGACTTCAGCTGCAGGCGCCCCCGGTGATGGCTCTCGCCGGGCTTTGGAGGATATTGCGCATTTCTTGGAGCGCCAGGGATGTGAGGTGGTGCTGGAAGCGGAGACCGCCAGCAATACCGGATTGACACACTACCCTTCCTTGAATGTAGACCAGATCGGTGCACGGTGCGATTTGGGACTGGTGGTGGGGGGGGATGGAACGATGCTCGGCATTGGCCGGCGCTTGGCGCGTTTTGGAACGCCGCTGATCGGCATCAATCAGGGCCGGCTCGGATTCATTACTGACATTCCCTTCGACACCTATCAGACCACATTGCCACCGATGCTGCGAGGTGCCTACGAAGAAGACCAGCGGCCTTTGATGCACGCAACAGTCGTTCGCGATGAACGTGTGGTGTTCGAAGCCTTGGCCATGAACGATGTGGTGGTCAACCGTGGCGCGACATCGGGCATGGTGGAATTGCGTGTCGAAGTTGGTGGGCAGTTTGTGGCCAATCAAAGGGCCGACGGCCTCATCATTGCCTCCCCCACCGGATCGACCGCATATTCGTTGTCTGCGGGCGGGCCCATGCTTCACCCATCCATCCCGGGCTGGGTGCTGGTTCCTATAGCGCCACATACGCTGTCCAACCGCCCTATCGTGCTCTCCGATGCGACTGAGGTGGCTGTCGAAGTAGTGAGCGGGCGCGATGTCAGCGCGAACTTTGACATGCAGTCCCTTGCGTCCTTGCTGCATGGCGACCGCATCCTCGTCAAACGCTCTGAGCACCGCGTGCGATTTCTACACCCTCAAGGCTGGAACTACTTCGCGACTTTGCGCAAGAAGCTGCGCTGGAACGAAGGGGGCTCATGACCATGGCACTGCGGCGGATAACCCTGCGGGATTTTGTGATCGTTCAAACGCTGGAACTTGACTTGCGCAGCGGCTTTACCGTGTTGACTGGTGAAACTGGGGCGGGCAAGTCCATCTTGATTGACGCATTGCAACTGGCACTGGGAGCACGCGCGGATGCCGGGGTAGTACGGGAAGGATGCAGCAAAACCGACATTTGCGCGGAATTCGACTGCCCTGCCCATGCCCGCCCATGGCTGGAAGAAGCCGGGTTTGAAACCGATGACTGGCTGCTACTGCGCCGTACCGTCGACACACAGGGCAAGAGCCGCGGTTGGATCAATGGGACACCAGCGACAGCTTCGCAGTTACGTGCCTTGGGCGAGATGCTTCTCGACATCCATGGTCAGCACGCATGGCAAAGCCTGACCCGCCCAGAGTCGGTGCGCGGCTTGCTGGACGCTTTTGCCGGTGTGAATACCCGCGATACAGCATCGCGTTGGACGCAATGGCGCGCTGACCTCAAGGCATTGCGGCAGGCACGCGCAGCACAGGCAACGCTTCAGCAAGAGCGCGAGCGCCTGCAGTGGCAAATCAGCGAAGTGGACAAACTCGCGCCAAGTGACCTGGAGTGGGAGGATCTTGACGCGCAACACAAGCGCCTATCGCACGCGCAGGCGTTGCTGGATGGGGCCCATGGAGCGCTTCAAGCTTTGCAAGAAGACGACGCGGGAGCCGTTTCCGCACTGACCCACGCACATTCGCTGCTTCAGGCGCAAGAACACATTGAGCCAGAGTTCGCCAATCTGGCCGATATCCTGGCGTCGAGTCTGGCGCAGACGACAGACGTGGTGCATTCTCTGCACACCTATTTACGCCATGCGGACATTGACCCCCAACGTTTGGCAGAACTGGACGAACGCATGTCCTTGTGGATGGGACTGGCTCGCAGGTACAAACGCCCTCCAGCGGAACTGCCCGCTCTGCTCAAGGACTGGAAAGCATCCATGCGCCAGCTTGATGCCGCCACCGATCTGGAAAAGCTGCAAGCCAACGAATTCGCCAGCGCTAAGGCGTACCATGCGGCGGCGCGCGCACTGTCTCTGGCTCGCGCCAAAGCAGCACCAAAGCTCTCCGTGTCCATCTCTCAGGCCATGCAAGGTCTCGGGATGGAGGGCGGTAAATTCGAGGTGTCAGTGACGAAGGCGTCGGAGCCCTCTCCAGACGGGATCGATGATGTCGTGTTTTTGGTAGCAGGACACCCCGGCATGACCCCCAAGGCGGTCGGCAAAGTCGCCTCCGGCGGGGAGTTGTCCCGCATTTCGCTGGCTATCGCAGTCACAACCAGTGAATTGGGCTCAGCCCCCACACTCATTTTTGACGAGGTGGACTCCGGCGTGGGTGGCGCAGTCGCCGAAACAGTGGGACGTTTGATGCAGCAGCTGGGACGCGACCGCCAGGTGCTGGCAGTAACTCACCTGCCCCAAGTAGCCGCATGCGCGCATCACCACCTCAAGGTGGAAAAAAATAAAAGCGCTCAAGGCACAACCAGCACCGTGCTGGTTGTGCAGCAAGACGAGCGTGTGGCAGAAATCGCCCGCATGCTGGGTGGGGAGCGCGCTACCGAAACCACGCTGGCGCACGCGCGCGAAATGCTGGGTACTGCGGCACCGTCGTTGGTCGCTTCGCCCACCCCACCCGCTCCCTCCTCTAACGCCGCTAGGAAACGCTGATGGCCCTTGAAATTGTTGTCATCACGGGCATGTCGGGATCTGGAAAATCCGTCGCCTTGCACGCACTGGAAGATGCTGGCTACTACTGCGTAGACAACCTGCCGCCGGAGCTACTGCCAGCCTTCGTAGCGCTCGAACACAAACACCATGGCAACCGCGTAGCCATTGCAGTGGATGTCCGCAGCGCAACGTCCTTGCATCAAGTGCCTCAAGAGTTGAGCCGTTTGCGCAGTCAGGGCGTGGCCGTCAAATCCCTTTTTCTGGATGCCACGATTGATACCCTGGTGCGGCGTTTCTCCGAGACGCGCCGCCGCCATCCCCTGTCGCACGACGACCTCCAGCAAGGACGCAGGGCCTTAGTTCAGATCATTGAGCTGGAGCGTGAGCTGCTGGCTGAACTGCGCGAACAGTCACACGTGATCGACACCAGCACCATCCGCGCCTCCCAGTTGCAAAGTTATGTCAAAGGCCTGATGTCCACGGCGCAAGGGCAATTAACCTTGGTTTTTCAGTCATTTGCTTTCAAACGCGGTATTCCCATGGATGCCGACTACGTCTTCGACGTCCGCATGCTGCCCAACCCACACTATGAGATCGCGCTCCGGGACCTCACAGGACTGGACCAGCCGGTGGCTGACTTTCTGGACCTGCAACCCGAGGTGGACCTGATGCGGGCCCACATTGAAAAATTTTTAGCACACTGGCTGGACATGCTGGATCGCAATCACCGAAGCTACGTCACTGTAGCCATCGGCTGCACCGGTGGACAACACCGCTCTGTCTATTTGGTGGAGAAACTGGCACAAGCGTTCAGCGACCGATGGACTGCATTGAAGCGGCATCGTGAACTGGATGGGCGCTGACCATTGCCTTCACAAGCGAGCTCTTGGAGCCAAACTTCTGGGGAACAAGTTGTGGAGCTTGGCGCCAACGAAACGAGACGAGCCCCCCGCGACTGAGAGAGCGCCGCCGTTTGGGTTCACCATAGCGAAGATTGCGTGGTGTCCAGCAACTTACGAATGGGCGCCGGCAACCCCACCAAGGACCACTGATCTTGCCCCAGCCACTCTCCGCCCTCCACAGGAGGCACCATTCCGTCGGTCTGTATCAACAACGGGTGAAGATGCAAGTCCCGGTGCGTGAGGACATGCACAAATGGCTGCAGCTCTTGCTGCGCATACTGCCCATTGCTACCCAAAGCACTCACAAAAACATCCCGCGACTCAAGGTCAGCGAACACGGGCACGCAGTGCATTCCCGCCCAGATCCCAGTGGGTGGGCGGCGTTGCAGCCAGATGCGCCCCTTGCCATCGCGCAGGATCACCAATTGCCAGGATTCAGCCCGGCGTGACAGTTTGCGGGTTCTGACGGGATAGCGTTCAGGATCCCCCTCCTTGAAAGCTGCGCAATCGCCCACCAAAGGGCAATCGGAACATTTTGGAGAGCGGGGTGTGCACAGGGACGCCCCCAAGTCCATCAAGCCCTGGGTGTAACGGGGCATCGCCACATCAAGATCGCGCACTGGCAACAGCGCATCGGCATGCTCCCATAGAAGGCGTTCGTTCTTGGCAGAAGCCAGATCTTGGCCAAAGCCCAGCAGGCGCGTGAGCACCCTCCGCACGTTGGCATCCAGAATGGGCACGCGCTCTGAAAAACAAAACGCGGCAATAGCGCCTGCGGTTGAACGCCCAATGCCCGGCAAAGACGCCAATAGCGACGCCTTTCGCGGGAAGGCGCCACCATGGTCGGTCATGATCTGCTGAGCGCAGCGATGGAGATTGCGTGCACGACTGTAGTAGCCCAAACCACTCCACAAGCCCAGGACCTCATCTTGAGGGGCTGCCGCCAGTGCGCTCACATCAGAAAATCGGCCCAGAAAGCGGGCGTAGTAGTCCAGCACAGTGGTGACCTGAGTCTGCTGCAACATGATCTCCGACAACCAAACCCGGTATGGATCGCGGGTCTGTTGCCAGGGCAGATGGTTGCGCCCATGTACAGCTTGCCAAGCGACTACCCGCGCGGCCACACCCTCCCGGGATTCAGCACTCATGCGGAAACCGGATGCGCGTCAGTCAATGCCGGTGCAGCCCCTGGCAGAGCCACCAACTTGGAAGTCAGCTCATGCAACTTGTTCTCCAACTGGCCGAGTTCCTCCTCGCCAGCCTCGATCTCCGAGATGCGCTCCACCAAGCCGCTGGCAGCCTGTTGTATGCGGTCTACGGCCTCCATGCGGCGAGCAAAGCTGCGACGCCGTTCTCGCAGCTGTGCGTCCAATTGCGCAGTGGCTGATTTGCTCCACAGTTCCAGATCATTGGCCGCTGACTCGTACACCGTGCGCAAACGCATGGCCAGCGCGCGCACCAGGCGCTCCGCAAACTCGGGTTGCGCCAACTTGAGAGCATTGCCCATACCCAGGTACTGCAAATGACTCTGCTCGATCTGGTGCAGGTCTTGCGCAAAGTGTTCAAGCTGCGGCGGCGTGGGCACCTGCAAAGAAAAACCGAACTCTGCATTGAGCTGCCTGAAGGTCCCGCTGAGCATGGCCTGAATCTCGGTACCAGAGGCTTGCGCCTTGTCCAAGGTGCCGCGCAGTTTGTCAAAGGTCTGGACGTATATTTTCTTCACGCCCAGCTTGAGCCCCTTTTGCTGCAGTGTCTGGGCCAGCTCGGCCAGCTCTGCTTTGAGCGCCTTGGCGCCCAACTGCTGAAAAACGTCACGCAGCAACTTGAGGTGAACCGCACGCACCGCCTGGATCTTGGCAGTGCTGAGATCAAACTCACGCTGCTCCTGCTCAATGCGATGGCGCATGGATTCGATCACCGATGCGTTCTTACCCCGCAGACTGCGCAACTCGGCCATTTGGTCATCGAGGTCGCGGCGTCGGATATTGATGACCCGCGACGTTTCTGTACGCAGGCTCGCCACCCCCGCCGCTACCGCGGCGCGCAGTATGGACTGCCGTCTGCCCATGATACCTTTGGCAAGGGCCTCTTCCAACGCTGGCAGTCCACTGGTTTCCAGCAGAACGTCGTCCGCAGTGATCTTGGCCACCAGGCCTTTTTGCGCAGACACAGGCACCACACGGTCTAGAGACACGCCGAGCATCTCAGCCGAGGTCGCGCACTGCCGCTCCATCTGCGCCTGGACCTGCTCGGCGGTGTTGAGCGTATCCCAGAGGGTGTCGATCTTGTTCAACACCACCAAACGCGCTTCCATGCTCTCGGGCGAGATGGCCAGGTGCTCGCGCCAGATCGACAGGTCCGATCGCGTCACGCCGGTGTCGGCACTCAGGATGAACACCACTGCATGCGCTTGGGGGATGAGGTTGACCGTCAGCTCGGGCTCTGCACCCACTGCGTTCAGGCCAGGCGTATCCAGAATCACCAAACCCTGCTTCAAGAGCGGATGGGGAATATTGATGACGGCGTGGCGCCACATGGGCACCTCTACCAAGCCCTGCGCGTCAGGCACAGGGTTTTCATCTGTCAGATCGTCATGCCAGAAACCCAGCGCACGCGCATTGTCCAGACTGACCTTGCGAACCTCGGCCACTTTTTCCAGTGCTTTGGCAATCTGGTCGGCGTTGCCGACATCCAGCGGGATTTCCTGCCAACGGTCGGTCTTGACCCGCCACTCCGCCAGGCTCTGCATCTGAAGCCGAGTCTCAATGGGCAATAGCCGCAAGCTGGGTGCAACATTGGCGTCATACCCCAGTTCGGTGGGACACATGGTCGTGCGGCCCGCACTGGCAGGCATGATGCGGCGACCATAGTCAGCAAAAAAGATCGCGTTGATCAGTTCGGATTTTCCACGCGAAAACTCCGCCACAAACGCCACCATGACCTTGTCGCTGCGTACCTGCTCTTCCAGCCGCTGCAGGCGCTCTTGCACTGCTGCATCCATCAGGTCGTGCGTGGCCATCCAATCGGCCAGCCGCTTGAGCTGCTGGGCGAACTCCCGTCGCCAGACGCCATGCTGGTCAAACTGTTCGTTGAATGAAGGTCCCACTTTGCTCCCAGAGATCTATGGATGGCCCGCGAGGCAGGTATATACAAAATATAGCATCGACCGTCCGCCAGCTGTCACAAACCGTCCATCGGACGGCAGCATCTATTGACGCTGGCACTGGCGGCAGAAGTAAGTGCTTCTCTGTCCCTGGCGAATCAGCCCGATGGCTGTACCGCATACATGGCAAGGCTGACCATCGCGGCCATACACGTTCGCGGCCGTCTGAAAGTGGCCAGCCATTCCTTCGGCATTCGAAAAATCGCGCAGCGTGCTACCGCCCATCTCCACAGCGCGGGCCAGCACCGAGCGAATGGCCTGATGCAGCTTATGTACTCGTGCCGGACCAATGCGTGATGCAACGGTAGTAGGACGGATGCCAGACAAAAAAAGCACCTCAGAGGCGTAGATATTCCCGACCCCCACAACCACGCGCCCCGCCAGAAGCAACTGTTTGATAGGCATCCGGCTTTTCTTGAGCCCTGCCTGAAAAGTCGGAAGTAGAAACTCCTCAGACAAGGGCTCCATGCCTAAGCCGCCCAGCAATTTGGCGGCTACCGGCGAGTTCTCTGATGGCGCATAGACCACCGCGCCAAATCGTCGCGGGTCATGCAGGCGCAGCGTGCCCCGGTCGGTGACAAGGTCAAAGTGGTCATGCACCCCCGCTTCTGGCATGTCTGAAGCAAAACGCAGGCTTCCCGACATCCCCAAATGCAGAAGCAGAACGCCTTGGTTCATATCGAGCAACAGATACTTGCCCCGCCGGCGCAATCCGACCACTTGTTGGCCTCCCAGCAACTGCGGGTCGCAACCCAGAGGCCACCGCAGGGGCTTGCCCATCATCACAGCCTCGATCCGGGCTCCAGCGATCGCGGTAGCAAAACTGCGCCGCGTCACTTCCACTTCAGGCAACTCAGGCATACAAACAACCGGGCAACGGCTTAACAGGCATGGATTATTATGGCCCGATGGTGTTATCCCACAGCTTTCGTACCGTCGCCTTGGTCACCGTGATTGCGGCGTCCGCCCACTCAGCTTGGGCCCAAAAGCCCGCCGGTGAAAGCCGCCCCCCGAGCGAGCCCCCACCGGTAGAGTCCAACCCCGCGTTGGACGCAGAGCTGTTCTACGAAATCTTTCTGGGCGAGATCAGTGCACGAACTGGGGACCCAGGCGCAGGCTACGCGTTCATGCTGGAGGCTGCGCGCCGAAGCGCTGACTGGCAGCTCTACCAAAGGGCCGCAGACATTGCCCTGCAATCACGATCAGGCGAATACGCCCTGGCTGCAGCCCGAGCCTGGAAGGAAGCCCTGCCACAGTCGCGCGAGGCCAATCAGTATGTGCTGCAGATCCTGATCGCATTGAACCGCATCGCCGAAACACCGGACTTGCTGCGCCAGGAACTTGCACAAGCCTCTCCTAGGACCAAGGCGTCAACGCTGGCATCTTTGCCACAACTGTACGGACGCGCGAGTGACAAAGCGCTGGCCGCCAAGGTGGTGGAACAGGCCCTGGTCAATGAACTCACCAACCCTGCCACCGGACCCGAGGCCTGGGTGTCGCTGGGTCGATTGAGGCTTGCAGCGGGCGACAAGGCCGGTGCGCTCGACGCAGCACGCAGGGCCCAGGGCCTGGACAATGCCAGCGAAAGCGCGGCCCGGCTGGCGCTGGAGCTGATGGACGAAGGCCTGCTGGACGCAGAGCCCATCGTGACGCAAACGCTGTCCAGACAACCCATCCCGGACCTGCGCATGGCGTATGCCAGGGTATTGCTGGGCCTTCAGCGCTACCCGGAGGCCAGTCGCCAGTTGGAGACGGTCACCAAGGAAAAGCCTGACCTGGCAGAGGCGTGGTTGGTGGCCGCCACCTTGCAGTACCAGGACAACCGCCTGCCTGCCGCAGAGGCATCGCTGCAACGGTTCATGGAACTGGCATCTGCATCTGGTGACACCGACCTGCGGCGAAAGAGCCTCACGCAAGCGTACCTACTGCACGCGCAGATTGCCGAGAAAAAGAAAGACTTTGTAGGCGCAGAAGCCTGGCTCGCACGGATCGACAACGCAGAGGAAGTCTTTGGTGCGCAGACGCGCCGCGCATCATTGCTGGCACGCCAGGGAAAGCTCGCCCAGGCGCGGGCCTTGTTGCGCAACCTGCCAGGCAATTCAGCAGACAGCCAACGCATGAAGCTGATGGCCGAAGTGCAGCTGTTACGCGACCAGCGCCTGTACCAGGAAGCCTACAAGGTACAAGTCGAACTGGTAGCCCTGGCCCCGGACGACGCCGAACTGGTCTACGACCAAGCCATGCTGGCCGAAAAGGCGGGCCAGCCAGACACGATGGAGAAGCTGTTGCGTCAGGTGATCGCGCGCCAGCCAGAGTACCACCACGCCTACAACGCCCTTGGCTATTCGCTCGCAGACCGCGGAGTGCGGCTGGCCGAGGCCAAACAGCTCATCCTGAAGGCATTGGAATTCGCCCCCAACGATCCCTTCATCATGGACAGCCTTGGCTGGGTGGAGTTTCGCCTGGGCAACAAGGCAGACGCCCGCAAACACCTCGAAGTAGCCTTCAAGGCACGGCCCGATGTGGAGATTGCTGCACATCTGGGTGAGGTGCTCTGGAGCATGGGCGACAGGGACGGTGCAACACGCGTCTGGAAAGAAGGTCAGCGTGCCAGTCCTGACAACGACACCCTCAAAGAGACCCTGAAACGCCTCGGGGCCTCCCTCTGATGCAAGGCCTTTTCAGCGCCACTTCAAACAGTCGGCTACGGACTCTTCCTCACCGGTGGGCATGGTGGCTGGTGTTGTGGGCGCTGTGGCTCGCAGGTTGTGCGCAGCCGATAGCCAAAGCCCCCCTGAACGAAGACAGCTGGAGTGGGCGCATTGCCCTGCAGATCGACGGGCAGGCCTCGCAGTCTTTTTCTGCCATGTTCGAGCTGCGCGGCACCGCCCAGGCGGGTGGACTCGTTTTGCTCAGCCCCTTCGGCAATCGCATTGCGCAACTCGACTGGAAAGATGGTCACGCGCAGCTGCTTAGCGGTCAGGACACCCGTACCTCTGATTCCCTGGACACGCTGCTCCAGGACGTGACCGGCACTCGCATTCCCGTGACCGCCTTGTTCAGCTGGCTCAAGGGCACCCAGGCCAGTGCGACGGGGTGGCAAGCAGACCTTACCGGCATTGCAGACGGGCGGCTGACGGCACGCCGCAGCGACCCGCAGCCTACCGCCACGCTGCGCATTGCGCTGACTCCCTGACGGCCTGCAAACTGCTGCGGCCAGCAGAGCCGTTCGCACAGCAAAACCTCGCTCCCCACTCTTTCGCCCCATGCAAGCCTTGTATGACGTGCCAGCCCCGGCCAAGCTCAATCTTTTTTTGCACATCACCGGACGGCGTGCTGACGGCTATCACCTGCTGCAGTCCGTGTTCATGCTTGTGGACTGGTGCGACACCCTGCACTTCCAACGCCGCACGGATGGATTGATTTCGCGGGAAGACCTGTCCACAGCGCTACCCGAAGTGGACCTCTCGGTCCGCGCTGCACATGCACTGCAGGCCGCAACGGGCTGCCGTGAGGGCGCTCACATTGGCGTTCTGAAACGCGTGCCTGCGCAGGCAGGCATGGGAGGCGGCTCTTCGGATGCCGCCACCACGCTGCTGGCTTTGAACCGGCTGTGGGGGCTGAACCTGCCAAGACACGCATTGGCAAAGATCGGTTTGCAGCTGGGCGCTGACGTCCCGTTTTTTTTATGCGGTCACAACGCTTGGGTGGAGGGAATTGGTGAGACAATCACGCCGCTTGAGAAAGTGCACCAGATACCGCAAGCGAGCTTTGCGATCGTGAAGCCCGCAGCAGGTTTGGAGACAAAAGAAATTTTTTCGTCACCAAGTTTGAAACGCGATTCAGATAGTGCTACAATCTTAGGCTTTGCTGCAGCACATTTTGACTTCGGTCGAAACGACTTGCAGCCAGTTGCTCAGGCTCTTTGCCCCGATGTTTTTCAAGCCATTGAATGGCTCAAAGATCGCGGCCTCAAAGGCAGAATGACAGGCTCAGGCAGTGCGGTGTTTGCGCATATGTCACACGCAGTTGACTTGAGCGGAGCCCCCGAGGGCTGGCAAGTGAAGGCATGTGAAAATCTGATGGTTCATCCTCTGGCAGGTTGGGCATCAGGAGAAATTTAAGGTTGGTTGCCCTCGGCAATTGACCTGTGTAGGGGAGTCGCCAAGCTGGTTAAGGCACCGGATTTTGATTCCGGCATGCGAAGGTTCGAATCCTTCTTCCCCTGCCAAACGCTTTCCGCGTACGGGCTTTTATTTCAGACTGCTGGGACGCTCATGCAAGCCAACCACCCCGACTTCATGGTTTTCACCGGCAATGCCAATCCTGGCATGGCAGCTGAAATTGCCCAACACCTCGGCACCACCCTCGGTGCGGCTGACGTGGGTCGCTTCTCTGACGGTGAAGTCACCGTCGAAATCAAACAAAACGTGCGTGCGCGTGATGTTTTCGTGGTGCAGTCCACCTGCGCACCCACCAACGAAAACCTCATGGAACTGCTGATCATGGTCGATGCGCTCAAGCGCGCGTCGGCTGAGCGCATCAGCGCCGTGATTCCTTATTTCGGTTACGCCCGCCAGGACCGCCGCCCCCGCTCTACCCGTGTGCCCATCACGGCCAAGGTGGTGGCCAACATGCTGCAAGCCGTGGGCGTGGCCCGCGTGCTGACCATGGACCTGCACGCTGACCAGATCCAGGGCTTCTTCGATATTCCCGTAGACAACATCTATGCGTCGCCGGTGCTGCTGGGCGACCTGCGCCAGAAGAACTACGAAGATCTGATCGTCGTCTCCCCCGACGTGGGCGGCGTGGTGCGCGCACGCGCCCTGGCCAAGCAACTGAACTGCGATCTGGCCATCATCGACAAGCGCCGTCCTAAGGCCAACGTGTCGGAAGTGATGCACGTGATCGGCGAGATCGAAGGCCGCAACTGCGTGATTATGGACGACATGATCGACACCGCCGGCACGCTGGTGAAGGCTGCCGAAGTGCTCAAGGAGCGCGGTGCCAAGAAGGTGTACGCCTACTGCACGCACCCCATTTTCTCGGGTCCTGCCATCGAACGCATCGCCAAGGGCACAGCCCTCGATGAAGTCGTGGTGACCAACACCATCCCGCTGAGCGACAACGCCAAGGGATGTTCCAAGATTCGCCAACTCTCCGTGGCCCCGCTGATCGCCGAAACGATCCAGCGCATTGCCAAGGGTGAGTCGGTCATGAGTCTGTTCTCGGACCAGGACAACCTGTTCTGACACGCTCCCCCGGGAGCGTTGCAGTCGGATTGCACGCAGGCCTCCTTCGGGAGGCTTGTCTGTTCGAGAGCAATGCGCAGGCCTGCCGCCATGAAGGCGTCACAGGTCTTTTTTAATCGGGGTACGACTGGTCGCGGTCTACCCTTTTCAGGAGCTAACTATGAACTTCGTCGCTTTTGAGCGCGCCAAGCAGGGTACGGGTGCGAGCCGCCGTCTGCGTAATTCGGGCAAGACGCCTGGCATCGTGTACGGTGGTGCTACCGAGCCACAACTGATCGAGGTGGACCACAACGCACTGTGGCACGCCCTCAAGAAGGAAGCGTTCCACTCCAGCGTGCTGGACATGGAAGTGGCTGGCGCCACGTCCAAGGTTGTGCTGCGTGACGTGCAATACCACCCCTACAAGCAACTGGTGCTGCACATCGACTTCCAGCGCGTGGACGACAAGACCAAGCTGCACCTGAAGGTGCCACTGCACTACAGCGGTGCAGAAGAGTCCAACGCCGTCAAGGTGGACAAGTGCATGGTCAACCCGATCGTGAACGAACTGGACGTGACCTGCATGCCTTCGGACCTGCCCGAATTCATCGCTGTGGACCTGTCCAAGCTGGAAAAGGGTGCTTCCCTGCACCTGAAGGACATCAAGCTGCCCAAGGGCGTGGTGGCCAAGGTCCGTGGTGGCCAGAACAACAACCCCGTGCTGGTGTCCGTGGTGCCTCCAGTCGTGGTCGTCGAGACCCCTGCTGAAGCCGCTCCTGCTGCCGATGCCAAGGGCAAGGGCAAGGGCAAGAAGTAATTCGCCGGTCAACGACCTCGATCACTTCACCCGGTCAACCTGCTTTGCGGTGTTGATCACGAAACGGCCCACCTTGCGTGGGCCGTTTTCATTGGTGTGGCGCACTTTGCACGCCGCACCTCTCTCTCGCCGACTGCATCCTCAGGCAGCGGCAGCAATGCTGACGGCCTTTCCACATCCCAGCCACCGATAATCCCGCACATGATCAAGCTGTTTGTAGGCCTGGGAAACCCCGGGCCAGACTACGAGGACACGCGGCACAACGCCGGCTTCTGGTGGATTGATGCCCTGGCGCGCGAACTCAAGACCACGCTGGTGCCCGAGCGCAGTTACCACGGCCTGGTGGCACGCACCACGGTGCATGGCCAGAACGTGTGGCTGCTGGAGCCGCAGACTTTCATGAACCTCTCGGGTAAGTCCGTGGCCTCGCTGGCGCGCTTTTTCAAGATCCTGCCCGAGGAAATCCTGGTGGTGCACGACGAACTGGACATTGCCCCCGGCCAGGTCAAGCTCAAGCGCGGCGGCAGCCATGCCGGACACAACGGCCTGCGCGACATCCACGGACAATTGGGATCGCCCGACTACTGGCGCCTGCGCATCGGCATCGGCCATCCGGGCGTCAAGAGCGAAGTGGCCAACTGGGTGCTCAAGAAGCCGTCGCCAGACCAGCGCACGCTGATCGAGGACAGCATCGCACACTCGCTCAAGGCCTACCCCGCTTTGTTGGCGGGCGACATGGAAAAGGCCACGCTGCTCATCCACACCACCAAACCGCCCCGCCCCAAGCCCCCTCGGCCCGTCGAGGACTGACGGGCGACCAGCACGCTCAGCCGTTACGCAGCGGATTTTGCTATTTACTCAATAGCATCCCAGGCATGATTCACTAGCGCAAGCGGCCGACTGGATTCAAATTACGTCGGCGCAGACGCCTGCAGTCGCTGAAACTTCTGCCACAGGGTTTCACGGCTTTCCACGTGTTGCGGGTTCACGGGGATGCAGGCCACAGGGCAGACCTGCACACACTGGGGCTCGTCGAAATGCCCCACACATTCCGTGCACTTGTTCGGGTCGATTTCGTAGATCTCCTGCCCCAGATAGATCGCCTGGTTGGGGCACTCAGGCTCGCACACATCGCAGTTGATGCACTCGTCCGTGATCATCAGCGCCATACGGCCTCCCAATGCACGGGGCCAAAAACAGGGGCAACGGAGCGAGCGGCGCGGTTCATGCTCCGTATTATCCCGCGCCGGTGGCATGTGCCTTGCGTGCCACACTGCAACCCACCACCGCTGACGGGGACGTTTTTACCGTTATGCTGTGTATACACATTAATTTTGACGCCCCTGCGTCTGACCCACCTGCCAACGCACCCCACCCATGGGCCTGTTTTTTCTCAAGCGGTTTGTCACCCTCCTGGCCACGTTGATTGGCGCCTCCATCGTCGTGTTCCTGGTGCTGGAAATCCTGCCGGGCAATGCCGCGCAGATTCTGATGGGTCCCGATGCCTCTCCCGATGCGGTGGCGGCTCTGGCCACCAAGCTGGGTCTGGACCAGCCCGCCAGCCTGCGCTACTGGCAATGGGTGAGCGGCCTGGTGGTGGGCAACATGGGCGACAGCTACGCCTACAGCTCGCCCGTGCTCGACCTGGTGCTGGAGCGCCTGGCGCTTACCGTGCCGTTGGCCCTGATGGCCATGGTGATCACCACGGTGCTGGCATTGGCCGCCGGTGTGTACGCCGCGGCGCGCCACAACAAGCTGGGTGACGTGGGCGTGATGGGCCTGGCGCAGATCGGCATTGCCATCCCCAACTTCTGGTTCGCCATCCTGCTGATCCTGCTGTTCTCGGTGAAGCTGCAATGGTTCTCGGCCGGCGGCTTTCCGGGCTGGACGGAAGACGCTGGCGGCAGCCCGCTAGAAGCCCTCAAAGCCCTGCTGCTGCCCGCCATTGCGCTGGCTGTGGTGCAGGCTGCCATCCTCGCGCGCATCACCCGCTCGGCCGTGCTGGAGGTGCTGCGTGAAGACTTTGTACGCACGGCCCGCGCCAAAGGTCTCACGCAGCGCGCAGCGCTGTGGGGCCATGTGCTGCGCAACGCCATGATCCCGGTGGTCACCGTGATGGGGCTGCAATTTGCCTCACTGCTGGCGGGCACCATCGTGGTGGAAAACGTGTTCTACCTGCCCGGCTTGGGCCGTTTGATTTTCCAGTCCATCTCCAACCGCGATCTGATAGTCGTGCGCAACTGCGTGATGCTGCTCGCCGCTATGGTCATCATCGTGAACTTCGTCGTGGACGTGCTGTATGCGGTGATCGATCCCCGCGTGAAGGCTTCCGATATTTGATCCCCATGAGCGCCGCCATTTCCTCCCCATCCCCCGCAGCTACCTCCGCCCCGAGTTGGCTGCACCGCGCGCTGCGCCACCGCAGCTTTGTCATCGGTGCCGTGCTGTCACTGTTTCTGGTGCTGGCTGCTGCACTGTCGCTGGTTTGGACACCCTGGTCGCCCTACGAAATGGACCTTGCCAACAAGCTGGCAGGGCCGTCCAGCACACACTGGCTGGGCACGGACGCCTTCGGGCGCGACGTGGTCTCGCTGTTGATGGTGGGCGCCCGCAACTCCATCTTGGTGGGCGTGATCGCAGTGGGCATCGGCCTCACCATCGGCACGGCGCTGGGCCTACTGGCTGCGGCCAAGCGCGGCTGGGTGGAAGAACTCATCATGCGGCTGGCGGACTTCACGTTTGCCTTCCCCGCGCTGCTGCTGGCCATCATGATGACGGCGGTGTTTGGAGCAGGCATCGTCAACTCCATCATCGCCATCGGCATCTTCTATATCCCGACGTTTGCGCGCGTCACACGTGCCTCGGCCAACGCAGTGTGGGCGCGTGAATACATCCTGGCCGCGCGGGCTTGTGGCAAAGGCACCTGGCGTATCACGCTGGAGCATGTGCTGCCCAACACCCTGTCGGTGCTCATCGTGCAGACCACCATTCAGTTCGCACTGGCCATCCTGGCCGAGGCCGCCCTGTCGTACCTGGGCCTGGGCACCCAGCCGCCCCAGCCCTCCTGGGGCCGCATGCTCAGCGAGGCACAGACGCTGATGTTCCAGGCCCCGCTGCTGGCGGTGTGGCCCGGCATGGCGATTGCGCTGGCCGTGCTGGGGCTGAATCTGCTGGGCGACGGGCTGCGCGATTTGCTCGACCCCCGCCTCTCCCGCAAACGCTGACAGCTCCGCACCGAAGACCACCTGCATTCCACGATGTCTCTGTTAGAAGTCTCCAACCTCCGCATCCGCCTGCAGACGCACCGGGGCCCCGCCGATGCCGTGCGCGGCGTGAGCTTTTCGCTGGCGCGCGGTGAAACCCTGGGCCTGATCGGTGAGTCCGGCTGCGGCAAGTCCATCACCGCCATGTCGCTCATGGGCCTGCTGCCCGAGAGCGCACAGGTCACCGGCAGCATCCGCTTTGATGGGCAAGAGCTGGTGGGCCGCACCGATGCACAGATGTGCAAGATGCGCGGCAACCGCATTGGCATGGTGTTCCAGGAGCCCATGACGGCCCTGAACCCCGTGCACACCATTGGCCGCCAGGTGGCGGAGCCGCTGCGCCTGCACCGGGGCATGAATGCATCAGCCGCACGCACCGAAGCGATTGCCTTGCTGGACCGCGTGGGCATCCCCAACGCCGCACAGCGCTTTGACGCCTACCCGCACCAGTTCTCGGGCGGGCAGCGCCAGCGCATCACCATTGCCATGGCGCTGGCCTGCGGGCCCGACCTGCTGATTGCCGACGAGCCCACCACGGCGCTGGATGTGACCATCCAGCAGCAGATCCTGGACCTCATCAGCGACCTCGTGGCCGAGCGCAACATGGCGCTGATCCTCATCTCGCACGACCTGGGCGTGATCTCGCAGAACGTGGACCGCATGATGGTGATGTACGGCGGCAGCGTGGTCGAAAGCGGCTCCACCGCCTCGGTCTTCTCGGCCATGGCGCACCCCTACACACGCGGGCTGTTCGCCGCACGGCCCCACCTGGGTGCCGTGCATGCGCCCGGGCAACGCCCGCGCCTGTCCACCATTCCGGGCACGGTGCCCGAGCTGGTGGACCTGCCCGCAGGCTGCCCGTTTGCAGGGCGCTGCAGCTACACGGTGGATGACTGCCACCACAAGCAGCCCGAGGCCACACTGGTGGCCACCGATGCCGATGGCGACCACCTGGTGCGCTGCCTGCGGCGTGAAGCCATTGCCGAGGCGCAGAGTGCGGATGTGGTGAACATCATCGAGGTGGCAGCATGACCCAGGCCCCCCCCACCACCGGTGCGCCAGCCACCGCGCCACTGCTCCAGGTGACCGACCTGGTGCGCGAATACACGCTGCCCCGCGAGCACCTGTTTCGCCCGCCGGGCAAGGTGCATGCGCTCAACGGCGTGAACTTCTCGATTGCCTCTGGCCGCAGCCTCGGCATCGTCGGCGAATCGGGCTCGGGCAAGTCCACCCTGGCACGGCTGGTGATGGCGCTGGATGCGCCCACCTCCGGCACGGTGGAGCTGCTGGGCCGCAACCTGCACCAGTTGCCCGCTGAGCAGCTGCGCCAGGCGCGCCGCGATTTTCAGATGGTGTTTCAGGACCCGTACGGATCGCTGGACCCGCGCCAGACCGTGGAGCGCATCGTGACCGAACCGCTGCAGGCACAGGGCCAGACCACGCGCGCCGAGCAGCGCGAGCAGGCCGCCCAGGTGCTGTCGCAAGTGGGCCTGCGCACCAACGACCTGGGCAAGTACCCGCACGAATTTTCTGGCGGCCAGCGCCAGCGCATCGCCATTGCGCGCGCCCTCATCACCCGGCCCCGCCTCATCGTGGCCGACGAGCCTGTGAGCGCACTCGACGTGTCGGTACAGGCCCAGGTGCTGAACCTGATGCAAGATCTGCAGCAGCAGTTCGGCATCACCTACATGCTCATCAGCCATGACCTCGCGGTCGTCAACCACCTGTGCGACGAGGTGGTGGTGCTGTACCAGGGGCGCATCGTGGAGCGTGGCTCGCCGGGCGAGCTGTTCCGCAACGCGCAGCACCCTTACACACAGTCGCTGGTGGGTGCCGTGCCGCAGGTGCTGCCCGGCCGGGCACGGGCACGCCGTGCAGCTGCCGCCGCTGCAGCGACTGCGGCAACGGCAAAAACCGCATAACCACATGCAGGTGTGATGGTGTAAAAAGCTTCTTTCCTCCCCGGTAACAAATTGCACCGGGGGTCTCTATGGTTGTTGTCTGGTTTTTTGTCTGGAGAGTCCGAACATGCTGAACCGCCGTACCGTCCTTGCCACTGGCGCCATCGCCGCTGTGCCCTTGACCACCTCGCTTGGCGCCCTGGCGCAAGGCCGCAAAGATGCGGTGACGCTGGCGATGACGCTGGAGCCCCCAGGCCTGGACCCCACCGCCGGTGCGGCATCTGCCATCGCCGAAATCGTTCAGTACAACATCTTCGAGACACTCACCAAGATCAACCCCGACGGCAGCGTGTCGCCCCTGCTGGCCGAAAGCTGGGAGGTCTCGCCCGACCTCAAGACCTACACCTTCAAGCTGCGCCGTGGCGTGAAGTTCCAGAATGGCGAGCCCTTCACTGCTGCGGCCGTCAAGTTCTCGTACGACCGCGCGGGCGGCGAGAAGAGCACCAACAAGGACAAGCGCACCTTTGCCGGCATCACCACCCAAGTGGTGGATGACTACACGGTGGTGCTGCTCAACAAGGAGATCGACCCCGACCTGCTGTTCGTGCTGGGCCAGGCCACCTCCATCATCGTGGAGCCCAAGAGCGCCGACACCAACGCCAACAAGCCCGTGGGCACCGGCCCCTACCAGCTGCAGGCCTGGAACAAGGGCTCGTCGGTCGTGCTGACCGCCTGGGACGGATACCGCGACGCCAAGGCCATCAAGATCAAGCGCGCGACCTTCCGCTTCATCTCCGACCCAGCCGCCCAGGTGGCTGCCCTGCTGGCGGGCGACGTGGACGCATTCCCCCGCGTCACGCCGCGCAGCGTGGCGCAGTTCAAGGCCAACCCAAAGTTCCAGGTGGTGGTCAGCGGCTCGCGCGCCAAAACCATCGTGGCCATCAACAACGGCAAGAAGCCGCTGGACGACGTGCGCGTGCGCCGCGCCATTGCCGCAGCCATTGACCGCAAGGCCGTGATCGAAGGCGCGGGCGACGGCTACGGCGCACCCATCGGCAGCCACTACGTGCCCGGCGCGTTTGGCTACGTGGACACCACGGGCGTGAACCCCTACGACCCTGAAAAGGCCAAGAAGCTGCTGGCCGAGGCCGGCATCAAGACACCGCTGGAGCTGACCATGACGCTGCCCCCCACGCCTTACGCCCGCCAGGGCGGCGAGGTGGTGGCTGCCCAGCTGGCCAAGGTCGGCATCATCGCCAAGATCCAGAACGTGGAATGGGCGCAGTGGCTCAGCGGCACCTACGGCAGCAAGAACTACGACCTGACCATCATCAGCCACGTGGAGCCCTTTGACCTGGGCAACTTTGCCAAGCCCGACTACTACTGGGCCTACAACTCGCCCAAGTTCAACGACCTGTTCACCCAGATCAAGAACGCCGCCCGCCCCGCCGACCGCGCCAAGCTGCTGGGCGATGCGCAGCGCCTGCTGGCCAACGATGCGGTACACGCCTTCTTGTACTCCAACCAGTGGATCACGGTGGCCAACAAGAACCTCAAGGGCCTGTGGAAAGACATGCCCGTGTTCGTGAACGACATCTCCGCGCTGTCCTGGTCCTGACCGCCACGCGCCGTAACGCGGCGCGTGCAGGAGTCAAGACTCCTAAAACAATAGCTGCCAGCGCTTTATCCAGTAGCGCTTGCAGCCTTTTTTATTGATAAACATCGCTACGGCGACCACCCACCCCGCCATGACCGAACTGCACGACCTGCCCGCCCACGACCTGATTGCCGCCTACCGCCAGCGCAAGCTGTCACCGGTCGAGGTCACGCAGTCCGTGCTGGCCCACATTGAACGGTGGGAGCCCCACATCAAAGCCACCTACCTGCTGCGCCCCGAGGCCGCCCTGGCCCAGGCCCGTGCCTCCGAGGCCCGCTGGCTGCGCGGCGAGCCCAAGGGGCTGCTCGACGGCGTGCCCAGCACCATCAAGGAAAATATCTCCACCGAAGGCGACCCCACCCCGCTGGGCACGGCCGCCGTTGAGCTGGTGCCCGCCGCAGCCGATGCGCCGCCCGCCGCCCGTATGCGCGAGGCAGGTGCCGTCATCGTCGCCAAGACCACCATGCCCGACTACGGCATGTTGTCATCCGGCCTGTCCACCTTTCACCCGCTGTCGCGCAACCCCTGGGACGTGAGCAAGGGCCCGGGCGGCTCCAGCGCCGGCGGTGGCGCGGCGGCCGCTGCGGGCTACGGCCCGCTGCACATCGGCACCGACATTGGTGGCTCGCTGCGCCTGCCTGCCAGCTGGTGCGGCATCTTCAGCCTCAAGCCCAGCCTGGGCCGCATCCCGATTGACCCGCCCTACACAGGCCGCGCCGCCGGCCCCATGACCCGCACCGTGGCCGACGCCGCGCTGATGATGCAGGTGCTGAGCCAGCCCGACGCACGCGACAGCATGAGCCTGCCCTACCAGGACATCGCCTGGAGCCAGTTCAACAAGGGCGCAGAACGCCTGCGCGGCCTGCGCATCGGCCTGCTGCTGGATGCAGGCTGCGGCCTGCCGGTGGAGCCCGAGGTGAAGGGCGCCGTGGAGGGCGCAGCCCAACTCATGGAAGCCGCCGGCGCCACCATCGTGCCCATGGCACCTTTCATGACCCAGGCCATGCTCGACGGCATGGACCACTTCTGGCGCATGCGCTCGCACATCGACCTGCAGGCCCTGCCTGCGGCGCGGCGCGACAAGGTGCTGCCCTACATCCGCACCTGGGCCGACAGCGCCGCCTGCATGAGCGGCACCGAGGTCTTCACCGCCAGCCACCAGTTCCACCTGACGCGCGTGGCCGCCGTCAAGGCCTGCAGCGCGTTCGACTACGTGATCTCGCCCGTGGCGCCCAACGTCGCCTTCCAGGCCGAGCTGCCCTCGCCCACCAACGACCCGCTGCGCCCGCTGGAACACATCGGCTTTACTGTGCCGTTCAACATGTCCGAGCAACCTGCGGCCTCGGTCAATTGTGGCTACACCCGCGCTGGTTTGCCCATCGGCCTGCAGATTGCGGGCGCACGTTTTGACGACCTGGGCGTGCTGCAGGTGGCGCACGCGTTCGAGCTGATCCGCGAACCCCAGCGGGCATGGCCCCAGCCGCCTGCGGCATAACCCTGCATCTGTCGTGCGTTGTTGTTGGTAACCTTGGGGGAATACGCTCTGACGCTGGCACCACCGCTGGAGCCCCCACCTCACAAACCACCATCCCACCACCGCATGGACATCATCATCCTGGCGATCCTCATCGCCACCGGCACCTTCATGCTCAATGCCAAAGAGCAGCGCAAGCGCATTGCGCTGCTGGGCAAACACCTGGCCAACTACCAGATCGAAAAACTGATGGAGGCGCTGACCGACGGCTACCTGCGCGCCCTGGGTGAAAGCACCGACGAGCGCCGCAGCCAGATCTGGAGCCTGCTGAGCACCACCGAGTCGCAACTGAGCGAGCAGTTCAGCCGCTTTGCCGCCGACTTTGCCAAGGTGGACGAAGCCCACGCCCGCGTCAGCCGGCTCTCCGTGCCGATCCCGTTTGCCGACAAGCTGCTGCCCGCCATGACCTTTGACGTGCGTCGTGCGCTCGCCATCCACGCGCGCGGCATTGCCCATGTGGTGCAGAACACCAGCCACCTGTCGCCCAAGGACCGCGCCTACATGATGACGGCCGAGCTGTTTCTGATGCAGCACACCTGCCACTGGTACTGCAAGTCCAAAACGGTGGCCAGCGCCCGCATGCTGGCGCGGCACCAGACACCGCACGAACAGCTCGTCGCTTCCGTTTCAGCCGAAACCCGCAACGCCTACGTGACCTTGATCAACGGCGGCTGAGCCCAGCGACCCAACAATGCCCCATGCCATCCTCCACGCACACCCGCATGACCGACAGCCTGGGCAACCCCATCACGCTGCACGACGAGGCCAGCGCGACAGCGCTGAATGACTTTGTAGAAGGCTTCATCGCCTGCGAGGCCCGCGCAGTGAACGTGCTGAACGCGGCGGCCGAAACCAGCCCCATCGTCCAGGCCAGCTGCGCCGCACTGCACATGTTTGCCGAGTCGGCCGACGCCCCGCGCAACGCCCGCCCCTTCATCGACCAGGCCCTGGCCCGCGCCGCAGAGGCTACCGAGCGTGAGCAACGCTTTGTGGCCGCCATCGCCGCCTGGGTGGATGGCGACCTGCCCCGCGCCATTGCGCTGCACGAGGAGCAAGCCCGCCTGCACCCGCGCGACCTCGCTTCCCTCAAGCTCGGCCAATACCATTTGTTCAACCGCGGCGACTCGCCGGGCATGCTGCGCCTGGCGCTGCAGGCCCTGCCCGCAGCGGCCGAGGTGCCCTACCTGCACGGCATGCTGGCCTTTGGCTGGGAGCAATGCCACCGCCTGCAAGAGGCCGAAAGCGCCGCACGCCACGCCATCACCCTGTGCCGCAAAGAGCCCTGGGCCCACCACGCGCTGGCCCACGTCATGCTGACCCAGGGCCGCATCCGCGAAGGTACCGACTTCATGGCCAGCGTGGGCGACACCTGGACGGGCCTGAACTCCTTCATGGTCACGCACAACTGGTGGCACCAGGCGCTGTTTTTGCTGGAGCAGGACCGGCACGCCGAGGTGCTGGCGCTCTACGACCAGCAGGTGTGGGGCGTGGTCAAGGAATACACCCAGGACCAGATCAATGCCGTGTCGCTGCTCGCCCGGCTAGAGCTGGCGGGCGTGGATGTGGGCGACCGCTGGACCGACGTGGCCGACTACCTAGCGCCGCGCCTGGCCGACCACGTACTGCCCTTTCTGGACCTGCAATACCTCTACGGCCTGGCCCGCGCCGGGCGGATGGAGGCAGCACGCACGCTGCAAAACAACATCGCAACCCACGCCGCCACCCGCACCGAGGCACACGAGCGCACCGTGTGGCAGCAGGTGTGCGTGCCTGCCGCCCACGGCCTGCTGGCACATGCGCAGGGCGACTGGGCGACGGCAGTGGAGAAGCTGGGCGTGGCCCTGCCCAGGCTGGTGGAGATTGGCGGCAGCCACGCGCAGCGGGATCTGTTTCACCAGATCTGGCTGGACGCACTGCAGCGCAAAGGGCAGTGGGCGGCGGTGCAGAACGTGTTGCAGCCGATAGTGAATGGGCAGCCGGAGTCGGTGAGGCTGGCGCGGCAAGTGGGGGTGGTGAATGCAGCGCTGAAATTGCCGGGTTGAGTCCCAAAGCCGCTTCCCAACGCGCTCCACAGCAAACGCAACCAGACTTGGATTCGCGTAACGACTTTCACACCCAGATACAGCCAACAGGCTGATCAATCCGTGTTTCCAGAGAATCTGGAACTGACAATTGTGGGCCGTTTAACTTCATGCCGACCTGCGGGCTGTGCCAATCGACGCATCCACATGCCGCGTCGTAGAGAGCGAGTGAGACACCCAGTCGGCACCCACCATGCCTCTCGTCATTTCCAGCCAGCCCGCAGGCCCGCGCTTCTCTATCACCGCCGAGGCAGAGATGCCCACCATCGTAGTGACGGCGGCGCTACAAAACCAGCCCATGCCCTCGGGTGCCGCCCCCATATACGAGTGGTCGGCTACCCTTGCTTTTGACGGTAGTTCACCAGCCACCAATGCCACCTTTGGCGGCGGCAGAAGCACGCAGCACAGCCGCATCGCTCCGCAGGTAAGTGCCAACGCCAGTTGGCGAATACCCTTCACCGAAATACGGGGCGGCGTGTTGACGGTGCAAGTCATTTTGCGCGCCGGAGGGACTGAGCAGCGCGCCCAGGCGACATGGACGATCGCGGGAACAAATCCCACTGGTACGGCCATACGCGCCTTCGCCAACAGCATTGGGGCTAACCGCGCCGTCTTTCGAAAGAAAATGCGCCAGGAAAGCTCGCTCCAACAGTTCCGGACGCCAGGTAACTGGCCGAAGTACAGCAGCGATGGTCTTGGCGGCGTTGGCTTGTGCCAACTGACACGCCCTGCACCTACAGCCGATCAAACTTGGAGCTGGAAAGAGAATGTACGCGGCGGATGGGCGCTGTACTTGGAAAAGGAACGCATTGCCCGCGCTTACCCTCGCAACGTACGTAGCGGAGAGCGTTTTCGTAATCTGGTGACTGCATGGAACCGCGCTCGTACCGCACAAGGGCTGCCCGCCTTGCCTGTGGAATTACCTGACTACACGCCGGAGCAACTTGAGTTGGACACACTTCGCGGCTTCAACGGATATGCCAATGGCTTGCATGAGTACAGGGTACGACTCGATAACGGCGCTCTTTTCGTAACGGTGGATTCCAGCGGCCAGCGGGGGTTTGCCGAATGGGAGCGAGTGCCAGTAGCCGCCAGAGGCACGGTCGGTGATCCAAACTATGTAGAGAACGTGCTTGCCCAATCGGACTTCTGAACGTGCTGACAACCTCTGATTCCATTGCGACCCGCCCACGCGGTCTGCTAGCTGCGTCCGGCGTACTTGCCTTGTCTTTGCTCTTGGCGGCGTGTTCCCCAGAGAATGCAAACACCGCGTCGCAAGTACGTGCTTCCACGGCGGCTAGCGGGAGAGAGAACTCGCAGCATCTGTATGTGGTGTATTGCAACGGCACCGTTGACCACCTGGATCTTGCGAAACAGGCCAAGGTAGCAAGCTTTCAACTGTCAGACCGCAGCGGCAGCCCTCCCGCCGTGGCCAAGCTGCCGGCAGCAGGCGTGCGACCTGACAGCTGTTTGGCCAGACCGGCCTCGTTGACCGATGCCCTGCCTCAGGATGAAGGAATGGCGCTCATCGTTGCATCTGCCCAGTTGCAGCGTGACGACACAAGCGGACGCATGCCTTACAGTCTCCTCAAATTTTCAGTGCCTGCATGGACTTTGCAGAGCCGACAGGATCTGGGCAGCTTTGATGTACTCAATGGAACGCCGCCAAGCATTACACGTGGCTCCGACGGGCGGCTCAAGCCCCAGCTGGCTGAAATCGACCTGACTTCTGAGCTGCGTGCAGAGCTCAGCCGTTACGCGGGCGGCGCCACGGTGACATTTGCCACCCCGCTCGCAACATCTGCCAACACCGCGCTGATTGGATACACAGCTTCTCAAAATGCCCACGGTGCGGCTTATGCGCTGCTGCACCGTACACAACGCAGCATCGTACGGATTGAGGGCGTTCCCGGCAGCGACCCTGAGCCTGCTCTCACGCTGGCGCCGGGGGGACAGTTTGTCCTGCACTCGGTGCGCGCTTTCTCCTCCAAGCAGGGCAGCCGCCAACTCGCAGCCACAGGCGAACTGAGGCTGTACGGAGCGGACGGTAAGCTGGTCAGCCAGCAAACAGATGAGCGTGTTGCCGGAGACTGGTATCCCATTGCGCTGACGCCGCAGGGAGTCGCCGTTTACACCGATCGACGCGGTACCTACAACTTCGTGACACTAGGGCGCATGTTTGGTGTGGAGCCTGTGCAGGACCCCAATACCGATGACCTGGGCGGTACACGCCCAGGTGTCATCTATGCAGGCGGGTAAAGACCTCGGGCCTCCTCACCGCACCACCAACTTCGTCTGGTCGTACACCGGCTGCTCCGGCAAATCTGCCAGGTGCCGCACATCGGCCCAGTCCATCACCTCCACCGCCTCGCCGCGCACCCGCACGCGGTTGAGCCCCGCGTTGGGGATGTCGCTCTGGCGGGGGCCATCCAGCCCGGTGCCACGCGCAGTGCGCCAGATCATGTCGAGCACGCCGCCGTGGGTGACCACCATCACGGTCTGGCCGCTGTGCTGCTGGGCGATGCGGTAGACGGCGTCCATCACGCGAGTGTGGAACTGGCGGGTGGTCTCGCCGCCGGGCATGCCGTAGTCGGCTTCAAAACGCAGCCACTGGTTCCATGCGTCGGCGTGTTCCTGCTTGACGTCGTCCACGCGCTTGCCGTCCACCACGCCAAAGTTTTGCTCGCGCAGGGCGCTGTCGGTGAGGGTGTCTATGCGGGCCTGGGGGAACAGCACCTGCAGGCTGGGCGTGGCGGTCTGCTGGGTGCGGATGAGGTCGCTGCAGATGAGGTGGTGCACCACGGGGCGCTCTGCAGCCAGGCGCTCGGCCAGGCGGCGGGCCTGTTCGTGGCCAGTGGCGTTGAGGGGCACGTCCACGTGGCCCTGGAAGCGCAGTTCGCGGTTCCAGTCGGTCTCGCCGTGGCGGATCAGAATCAATTCAGTCATGCGTGCCATTATCGAATGTACACACAGCATTGCAAGCTCTTTTGCCCGCAAGCGCTTATGCAATAAGCGCTGATAGCTATGTTTTTTATAACAGCCGACTGCCCACCACCGTGTGGCCCGTCACCGCATGGGCACGACCAGTACCTTGCGGCGCGGCTGGCAGCCGGGGCCTTCGTGGGGGGCGCTGTCCTGCTCCCAACCCGGGCCGGGCGAGGTTTGCGCGCACACGCGTTGGCCATCGACCAGGCTGCGCCAGTAGTACCAGGGCGCGGGGGCGGCCTGCAGCAGCAGCGGGGCCAGCAGAGTCAGGACCAGCAAGCGGCGGGGGACAAAAGACATGGCAAACAAAGTCCTACGTGTACCGCCCATGCTACGCAGCCTGCGGCGGGCCGATGCCCGGAAAAGCGGCCGAATCGTTGGTCAGGGCTTGTCCGCCGTGACGATCCAGCCTTCGAGTGGATCGAGCCCCGGCTGCAGGCCGTAAAGCGCGTCGCCCTCAGCATGGCGCTGCTGGGCCCAGGCGGCCTGCAGCAGGCACAGCACGGCGTCCAGGCTGTCGCCGCTGGCGTCCTGCACCAGCGCATCGCGCTGGGCGTGGCTGAGCTTGAGGCGCAGGCCCAGGCGGGTCTGGCCCAGCTCCAGCGCATTGACCAAGTCCTTACGGGCGATGAGGCGGTCGGTGGTCTGCTTGGCGCGGTCGTCGCTTTTGTAGCTGCGCCGCTGCAGCACCTCACGCGCGAGCAGGCCGGGGTAGGCCTCCAGCGCCACGCGGCGGGGGTCGCCTGTGTGCAAGCCGGGCAGGTGCACGCCCGCGTCCAGCAGCAGCGGCAGGCCCGCGTGCAGCATGTAGGCCACCGGCGGGTTCACCCATTTCATCGAGGGGCTGGAGCCTGCGGGCCCGTCGGTGGCGCGGTGGGCAAACTTGCCGCCCACGGGGCGCGCGTCGCAAAACGCCGCAAACTGCGCGCGGATCTGCTCGCGGCTGAGGCCGCGGTAGTGCTGCATACACGCCAGCCAGTCAGTGGGCCACCCCAGCGCCTGCACCAGCTCGCGCGGCAGGCCAAAAGGCAGGTCGAACCCGCCCACCCAGTCGCCGGGCTGCGCCAGCCACTGGCCAAACGCGGCCAGGGTGTCGAACGGTTGCAGCGTGGTGAGCGACACGCGCGCGCCCTGGCGCTGGCCCAGCGCCAGCACGATGGGTTTGCGCCGCGTGGGGCTGCTGGAGAAGTCGCAGCCCAGCAGCAGGGTTTGTGGTGCGGCGGCCGTCATCCCAAGGCCAGGGCCGTGACGCCTGCCGCAATACACAGCGCGCCAAAGATGCGCGCCACGCGGTCACCCTCGCCCAGCAGATGTCCGCCAATCAGCGCGGCAAACAGCATGGACACCTCGCGCGCCGGGGCCACGTGCGACAGGGGCGCCTGCTGCATGGCATACAACACCAGCACATAGGCCACCGGGCTCACCACCGCCACGGCCAGGGCAAAACGCCACTGCGCCAGCCACAAGGTGCGGGCGGTGGGCAGGTCGCGCAGCACCACGGGCGCCAGCAGGCCCACACGCACAAAGTTGCCCATGTAGTCCACCAGGATGGGCGACATCAGCAGAAACTTGACCGCATAGCCGTCGACCACCGTGTAGCTGGCAATGAAGGCCCCCGTGAGCAAGCCATACAAAATGCCCTTGTGCACCCGCGCCCGCGCGGCAGGGTCGTG
The DNA here is from genome assembly GCF_052045435.1 of Acidovorax sp. 22279. Lineage (NCBI taxonomy): Bacteria > Pseudomonadati > Pseudomonadota > Betaproteobacteria > Burkholderiales > Comamonadaceae > Acidovorax > Acidovorax sp. 22279. The sequence goes on from NZ_JBQEOV010000012.1 coordinate 48,952, forward strand.
CGCGGCGCGCAGCAGGCCCGGGCCACCCGCGATCAGAAACACGCCCCCCACCACGCCCACGATGCCCAAGGCACCCAGCGCGGATATCTGCTCACCCAGCAGCGTGATGGCCACCAGCGACGACAACAGCGGCCCCGAGCCGCGCGCCAGCGGGTAGACCACGGTGAGGTCCGCCACACGGTAGCCGCGCAGCAGGATGACGAAGTACGCCACATGCAGCAGCCCGCTGGCGGCAACAAAACCCCACTCCACAGCGCCCCACTGCGGCACCGCGTCGCGCCCCAGGTACCAGCCCAGCGGCGCCCAGACGACCATCATGATCACCGAGGTGAAGAACGCAAACCGCGAGTCCCCCCCGGCCTTCTTGGCCACGATGTTCCAGCACGCGTGGATGAGGCCGGCGAGGATGATGAGGGCGAAGGCGGTGAAGGTCACGGGCGGGGAAAAGAACGGCCTGAACAGAAAAGCCGCAGCGCCTTCTGGGCGGCTGCGGCTGCGAAACGTGATTGCTGGCTGCGAAGAAAAGTGGGGCGATTTGCGTAGCGAGCCAGCCTAGTCTGGGCCGATGCGCGCAGCCGTACTCTCGTACGGCGAGCACAGCAGGCCCTGAATCGGCTGGCGCAGTAGCAAAGCGCCCCGCTTTTCAGGCTCGGCCGATGATGGAGGCCGTGGCCATCAACTCTTCAAGCAGCGCAAACGACACCTTGCCCGACACCGCATACGGGTCCAGTTCGGGCTTTTCAGAGTATTTGAGCAGGATGGAGTGGTTGATCTTGGACAGGTTGACCTGCCCCATGGTCCAGCCGCCAAAGCGGCGCTCGGCGATTTCTTCGTAGTGCAGCAGCTCCACGTTCTTGTGGCGCGTGTCCTTCTGGATGTGTCCATACAGCTCGCTCACCGCAGAGCGTCCGCCCTCGATGGCTTGCAAAAACACGCCGCCGCCGTAGCACAGCACGCCGGTGATGCCGCTGCCGGGGTTGTGCTGGCGCGACTGCGTCAGGATGGCTTCAATGGCGGCGGGCGAGGTATCGACCGCGCGACTGGCGTAAAGCAGGCGTACCAGCATGGTCAGTTCTTTCCAGGGATGAGGGACAAAAATTCACGGCGCAAAGCGCTGTCCTTGAGGAACACGCCGCGCATGACCGAGTTGATCATGCGGCTGTCGTTGTCGCGCACGCCGCGCCAGGACATGCAGAAGTGGCTGGCTTCCATGACGATGGCCAGGCCGTCGGGCTGGGTCTTTTCCATGATCAGGTCGGCCAGCTGCACCACGGCTTCTTCCTGGATCTGGGGGCGGCCCATGATCCAGTCCACCAGGCGCGCGTATTTGGACAGGCCGATCACGTTGGTGTGCTCGTTGGGCATCACGCCGATCCAGATCTTGCCGATGACGGGGCAGAAGTGGTGGCTGCAGGCGCTGCGCACGGTGAGCGGGCCCACGATCATCAGCTCGTTCAAGTGCTCGGCGTTCGGGAACTCGGTGATGGGCGGCTGCGCCACATAGCGGCCGCGGAACACCTCGTTGAGGTACATCTTGGCCACGCGGCGCGCGGTGTTGTTGGTGTTGTGGTCGCCCTGGGTGTTGATCACCAGGCTGTCGAGCACGCCTTGCATCTTGACCTCGACCTCGTCGAGCAGCTTTTCCAGCTCGCCGGGCTCGATGAATTCGGCAATGTTGTCGTTGGCGTGAAAGCGCTTGCGCGCGGCGGCAAGGCGTTCTCGGATCTTGACGGAAACGGGCGTGCCTTCGTCCGGTGAGGTGGGCGTCATATCGGCGGCAGGTTGGCTGGACATGGCTGGCATCGTACCAGCGAACCCAGTTTGATCAATTACAAGGGTTTTAGGCAGCAAGCGCTAGTGGAATATGCCTGAGAAGCTATTAATAATATAGCAATCTCGGCAAAGGCGCCCTCAGTACCGCTTGCCCGTCACCCACAGCGCCAGGCGCATGAGACCAAACGCCACGCGGTCCAGCACCCGCTGGCGCAGCGGGCGGCCGGCATAGCGCGCAGGGTCCATGCGGCGGCCCGCGTGCTGCATGGCGTGCACCAGGCGCTGGCGCAGGTCGATGGCAAAGGCGGCGTCTTCCACCACCACGTTGGCCTCGCGCGCCAGCAGCAGCGAGAGCGGGTCGAGGTTGGACGAGCCCACCGTGGCCCAGGGCCGGTCGCCCTGCGCATCGATGACGGCCACCTTGGCGTGCAGAAAGCTCGGGGCGTACTCGTAGATCTCGACCCCCGCCTCCAGCAGCGCGCCGTACACGGGACGGGCCGCGTGGTACTGCATGAAGTATTCGTACCGCCCCTGCAGCAGCAGGCGCACCCGCACGCCCCGGCGTGCGGCCATCACCAGCGCGCGGCGCAGCTTGCCGCCGGGCATGAAGTAGGCATTGGCAATGATGACCTCGTGCCGTGCTGCGCCGATGGCGCGGCGGTAGGCCTTCTCGATGCGGCTGCGGTTGCGCACGTTGTCGCGCAGCACCAGGGTGGCGCGCACAGGCGGGCCTGCGCCGGGGTCGCCGCCCTGCTCCGCGTGCCGTGCCGCGCTGGCCGCGCGCAAGGCCTGCAGGGCCTCCGGCAAGCGGCGCTGGCGTGCGTCGCGCACGGCCTGCATGCGCCACCAGAGCTGGTCCATGGTGTCGCTGGCCGATGCCACCAGACTGCCCGTGGCCCGCACGGCAAAGTCAAAACGGGGTGCCTCCAGCGCGCCATGGTTGGGGTCGTGAAAGTCGTCCAGCACATTGATGCCGCCGCAAAACAGCACCCGCCCATCCACCACACACAGCTTGCGGTGCAGGCGCCGCCAGCGGTGTGGCAGCAGCAGCCCCAGCGGCCCCAGCGGCGAATACACGCTGCACAGCACCCCGGCGGCCTGAAACTGCTCGGCCCAGGCCTTGGGCAACGCACCCGTGCCCACGCCATCGACCACCAGATGGGTGCGCACGCCGCGCGCTGCAGCGCGCATCAACGCCTGGGCCACGGTGGCTCCGGCGCCGGTGAAGTCAAAGATGTAGGTCTCGAACTGGATGTCCGCCATCGCAGCATCCATGGCCTCGGTGAGCGCCGGAAAGAACTCCTCGGCACCTTGCAGCAGCCGGACCTGGTGGTCGTCGGCGGGCCCGGCGCCGGGGGCCTGCGCAAAGGGCTTGCGCCTCATCCCGTCACCCCGCCACCGCGCACACCCCGGCAGCGCCTCACAGCCGGAACTCCGCGATCAGGGGCAGATGGTCCGACATGCGCCACCAGATGCGCCCACGCGGCACCTGCAGCGACAGCGGCGTGAGCCCGCGCGCATACACATGGTCCAGCTGCGCCAGGGGCAGGCGCGCGGGGTAGGTGAAGGTGCGGGGCGCATCCCATTCATACAGGCCAAAGCCTGCCAGCATGCGCTTGAGCAACTGCCCCCAGTCGTTGAAGTCACCGGCCACCACCAGCGGCGTACCGGGGGGCACCTCGCGCTCGATGAAGCCCTGCAGGCGCTCGACCTGGCGGATGCGGCTGCCAGGGATCAGGCCCAGGTGCACCACGATCACGTGCACGTTGCGGCCCTGCACATCCACCTCCACATGCAGCAGCCCGCGCTGCTCGAAACGGTGGTCCGAGATGTCTTCATGCTGGTGCCCGATCACCGGCCAGCGAGTCAGCAACGCGTTGCCATGTTCGCCGTGCTTGGTGACCGCATTGGTGCGGTACACCGCCTCGTAGCCTTCTGGCGCCAAGAACTCGGCCTGCGGCAGATCAGGCCAGCGCTGAAAGTAGGCCGCCTCGCGCCGGTGCAGTTTGCGCACCTCCTGCAGGCAAACGATGTCGGCGTCGAGCTGCTCCACCGCCAGGCCCAGGTTGTGAATCTCCAGCCGCCGCGCGGGCCCGATGCCTTGCACACCCTTGTGGATGTTGTAGGTGGCTACGCGCAGGATGTCGTCGTGTTGCATGGCTGAATTGTGTCGCAAGCCGCGGTGGCAAGGGGTTTGCCCGACGCAGGCAGGGGGCGGCAGCGCTTTACACTGGAGACTCCAACATTTTGAGCACGCAGGGACGGCCCCGACCCCCATGGCTACCGAGAGCGGCCCCAATCCCGCCCCACAGACCCAGGCGCTGATCGTGGACAGCAATGCCACATCGCGCAGCATTCTGGTGGGGCAGCTGCGCGAGTACGGCGTGACCCGCATCGTGCAATGCTCCCGTGTGCAGGACGCGCGCGCCCGGCTGGAGCACACGGTGTTCGACTACGTGTTGTGCGACCAGTTTTTTGGCGAATCCAACTACTCGGGCCAGACCCTGCTGGACGACCTACGGCGCGCGCAGTTGCTGCCGTTTTCGACGGTGTTCTTCATGGTCACGGCCGAGGCGTCGTACGCCGCAGTGGCCGAGGCCGCCGAGTCGGCCCTGGACGGCTACCTGCTCAAGCCCTTCACGCCCAGCGCGCTGTTCGAGCGCCTGAGCCTGGCGCGCCTGCGCAAGATCCACCTCAAGCCCATTTTCGATGCCATCGAAGCCGAGGACTTCGAGCAGGCTGCAGCACTGTGCGTGGAGCGTTTCGAGGCCCGCAAGCCCTATTGGCTGTACGCCGCCCGCATCGGGTCGGAGCTGCTGCTGCGCTTGGGCCGCCACGACGAGGCGCGCACCCTGTTCGAGGCCGTCATCGCGGCAAGGGCCCTGCCCTGGGCCAAGCTGGGCGTGGCCCGCGCACAGATCGAATCAGGCCAGGCCGCGCGCGCCATCACCACCTTGCAGGAGTTGATTGGCGAAGACGCGTCGTTCGCCGACGCCTACGACGTGCTGGGCCGCGCCCAGGTGGAGATGGGCAATTTTTCGCAGGCCATCGAGACCTACCGCACGGCCAGCACCCTCACGCCCGACTCGGTGGTTCGGCTGCAGAAGCTGGGGATGATGTCGTACTACATGGGGGACCGCGCCACCGCCACCAAGGTGCTGGCACGCGCCACAGTGCTGGGCATTGACTCCAAGCTGTTCGACTACCAGTCGCTGGTGCTGCTGACGTTTGCGTATTACGCCGAGAACGACCGCAAGGGCATCGAGCGCTGCATGGCCGACTTTGCGCGCATCCTGGAGCGCCACTACGGCAGCGCGCGCATCCGGCGTTTTGCCGAGGTGGCGCGGGCGCTGCAGCTCATCCAGCAGCGGCAGTTTTCGCAAGCGGTTGAATCGGTGCGTGGCATGGCCCGCGAGATCACGTCCAGCACCTTCGACTTTGAGGCTGCTTGCAACCTGGGCAGCCTGCTGGCCGTATTGGCCGTCACGTCGATCGAGCTGCCCGAGGGCGACAGCTGGGTGCTGGCACTGGGCATGCGCTATGCCAACACACGCGGCTTGACCGAGCTGATGGCCAACGCCTGCAACCTGCATGAGCCTTATAGCCAACTGGTGCGAGACTGCCTGCAACGCGTCAACAAGACGGCCGAAGTCGCCATGGCGCAAAGCCTGAGCGGCGACCCTGGCGGTGCCGTGCAAAACCTGCTGGCCGAAGCCGAACGCACCCTCAACTCCAAACTGCTCGATATGGCACAGCAAGTGCTGCTACGCCATGGCGCGCGCATGGCCGCCCCCCAACCGCTGCAAGAGAGCATCGACGCACTGCGCGCCCGCATGGGCAGCACCCCGGCGAGGGCCATCTTGGGGCAAGACAGTGAACGTCACCCCGGCGGAGTGGCGCTGAGGGTGCGGGGCAGCAGCGACAACACGCCCACGCGCACTCCGCAGCCATCGCCAGACAGCTCGGCCCTCGGCCCGTCGCCCGCAGACGATGCCGACGATCCTGCCGCCGCCCTGCGCTTGCGGCCTCCAGACGCCTCTTGAGGCGACGCCGCCCGGCCTTGCCCCGGTTGCCGCCGGGCCACTCGGAGTCGACTCACCCGAGATGCAAAAATCGGGGGAGTAACAGGCACGCCTCAGCATTGGACGCTGAAAAACACCGGTCAGCGGCCTGCTGCCAGGGCAGCCACTCATAGGCGTCGTGCTCACGCGGGCTCAGCACCACGGGCGTGCCTGCAGGCACACGCAGGCCAAACACGCGCTCGCGGTTGCGCACCACGCCAGGGGCATAACGGTGCAGCCATTGGGGCCAGATGTCGTACACGTTCTCCAGCGCCCAGTCGGTCAGCAGACAGCCCGGTGCCTGGGTGTCCATGCCGGTTTCTTCGGCCACTTCACGGCGTGCGGTCTCGGCAAAAGGCTCGTCCAGCGCATCCTTGCTACCGGTGACCGACTGCCAATGCCCCTCGCCCCCGGTGCGGCGGATCAGCAGCACCTCCAGCGCGGGGGTGTGGATCACCACCAGCACCGACTCTGGAAGCTTGTAAGGCCGCGGTGGCCCGGCGGCGGCTGCCATGGCCTGTGCCTTCAGCCCCCCTTGGGGCGCTGGGCTGCCGTGGTGGTGGGCACGGGCGGGGGCAGCTCCTTGGCCTGCAACGCACGCGCCTGCACCACCAGCTGGTTGTGCGCGTCCAGAAACGCCGCAGCAATGACCTTGCCTTCGTTGGTATTGCTCCAGCCAGCGCCCGCTGCACCGCCCAGCTTGCCGAACACTAGGCCACCCACCCCGAGGTCGGTGGTGCGTGCGGAGCCCGTGGCCGCTGCTACCTGTTCGGTGGTTTCGTTGTCGGACAGCAGCAAGGCCGTCTGTGCTTCCTTGAACTTGACCTGCTCCACCAGCCCGGCCAGGCCTGCGATGTCGCGCAGTACCGGGATCATGGCAATCACCCCGGCCAGGCCCCGGCCCGCATCCTGCTCGCTGAACGTGAGGCTGGGCGTGAGCGTGTACTGCGCCTCGTACCCCTTGCCCTTGGCCACGGTGGAGTTGTTCTTGCGCAGGATGCCTGCGTCCTTCAATTCCTGCTCCTGCACAGTGCCCTTCAGGCCCGCTGCCCGGTCCACCACGCGGAAACACCCGCTCTGCTGGGCCAGCAGCTTGACCAGCGGCACCGGCGACGCGGGCAGCTGGTAGCCCGAGCCCATGATGTAGCCATTGGGGTTCTCGGCCAGAGCCAGTGTGGCCACCGGTGCATCGCAACGCACCAGCTCACGGGCCGCGTTCTGCGCGCCCTGGGGCCCGGCCGAGCCCGTGACCACCGAGCCGCCCTGCCCCAGTTCGGTCTTCTTCTCGCCGCATCCGGCCAGGGCGATGCATGCGGCCGCAAGCAGCCAATGGGAGCGTGTCAACAAACGCATGGAAGTACCTCTTTCAGTCCGTGCACGGCGGCCAGTGCCCGATGCGCCGCGCATGAAAAAAGCGGCCAGGGCGCAAGGCCCGAGCCGCTTGGTGTGCGATGCATGGCTGCATGCGCGAAGGACGTGATGCGTCCGGAATCAGGCCGCAGTCTTGACCGCGTCGGGGTTGCGCAAGCGGATGTGCAGCTCGCGCAGCTGCTTTTCGTCCACAGGGCTGGGCGCCTGCGTGAGCAGACACTGGGCGCGCTGGGTCTTGGGGAAGGCGATCACGTCGCGGATCGACTCGGCACCGGTCATCAGCGTCACGATGCGGTCCAGGCCAAAGGCCAGGCCGCCGTGCGGAGGCGCGCCGTACTGCAGCGCATCCAGCAGGAAGCCGAACTTGAGCTGGGCTTCTTCGGGCGTAATGTTGAGGGCGTCAAACACCTTCTGCTGCACGTCGGCGCGGTGGATACGGACGGAGCCGCCACCCATTTCCCAGCCGTTGAGCACCATGTCGTAGCCCTTGGAGATGCACTTCTCGGGCGCAGTGACCATCCAGTCTTCGTGACCATCCTTGGGGCTGGTGAAGGGGTGGTGCACCGAGTTCCAGCGCTGGTTTTCCTCGTCGTACTCGAACATCGGGAAGTCGACCACCCACAACGGGGCCCAGCGGTTCTCGAACAGGCCGTTCTTCTTGCCGAACTCGCTGTGACCGATCTTGATACGCAGCGCGCCAATCGCGTCGTTGACGATCTTTTCCTTGTCGGCACCGAAGAAGATCAGGTCGCCATCCTGTGCGCCAGTGCGCTCCAGCACGGCTTGCAGGGCTGCGTCGTGGATGTTCTTCACGATGGGCGACTGCAGACCGTCACGGCCCTTGGCCAGTTCGTTGACGCGGATGTAGGCCAGACCCTTGGCGCCGTAGATCTTGACGAACTCGGTGTAGGCGTCGATTTCTCCACGGCTGATGCCGCCGCCTTCGACCGAGCCACCGGGCACGCGCAGGCCGACCACGCGGCCATTCTTCATGTTGGCGGCGCCCGAGAACACCTTGAAGTCCACGTCCTTCATCACGTCGGTCAGCTCGGTGAATTCGAGCTTCACGCGCAGATCGGGCTTGTCGGAGCCATACAGGCGCGCAGCGTCCTGGTAGGTCATGACGGGGAACTCGCCCAGGTCCACGCCCAGCGTGTTCTGGAACACCGTCTTGATCATGCCCTGGAACATGTCGCGGATGTCCTGCTCTTCCATGAACGATGTCTCGATATCGATCTGGGTGAATTCAGGCTGGCGGTCAGCACGCAAGTCTTCGTCGCGGAAGCACTTGGTGATCTGGTAGTAGCGGTCGAAGCCCGCCACCATCAGCAGCTGCTTGAACAGCTGGGGCGACTGGGGCAATGCGAAGAAATGGCCATCGTGCACGCGGCTGGGCACGAGGTAGTCGCGCGCGCCTTCGGGCGTGCTCTTGGTGAGCATGGGGGTTTCGATGTCAATGAAGCCATTCGCATCGAGGAACTTGCGCACCTCCATTGCCACCTTGTAGCGCAGCATCAGGTTGTTCTGCATGTACGGGCGGCGCAGGTCCAGCACGCGGTGCGTGAGGCGCGTGGTTTCCGACAGGTTTTCCTCGTCGATCTGGAACGGAGGCGTGACGGAGGGGTTGAGCACGTTCAGCTCATGGCACAGCACTTCGATCTGGCCGGTCTTGAGCTTGTCGTTGGTGGTGCCTGCGGGGCGTGCGCGCACCACACCCTTGACCTGTACGCAGAACTCGTTGCGCACGCCTTCGGCGACCTTGAACATCTCGGCGCGGTCGGGGTCGCACACCACCTGCACGTAGCCTTCGCGGTCGCGCAGGTCGATGAAGATCACGCCACCATGGTCACGGCGGCGGTTCACCCAGCCCGACAGGGTAACGGTTTGGCCCAACAGGGCTTCGGTCACAAGACCGCAATAGTGGGAACGCATGGCCATGACAAAACTTCCGGCGCCGCAGGGCGCGTTGACGTTGAAAGAGATTGCTTTTCTTACTTGGGTGGGGGCAGCGTGGGGTCCGCTGGAGCCACCACACCCATGGAGACGATGTACTTGAGGGCGCTGTCCACACTCATTTCGAGCTCGACACAGTCGCTCTTGCGAACCATCACAAAATACCCCCCCGTGGGGTTGGGGGTGGTGGGCACGTACACGCTGACGAACTCGTCGCGCAGGTACGCAGCCACTTCACCATTGGGGGCGCCGGTGACGAACGCCACAGTCCATACCCCTTCGCGGGGCCACTGCACGAGCACGGCCTTGCGGAAGGCATTGCCGCTCTCGGAGAACAGCGTGTCCGACACCTGCTTGACGCTGGAGTAGATAGAGCGCACCACCGGAATGCGGTGTACCAGCGCGTCGCCCCACTGCACAAGCTTGCGGCCTGCAAAGTTGCTGGCAATGGCGCCCACCACCAGCAAGATGGCCAGCGTGAGGACCACACCAAAGCCCGGGACATGCACTCCGAGCAGCTTGTCGGGCTGCCACGCGCCGGGCAGGATCTGCAGGGTCTGGTCGAGCGTGCTCACAATCCAGTTGAGCACCCAGGCCGTGATGACACCGGGCACGATGACCAGAAGGCCTGTCAACAGCCATTTGCGCAGGGCAGCCATGCAGGTCCTCAGCTCGAAGAGGAAGAAGTGCCACTGGTACCGGTGGTGCCGGTAGCGCTAGCAGTGCTTGTGCTGGCCGCTTCCTTTTTAGGAGCATCACCGCCACTGGCAGGTGCCGCTGATTCAGTCTTGGACTCCGACTTGGCCTCGGTGGCCGGGGCGGAGTTGCCACCGTTTCCGCCACGGAAATCGGTCACGTACCAGCCCGAGCCCTTGAGCTGAAAACCTGCGGCAGTGACCTGCTTGGAGAAGGCTTCGGCGCCGCAGGCGGGGCACACGGTCAGGGGTGCGTCGGAGATTTTTTGCAGCACATCCTTGGCATGGCCACAGGAGCCGCATTTGTAGGCGTAAATAGGCATGTCAGTGTGTTGAGGGAAAGTGCAAAACCCTCAATTATAGGCGGCATGCCCCTTCACCCCCCGCGTTACTCGACCCCAACCATCTTGTGGTGGGAGGCATGGCTGTTGCGGATGGCCTGTGGCCCGAGCGAGCCGATCAGCATGCCCGCCAGCGCGGCCAGCAAACCCGCCAGCTGCGCAGGAAAGATTGCCCCCGCCGGAGTGGACAGGAACAAAAGCCAGGTCACCAGGCCCAGCACGATGGCAAAGATGGCGCCCTGCGTGGTGGCACGCTTCCAGTACAGGCCGAACACCAGCGGCACAAACGCTCCCACCAGCGGCACCTGATAGGCACCCGACACCAGCTCATAGATGGAGGTACCCTGCATGTAGATGGCATAGGCCAACACGCAGGCGCTGAAAACGAGCGTGGTGATGCGCATGGTGCGCAGGTGCTGCTTGTCCGAGCTGTGCGGACGGAACTGGCGCCAGATGTTTTCGGTGAAAGTGACGCTGGGCGCCAGCAGCGTGGCAGAGGCCGTGGACTTGAGCGCCGACAGCAGGGCCCCAAAGAACAGCACCTGCATCACAAAAGGCATCTTCTCCAGCACCAGCGTGGGCAGCACCTTTTGCGGGTCGTCCTTGAGCAGCGCAGCCGTTTCCGTGGGCATGATGATGAGCGCGCTGGCCACCAGGAACATGGGCACGAAGGCGAACAGGATGTAGCAGATGCCACCGATCACGGGACCGCGCGTGGCTGCTTGGATGTTGTTGGCCGACATCACACGCTGAAAGACGTCCTGCTGCGGGATGGAGCCGAACATCATGGTCACGCCCGCGGCGATGAAGAACACCACGTCATGGAATTTGGGCTCAGGCAGGAACCGGAACAGCTCACGGCTGGACGCGAACTCGATCACCTTGTCGGCCCCCCCGGCCATGTTGCCCGCAAACACGGCAATGACGGCCAGGCCCACTACCAGGATGATCATCTGGATGAAATCGGTGACCGCCACCGACCACATGCCGCCGAACAACGTGTACGCCAGGATGGAGACCACACCAATCGTCATGCCCACCGGAATGCTGATGGCACCGCCAGACAGCAGGTTGAACACCAGGCCCAGCGCTGTGACCTGGGCAGAAACCCAGCCCAGGTAGCTCAACATGATGATCAGCGAGCAGACGATTTCCACCGTGCGGCCATAGCGTTCGCGGTAATAGTCGCTGATGGTGAGCAGCGTCATGCGGTACAGCTTGCCGGCAAAGAACAGGCCGACCAGGATCAGGCAGAAGCCCGCGCCGAACGGGTCTTCCACCACATTGCCCAGACCGCCCTCGATGAACTTGGCGGGAATGCCCAGCACGGTCTCCGACCCAAACCAGGTGGCAAACGTGGTGGTGATGATCATGTACAGCGGCAGGTGGCGCCCGGCAATGGCAAAGTCCGCAGCGTTCTTCACACGCCGGGCTGCCAGCAAGCCGATGCCGATGGTGATCAGCAGGTAAACGATAACCAGGGTCAGCAGCACAGCGCGCTCCTCTCTCTTTTTGTCTTGGTCGGTCCAGGGTGAAGAAATCCGACCTGCACCCCGGCGCTCCCACACCGGGGCACCGGACATGCAGATCGTCAGAAAAGCCGGATTCTGATCAGCAGTTGGATGAGCAGCAAGCCCAGCACAAACCCGACCCCAGCAAAAATGATGCCTTGCAGCAGCCGGTTGGTGCGTTTTTGCGCTTCCAGGAGTTCACGCAGTGCAGGCTCGTGGTCTGCCGGGCGCTGGCGCAGCGCGTCGTAGATGAGTCGTGGCAGCTCGGGCAGCAGCTTGGCATAGTGCGGCGCCTCGGCCCGCAGCTCGCGCCACAGGCGCTGGGGGCCCATCTGCTCCAGCATCCACTTTTCAAGGAAGGGCTTGGCCGTGCTCCACAGGTCCAGGTCCGGGTCCAGCTCGCGGCCCAGGCCCTCGATGTTGAGCAAGGTCTTTTGCAGCAGCACCAGCTGGGGCTGAATCTCGACATGGAAGCGGCGCGAGGTCTGAAACAGCCGCATCAGCACCAGGCCCAGCGAGATTTCCTTGAGTGGGCGGTCAAAATATGGCTCGCACACGGCGCGGATGGCCGACTCGAGGTCATTGACCCGCGTTTCGGGCGGCACCCAGCCGCTTTCGATGTGCAGCTCTGCCACCCGCTTGTAGTCGCGCCGGAAGAACGCCACAAAGTTCTGCGCCAGGTATTCCTTGTCCACTTCGGTCAGCGTGCCCACGATGCCGAAGTCCAGCGAGATGTAGCGGCCGAACGTGGCAGGCTCCAGACTCACCTGGATGTTGCCCGGGTGCATATCGGCGTGAAAAAATCCGTCGCGAAACACCTGGGTGAAGAAGATGGTGACGCCGTCGCGCGCCAGCTTGGGGATGTCCACACCGGCCTCCCGCAGGCGGTCGATCTGGCTGATGGGCACACCGTTCATGCGCTGCATCACCATGACCTCGGGGTGGCAGAAGTCCCAGAAGATCTCGGGGATCAGCACCAGGTCCAGCCCGGTCATGTTGCGGCGCAGCTGCGCAGCGTTGGCAGCCTCGCGCACCAGGTCCAGTTCGTCGTGCAGGTAGTTGTCAAACTCTGCCACCACCTCACGGGGCTTCAGGCGCTTGCCATCGGCAGACAGGCTCTCCACCCATCCCGCCATCATGCGCATGAGGCTCAGGTCCTTCTCGATCACCGGCAGCATGCCAGGCCGCAGTACCTTGACGGCTACCTCGCGCTCAATGCCCTGGCGGTCGCGCAGCGTGGCGAAATGCACCTGGGCGATGGACGCGCTGGCCACCGGTGTGCGGTCGAAAGAGGTAAACACCTCGTCCACCGGACGACGGAAGGCACGCTCGATGGTGGCGATGGCGATGTCGGGGTCGAATGGCGGCACGCGGTCCTGCAGGCGGGCCAGTTCGTCGGCTATGTCGGGCGGAAGCAGGTCGCGGCGGGTGGACAGCACCTGGCCGAATTTGACGAAGATAGGTCCCAGGCTTTCCAGCGCCTCGCGCAGGCGTTGCCCACGCGGCGCATCCAGATTGCGCCCGATGGACACGATGCGCGAGATCATGCGCAGCCAGGGCTTTTGAAAGCTGTCGAGCAGCAAGCCATCCAGGCCGAACCGGAACACCACCCACAGGATGGCCGCCCCCCGCAAGAAGCGCTTCATGCGTCGGCCCGGTCCGAACCAGCCGAAGGTGACAGCGGCGCCGCCGCCGGAGCACCGGGCGCCACCGGTGCCGTCGACACGACCACTGCAGAAGACGCCGCGCTGGCGGCTGCCATGCGCGAACCCACAAACTGGTGCAGCGCCTGCGCAGCCCGGCTGGCGAACTGTGCCAGCGTATGCGCAGGGGCATCGCCAATCACGCGGGCCAGGTCTTCCTCCACATCCCAGCGCACATGGTCCACCAGCCAGTTGATCTCGGCCGCCAGTTGTACATCGCCCTCAATGCGGATGGAGGGCTTGTCGCCCCGCAACGCAGCCTGGGCCAGGGTGATGGGGGAGGTATCGGTCACTTCCAGCCGCAGGTCTGGCACCGCGGATTCGGGCGCCAGGTTGAACAGGCCCGCAGGGGTGATCACCAGCGACAGCGAATAGGCCCGCCACTGCACCCTGGCGATGCGGCCCTTTTGGCGCACCAACCGGTCCGTGGCCTCTTTCTCCTGCATCAGCACATGGTTGAGAAACAGCACCAGGCGCTGCTGCACCTCGTGGACCAGCCATTGCGGGGGCTGCGGGCCGGCTGCCAGGCGCTCGAAGAGGCCGTCCAGAAAAGGAAAAGGGGACTGTGGTGTTGCCATAGTCCCCGATTATTCCCTGAACTGGAATGCCCCTGGCACGCAGGGGCCCCGTGGGCGGTGTTTACTGCAGGGCTTGCACGCCTGCCACCAGCCAGCCGGTGTTGCCCGCCTTGGGCTTGGTCATGTTCCAGACCTCACGGAAGGGGCTGGGCCCGGCCGAGGGTTCTTCGCGGATCATGCCCGAGAACTCGACGCTGGCCATGTAGCCGTCGCCCAGGTCTTCGATGCCCAGCAGCTGCGCTTCGATCATGACCACATCGGTGTGATTGGGCTGCGTGCCCCGGTGGGCTTCGCGCTCGGTCAGTTGGGTGCGGATCTCATCGAGCATGTTGTCCGTCATCATGGACCGCAGGGTGGCGATGTCCGAGCGGTCCCACGCGCCCTGCAAGGTCACGAAGTTGCGCTTGGCGGCCGCCAGGAAACCCTCGGTGTCGAAATCGGCGGGCACACCCCAGTTCTGCGAACCCGACAGGCCCGAACCGATCACCACACCCGAACCCACGCCACCCTGCCCGGCACGCGAGGCATCAAATGCCATGCTGCTGCGCTCCCAGGGGCGGGCCGATGCGTCGTTGCCCACGTTGTTGGGGCTGTACTGCGGCGGCACCTGGGCAGCGGCGGGCGTTGCAGCCCCTGCGCCCTGGAAGGCGAACGGAGCACCACCTGCAGCATTGCCCGAGCCATTGCTACCGCCGTTGCGCGACCGCATGACCATCTTGAAGATGGCAAACGCCGCCAGCGCCAGCAGCGCAATCATCAGGATGTTGCCAAAGCCCGCGCCCAGGCCCAGCGAGTGCGCCAGCCAGGCCAGGCCCAGACCCGCCGCCAGGCCGCCCAACATGGCACCCCAGGGCTTCTTGGCCGGCGCGGCCGGAGCCGCTGCCGGCGTGGCGGTAGCAGGCTTGGCTGCCGCAGCCGTGTTGGTCGCGCTTTGTGCCGGTGCGCCCGGCGTGGCGGGCGGCGTGGCCGACTCGCGCTGCGTCACATTGCTGGACTGCTTGCCCACCGATTTGCCACCACCCAGTCGCCGCGCGGCGTCGGCATCGGCGTGCGCAAACGCCAGCATCGCGACCAACACCACAGACCACAGTTTCATCATGACTTCTCCGTCTCCGTTATCGACCGAGCAAACCGCTCAGCACTTGATTCCAACATGGAGGGCCACAATGCCCCCCGTCATGTTGTGATAGTCCACATGCCCAAAACCATTTTTCTGCATGAGGCTTTTGAGTTCTTCCTGCCCCGGGTGCATGCGGATGGACTCCGCCAGATACCGGTAGCTCGCGTCGTCGCCCGCTACCAGCTTGCCCAGCTGGGGCAGCACCTTGAACGAGTACCAGTCGTACACCTTGGTGAGCGGCTGCGCCACTTTGGAAAACTCCAGCACCAGCAGCTTGCCGCCGGGCTTGAGCACACGGCACATTTCGGCAATGGCCTGGTCCTTGTGGGTCATATTGCGCAAGCCAAAAGCCACGCTCACCACGTCGAAATGCGCGTCGGGGAACGGCAGCTTTTCAGCGTCGCAGACCAGCGTAGGCAGCACCACGCCCTCGTTGATGAGACGGTCACGGCCCACACGCAGCATGGCTTCGTTGATGTCGGTGTGCACCACACGGCCCGATGCCCCCACCTTCTTGGAAAACGCCAGTGCCAGGTCGCCGGTGCCACCCGCAATGTCCAGCACCTGGCTGCCTTCGCGCAGGTTGGCCACCATCACGGTGTAGGCCTTCCAGGCACGGTGCAGACCCGCCGACATGAGGTCGTTCATCACGTCGTACTTGGAGGCCACGGAATCAAACACACCGCGGACGCGGCGTGCCTTTTCCTGCTCGTCCACCGACTGAAAACCGAAATGCGTGGTGCTCATAAGAATCATGCTAGGCGCGTGAACGCCAGAGGTACAGCGACAACCCCGCACTGAATTGGGGCATCTGTCGCAATTTGGAGAACACTATTGAAACAAAAACAGCCGCTAGCGCAAGCAAATATTACGCTGATAGCTATATTTTCAATAGCACCTTGACACACAGGGACTTGTGCGGCTTTTGGCGGCGGGCCCCTGAACAGGCCTGCCAAGGGCGTCAGTGACTGCCGCAGGCGTGGCCCCCTGCACCACCCTTGGGCGCCATGGGCGCGTCGCGATCGGCCCCCGCCGCAGCCAGCCGCTCGGTGTACTGGGCCCACAGTGCGTCCTGCTTCTGGCCCAGCTCGTAGAGATAGTCCCAGGTGAAGATGCCGCTGTCGTGGCCGTCGGAGAACGTGGGCTTGACGGCGTAGTTGCCCACCGGCTCCAGGTTAATGAGCGCCACATTGCGCTTGCCCGTCTGCAGCACCTCCTGCCCCGGGCCGTGGCCTTGCACCTCGGCCGAGGGCGAGTACACGCGCATCAGCTCGAACGGAATGCGGAACGTGGCGCCATCCGAAAAACCCACCTCCAGCACGCGCGACTGTTCATGCACCGTCAGGGCCTGCGGCGTGGGAGCGCCCGCTTTCAAACCTGCCATGGAATCACCTTGAGAAAACTGTTGTCAGGAACGACGGCTGCCATTGTCCCACCCGCCCAGGCACACGCTGCCAGCAAGGTTACCGGGCAGCCCACTGCGCCAGCTGGGACTGCAGCTGCGCTTCCAGCGCGGGCAACAAGGCCCGCACGGCGGCCTCTTGCGCTGCGGGGCTCGGCCGCTGTGCCGCGGCCCATACGGGCGATGGAAAGTGACTGTCCCAGTCAAACCGCGCAATCACATGCCAGTGCAGGTGCGGCACCATGTTGCCCAGCGCTGCGATGTTGACTTTGGTGGGCGACAGGTGCTGGCGCAGCGCCTGCTCCACCAGGGTCACGGCTTCCATGCAATGCGCACGGTCAGCGGCGGCCAGGTCCGAGAACTCGGCCACATGCGCGTTCCAGACCACGCGGTAAAAGGCGGGGAACCCCGCCTCCTGCGCACGGATGACACGCAGGCGCTCGCCACGCCAGACCAATGCGCCGCCGTCTTCAGCGCACAAGGGGCAGGTCATCAGACCAGCACCCGCTCAATGCCGCCGTTGTTGGCACGGTGTACGTACTCAGGCATCCAGTTCTCGCCCAGGATCTCGCGCGCCATCTCGACCACGATGTAGTCGGCTTCGAGCAAGCCGTTGTTCAGGTCGCCTTCGTAGCGGTTCAGGCCCTGCAGGCAGCTGGGGCAGCTGGTGAGGATCTTCACGTTGTCCTGCGCGCCGACAGCACCGCTGGCACGCAGCTGGGCTTCGCCCTTCTTGATCTCTTCTTCCTTGCGGAAGCGCACCTGCGTGGACACGTCGGGCCGGGTCACACCCAGCGTGCCCGACTCGCCGCAGCAACGCTCGCTCTTCAAGACCTGCTCGCCCACCAGCGCCTTCACGGTCTTCATCGAGTCCTGCAGCTTCATGGGGTTGTGGCAGGGCTCGTGGTACAGGTAGGCGCCCTTGCCTTGCAGCTGAATGCCCTTTTCCAGCAGGTACTCGTGGATGTCGATGATGCGGCTGCCCGGGAAGATCTTGTCAAACTCGTAGCCCTGCAGCTGGTCGTAGCAGGTGCCGCAACTCACCACCACGGTCTTGATATCGAGGTAGTTGAGCGTGTTGGCCACGCGGTGGAAGAGCACACGGTTGTCCGTGATCATCTTCTCGGCCTTGTCGAACTGGCCCGAGCCGCGCTGGGGGTAGCCGCAGCACAGGTACCCAGGCGGCAGCACCGTCTGCACGCCCGCGTGCCACAGCATGGCCTGGGTCGCCAAACCGACCTGCGAGAACAAGCGCTCCGACCCGCAGCCAGGGAAGTAGAACACCGCCTCCGTCTCGGCCGTGGTGGCCTGCGGGTTGCGGATGATCGGCACGTAGTCCTTGTCCTCGATGTCGAGCAGCGCGCGCGCCGTCTTCTTGGGCAGGCCGCCCGGCAGCTTCTTGTTGATGAAGTGGATCACCTGCTCCTTGATCGGAGCCGTGCCCACCGTCGCGGGCGGCTTGGCCGTCTGCTTGCGGCCTACCTTGCGCAGCAGGTCCACGGCCATGCGCTGGGCCTTGAAACCCACGTCCACCATGGCCGAGCGCATCAGCTTGATGGTGTCCGGGTTGGTGGCGTTGAGCATGGTCATGGCCAATGCATTGCCGGGGCGGAAGGTCTTCTTGCCCATCTTGCGCAGCAGGTTGCGCATGTTCATGGTGACGTCGCCGAAGTCGATCTTCACCGGGCAAGGGCTCTCGCATTTGTGGCACACCGTGCAGTGGTCGGCGACGTCCTCAAACTCCTGCCAGTGCTTGATGCTCACGCCCCGGCGGGTCTGCTCTTCGTACAGGAACGCCTCGACCAGCAGCGAGGTGGCCAGGATCTTGTTGCGTGGGCTGTACAGCAGGTTGGCGCGTGGCACGTGCGTGGAGCACACGGGCTTGCACTTGCCGCAGCGCAGGCAGTCCTTGACCGAATCTGCAATGGCGCCGATGTCGCTCTGCTGCATGATCAGCGACTCATGCCCCATCAGGCCGAAGCTGGGTGTGTAGGCGTTGGTCAAATCGGCATGCAGCTCCGGTTTTGAAGCCAAATCGGCACCAAGCGCTGGTTGAATATGCCCTGAATGCTCCTGATTTCGGAGCAACTTGCCTTTGTTGAAGCGGCCTTCCGGGTCCACCTTGCGCTTGTACTCGGCAAAGGGGCGCAGCTCTTCGTCGGTCAAAAACTCCAGCTTGGTGATGCCAATGCCGTGTTCGCCCGAGATCACGCCGTTCAAGCTGCGCGCCAGCACCATGATGCGCGCCACGGCCTCGTGTGCCGTTTGCAGCATCTCGTAGTCGTCGCTGTTGACCGGGATGTTGGTGTGCACATTGCCGTCGCCTGCGTGCATGTGCAGCGCCACCCACACGCGGCCCTTGAGCACGCGCTTGTGGATGGCCACGGCCTCGTCCAGGATGGGCTTGAACGCCGCGCCAGTGAAGATGCCTTGCAGCGGCGCCCGCAGCTGGGTCTTCCAGCTGGCGCGCAGGGTGTGGTCCTGCAGTTGGGGGAACAGCGTTTCCACATCGTGCAGCCAGCCCTGCCACAGGGCGCGCACCTCTTCCACCAGGGCGATGGCCTGGGCCACGCGGTCTTGCAGCAGTTCGGGCGAGGGCACTTCGTCGTCGGCGTCGTGCTTGCCCAGGGGCAGGTTGCCACGCTCGAAGAACTCGGTCAGCGCGTCGCACAGCTTGAGCTTGTTGCGCAGGGAGAGCTCGATGTTGATGCGCTCGATGCCGTCGGTGTACTCGGCCATGCGCGGCAGCGGGATCACCACGTCTTCGTTGATCTTGAACGCGTTGGTGTGGCGGCTGATGGCCGCCGTCTTCTTGCGGTCGGCCCAGAACTTCTTGCGCGCATCGGCCGTGATGGCCACAAAGCCTTCGCCACTGCGGGTGTTGGCCAGGCGCACCACTTCGCTGGTCACGCGGGCCACGTCGTCGGCGTTGTCACCGGCAATGTCTCCAATCAGCACCATCTTGGGCAGGCCACCGTTGCCCTTCTTGCTCTTGGTGGCGTAACCCACGGCCTTCAGGTAGCGGTCGTCCAGGTGCTCCAGGCCCGCCAGCAGCACGCCACTGCGCTTTTGCTCGGCGAACATGAAGTCCTTGATCTCGACGATGCTGGGCACGGCGTCCTTGGCGTTGCCGAAGAACTCCAGGCATACGGTGCGCGTGTGCTCGGGCATGCGGTGCACCACCCAGCGCGCGCTGGTGATGAGGCCGTCGCAGCCTTCCTTCTGGATGCCGGGCAGTCCGGCGAGGAACTTGTCCGTCACGTCCTTGCCCAGGCCTTCCTTGCGGAAAGTCTTGCCTGGAATGCTCAGGCGCTCGGTGCGCACGGGCGTCTTGCCATCGGCCTCGAAATACTGCAGCTCGAAAGTGGCCACTTCCACGTCATGGATCTTGCCCATGTTGTGGTCCAGGCGGGTCACCTCCAGCCACTGGGCGTCGGGTGTGACCATGCGCCAGCTGGCCAGGTTGTCCAGCGCCGTGCCCCAGAGCACGGCCTTCTTGCCGCCCGCGTTCATGGCGATATTGCCGCCAATGCACGATGCCTCGGCGCTCGTCGGGTCCACCGCAAACACAAAGCCCGCACGCTCGGCCGCATCGGCCACACGCTGGGTGACCACGCCCGCTTCGGTCCACACCGTGCCCACCTCGCGGTCCATGCCCGGCAGGCGGCGCATCTCCACCTCGGTCATGGCTTCGAGCTTTTCGGTGTTGATGACCACGCTCTTCCACGTCAACGGAATGGCGCCGCCGGTGTAGCCGGTGCCGCCCCCGCGCGGGATGATGGTCAGGCCCAGTTCGATGCAGCCCTTCACCAGGCCAGCCATCTCTACCTCGGTGTCGGGGGTGAGCACGACGAACGGGTATTCGACGCGCCAGTCGGTCGCGTCGGTCACATGGCTCACGCGGGAGAGGCCATCGAACTTGATGTTGTCCTTGGCCGTGAGGCGGCCCAGGGTTTTCTGGATCTGGCGGCGCAGTTGCGCGGCCTGCTCGAAGGTGGCGTTGAATTCGGCCACAGCGCGTCGCGCGGCGACGACCAGCTCACCGACCAGACGGTCGCGCTCGGCATCGTCTGCGGGGGTGCGGCGTTTTTCGATCTCGCCCAGGCGGTGCTGCAGGGCATCCACCAGCAGCTTGCGGCGCGAGGGGTTGTCCAGCAGGTCGTCCTGCAGGTAGGGATTGCGCTGCACGACCCAGATATCGCCCAGCACCTCATACAGCATGCGGGCCGAACGGCCCGTGCGGCGCTCTTTGCGCAGCTGGTCCAGCACCTCCCAGGATGAGGACCCCAGCAGCCGGATCACGATCTCCCGGTCGGAAAACGAGGTGTAATTATAGGGAATTTCACGCAGTCGGGCAGGCTCGGCGGCCTGCGTCTGCAAGGCCGCCAACGCGATCGGTACATTCATGGGGGTCTACCTGGGGTGGGGGCGCGATTTTAAGCCACCGGCCTGCGGCTTGCCGGGCCGGGGCTGTCTGACAGAGCCGGAACCGGCCCCGCAACAGTGTCAGAACAGCACGCGGCTGCGCAGGGTGCCGCTGACCTGGGCCAGCTTGTCCAGCGCCAGGTCGGACGAGGCGGCGTCGATGTCGATGACCACGTAGCCGATCTTCTCGTTGGTCTGCAGGTATTGGGCCGAGATGTTGATCTGGTTGTCGGAGAAGATGCGGTTGATCTCCGACAGCACGCCCGGCACGTTGCGGTGGATGTGCAGCAGACGGTGCTTGCCGGGGTGGGCGGGCAACGCCACCTCGGGAAAGTTGACCGACGAGGTGCTGGTGCCGTTGTCGCTGTATTTCACCAACTTTTCCGCGACTTCCAGGCCAATGTTGGCCTGCGCCTCCATGGTGGAGCCGCCGATGTGGGGAGTCAGGATCACGTTGTCCAGCCCGCGCAGGGGCGACACAAACTCATCCTTGTTGGTGCGCGGCTCGACCGGGAACACGTCGATGGCGGCGCCCAGCAGCTTCTTGGCCTGGAGCGCTGCAGCCAGCGCTTCAATATCCACCACCGTGCCCCGCGCGGCGTTGATGAGGATGCCGCCCGGCTTCATGGCCGCAATTTCGGCGGCGCCGATCATGCCCTCGGTGGAAGGCAGCTCGGGCACGTGCAGGCTCACGATGTCGCTCTGGCCCAGCAGATCGTGCAGGTGCTGCACCTGGCGGGCATTGCCCAGAGGCAGCTTGTTGACCACATCAAAGAAGGCCACGTGCATGCCCATGGCCTCGGCCAGTACCGACAGCTGGGTGCCGATGGAGCCGTAGCCCACGATGCCCAGGGTCTTGCCACGGATCTCATACGCGTTATCGGCGCTCTTGAGCCAGCCGCCCCGGTGGGCCACCGCGTTTTTCTCAGGCACGCCGCGCAGCAGCAGGATGGCTTCGGCCAGGACCAGTTCGGCCACCGAGCGGGTGTTGGAGTACGGCGCGTTGAACACCGCAATGCCGCGCTCGCGCGCCGCGTTCAGGTCCACCTGGTTGGTGCCAATACAAAAGCAGCCCACGGCCACCAGCTTATGGGCCTGGGCAAACACCTCTTCGGTGAGCTGGGTGCGCGAGCGAATGCCCACAAAGTGCACATCGGCGATCTTGCGCTTCAGTTCCTCGTCCGGCAGCGCACCGGACACCGTCTCGATCTGCGTATAGCCCGCCGCCCGGATCACATCCACCGCGGAGGAGTGAATGCCTTCGAGCAGCAGAAACTTGATCTTGTTCTTGTCGAGCGAATTGGTGGCCATGGCGATGAAGGAGAAGGGATAGGAGAGGGAAACGTCCGGCGCGCGACGGCGCGAACGAACAGAGGGTGCACACGCATGTGAACAGTCACCAGCATGGTGCATTGCACAAAACCTTGCAAGCCTCGGCAAATGCGCCACACCTTGTCACAAAAAGGTCACAATCGCACCCCTCACGGGTACCCCAAGGGGTTTCCCCGGTTGTTGCAGGGCGCGGGCTCATGCGACAACGACATATCAATGTCACAGAGGCTGCATAGCATCCGGCCCTTGTGCTTTTCGTCATCCTCGGAGGAAATATTCATGAAAACGAAGCTTCTGGCGGTCTGCGCTGCTGTTGCCATGTCGGTCTGCGCACCCGCGCAAGCACAGGCACCCATTGAGATCCAATGGTGGCACTCGATGAGTGCAGCGCTGGGCGACTGGGTCAATGACCTGGCCAAGCAATACAACGCCAGCCAATCCCAGTACAAGGTCGTGCCCACGTACAAGGGCCAGTATGACGAATCGATGACCGGCGCCATTGCCGCCTTCCGCGCTGGCAATGCCCCCCACATCCTGCAGGTGTTCGAAGTGGGCACCGCCACCATGATGGCCAGCAAGGGCGCCATCGTGCCTGCGGCCAAGGTGCTGAACGACGCGGGCTTCAAGTTTGAACCCACCGAGTATGTGTCCGCAGTGGCCGGTTACTACACCGCCCCCAACGGCCAGATGCTGAGCTACCCGCTCAATAGCTCGACCACGATCTTCTATTACAACAAGGACGCCTTCAAGAAGGCTGGTCTGGACGCCGACAAGCCGCCCAAGACCTGGCCCGAAGTGTTTGCCGCCGCCTCCAAGCTCAAGGCCAGCGGCCACAGCTGCCCGTTCACCACCAGCTGGGTGAGCTGGACGCAGCTGGAAAGCTTCTCGCTGTGGCACAACACCCTGTTCGCCTCCAAGAACAACGGCTTTGACGGCAACGACGCGCAATTGCAGATCAACACCCCGCTGCACGTTCGCCACTTCGAGAACCTGGCCAAGGCATCCAAGGAAGGCAGCTTTGTCTACAAGGGCCGCAACAACACGGCCGATGCGTCCTTCCCCTCTGGTGAATGCGCCATGATCACCGGCTCGTCGGGCCTGTACGCCCGCGTGGCCAAGGAAGCCAAGTTTGCCTACGGCATCTCCACCCTGCCTTACTACCCCGATGTGAAGGGTGCCCCACAGAACACCGCCATCGGTGGCGCCAGCCTGTGGGTGATGGCCGGCAAGAAGCCCGAGGAATACAAGGGCGTGGCCAGCTTCCTGAACTTCCTGAACGACACCAAGGTGCAGGCTGCCAGCCACCAGCGCACGGGCTACCTGCCTGTGACCATGGGCGCCTACAAGCTCACCGAGGCGTCTGGCTTCTATGACAAGAACCCCGGCACCGACGTGGCCGTGACGCAGATGATCCGCAAGGCCACCGACAAGTCGCGTGGCATCCGCCTGGGCAACTTCGTGCAGATCCGCTCGATCATCGACGAGGAAACCGAACAGATCTGGTCGGGCAAGAAGTCGCCCAAGGAAGCCCTGGACACCGCCGTGACACGTGGCAACGAGCAGCTGGCCCGCTTCGCACGCGCCAACAAGTAAGCACGGTCCACCATCTGTCGATGCCACCTGGCCACCCGGCTGGGCGGCATCGAAAGCCCGCCGCCCCGTCAACCAACTTGGTTCACGGGGCGGCGGGGTTTTCTTTTTGAGAGTTTCGTCATGGAAAAACGCGTACTTTTCCGCTCTGCATGGCTGCCCTGGGTGCTTCTGGCCCCCCAGCTGGTCATCATCAGCGTGTTCTTCTTCTGGCCCGCAGGCCAGGCCCTGGTGCAGTCGTTCCAGATGCAGGACAGCTTTGGCATGTCCACCGAATGGGTGGGGCTGGACAACTTCAAGGCCCTGTTTGAAGACCCGGGCTATCTCGCCTCGTTCAAGACCACGGCCTTCTTCTCGATCCTGGTGGCGGTGGTGGGCATCGGCCTGTCGCTGATCCTCGCGATCTTCGCCGACCGTATCATCAAGGGCGCCATCGTCTACAAGACCGCCCTGCTGCTGCCCTACGCCGTCGCCCCCGCGGTGGCAGGTGTGCTGTGGATGTTCATGTTCTCGCCCTCGCTGGGTGTGGTGGCCTACATGCTGCGCCAGTCGGGCTTTGACTGGAACCACATGCTCAACTCCGACCACGCGATGACGCTGATCGTGATTGCAGCGGTGTGGAAGCAGATCTCCTACAACTTCCTGTTTTTCCTCGCAGGTTTGCAGTCCATCCCCAAGTCGCTGATCGAAGCCGCCGCCATCGACGGTGCGGGCCCCTGGCGCCGGTTCTGGAGCATTCAGTTCCCGCTGCTGTCGCCCACCACGTTCTTCCTGCTGGTGATCAACGTCGTGTACGCGTTCTTCGACACCTTTGCCATCGTGGACTCGACCACCCAGGGCGGTCCCGGGCGCGATACCTCCATCCTGGTCTACAAGGTGTACCACGATGGTTTCAAGGCCATGGACATGGGCGGCTCGGCCGCGCAATCGGTGGTGCTGATGGCCATCGTGGTGGTGCTCACCGTCATTCAGTTCCGCTACGTTGAGAAAAAGGTTCAATACTAAAAATGGTCGAACGCAGCCCCTATCTCACCGCGTTCTCGCACCTCATCATGGTGCTGGGCGTGATCATCGTCGGCTTCCCGCTGTACCTGGCCTTTGTGGCCTCCACCCATACCGCACAGGACATCGTTCAGGTGCCCATGCCCATGGTGCCTGGCAGCAACTTCTGGCAGACCTACCACGACGCGCTGTTTGGCGGCGGCGCGGGTGCGGGCTCCACTGCGCCTGTGGCCCGCATGATGTGGGTGAGTTTTGTCACCGCCATGGTCATCACGGTGGGCAAGATCGCCATCTCGCTGCTGTCGGCGTTTGCCATCGTGTACTTCCGCTTCCCCTTCAAGGGTATCTGCTTCTGGCTGATCTTCATTACGCTGATGCTGCCCGTGGAGGTGCGCATCGGGCCTACCTACCAGGTCGTATCCAACCTGGGCATGCTCAACACCTACGCGGGCCTCACGGTGCCACTGATCGCCTCGGCCACCGCCACCTTCCTGTTCCGCCAGTTCTTCCTGACGGTGCCCGATGAGCTGGTGGAGGCCGCACGCGTGGACGGCGCCGGTCCGATGCGCTTTTTCAAGGACATCCTGGTGCCGCTGTCGCGCACTTCGGTTGCCGCACTGTTCGTGATCCAGTTCATCTACGGCTGGAACCAGTACCTGTGGCCGCTCTTGGTGACCACGTCCGAAGACATGTACCCGGTGGTCATCGGCATCAAGCGCATGCTGGCCGGTGGCGACGCAGGCAACGAATGGAACATCGTGATGGCCACGGCCCTCCTGGCCATGCTGCCGCCTGCCTTTGTGGTGGTGGTCATGCAACGCTGGTTCGTCAAGGGCCTGGTGGACACCGAAAAATAAGACAAAACTCCTGCAAGCGCTTGTTAAATAAGCCCCTGTAGCTATCAAATTCATTGCACATATGGCATCCCTCTCTCTTCGCAACATCGTCAAGCGCTACGGCGTGGGCCCCAAGGCCAACCAGGTCATCCACGGCGTGAACGCCGAGGTCAAGGACGGCGAGTTCGTCGTCATCGTTGGCCCCTCGGGCTGCGGCAAGTCCACCCTGCTGCGCATGGTCGCGGGCCTGGAAGAAATCTCCGGCGGCGAACTGCGTATTGGCGACCGTGTGGTCAACGACCTGGAACCCGCCCAGCGCGACATCGCGATGGTGTTCCAGAACTACGCGCTGTACCCGCACATGACGAACTTCGAGAACATGGCCTACGGCCTGAAGATCGCCAAGGTACCGAAGGAAGAGATCAAGGCGCGCGTCGACAAGGCCGCCAAGATCCTCGAACTGGGCCACCTGCTAGAGCGCAAGCCGCGCGAGCTGTCGGGCGGCCAGCGCCAGCGCGTGGCCATGGGCCGCGCCATCGTGCGCCAGCCCCAGGTGTTCCTGTTTGACGAGCCGCTGTCCAACCTGGACGCCAAGCTGCGCGCCCAGACCCGCCTCGAAATCCAGAAGCTGCACCGCGAACTGGGCATCACCAGCCTGTTCGTGACACACGACCAGGTCGAGGCCATGACGCTGGCCCAGCGCATGATCGTCATGAACGCGGGCAACATGGAGCAATTCGGCACGCCCGAAGAGGTCTACCACACGCCCGCCTCCACCTTCGTGGCCAGTTTCATCGGCTCGCCGCCGATGAACCTGCTCAAAAACGCACCAGGCGCCAAACCGGGCACCATTCTCGGCATCCGCCCGGAGCATCTGGATGTGCGCAGCGAGGGTTGGGCCGTTACCGTCGAAACTGTGGAGTTGCTGGGTGCCGAGCGCCTGATCTACGGCCGCATCAACGGCGAACAGATCATCGTGCGGGTAGAAGAAGGCACCCACGCGCCGCAGCCGGATGCGGTGATCCACGTCGTGCCCCGTCCCGACCGCCTGCACGCTTTCGATGCCACCACCGGTAAACGCATCCCCGACTGAGCCCGTGCAGCCGCCTGAAGCCGCCGGCACCGGGCGCGGGGTTCTGGCCACCGTGCCGGTGCTGGCCTCGCTGCACCTGGCGGAGACCCGGCAGTTCTACGTCGAGCGGCTGGGTTTCACCGCACTGCTGGAGATGGATAACTACCTGATCCTGCAGCGCGATGGCTGCGAGCTGCACTTTTGGCCCTGCACCGAGCGCCACATTGCAGAAAACACTTCGTGCTACGTGCGCGCAGACACTGGGTTGCTGCATGCGGATTTCACGGCACGCGGCCTGCAACTGGCACCTCCCACTGTCCAGCCCTGGGGCATGAAGGAGATGTATGTCATCGACCCCCATGGCAACCTGCTGAAATTTGGTGAACCCGCATGAGCGCACCCTCGTCTACCCTCGCCCCCTGGCCCTACCCCCGCTGGATCGCCCACCGCGGCGCGGGCAAGCTGGCCCCTGAGAACACCTTGGCCGCCTTCCGGCTGGGTGCCCAATACGGCTACCGCATGTTCGAGTGCGACGCCAAGCTCAGCAGCGACGGCGTGCCTTTTCTGATGCACGATGCCACGCTGGAGCGCACGACCAACGGCCACGGCACCGGCGGCGAACGGCCCTGGGCCCAGCTCACCCAGCTGGATGCAGGAGGCTGGCATTCCCGCAGCTACGCTGGCGAGCCCCTTCCCACACTGGAGAACCTGGCGCGCTACTGCATTGCCAACGGGTTTTTCCTGAACATCGAGATCAAGCCCACACCAGGCCAGGAAGAAGTTACCGGCCGCGTGGTGGGCGAATACGCCGCACGGCTGTGGCAAGGGCAGGCCGTGCCGCCCTTGTTCTCGTCGTTCAAGCCCGAGGCGTTGGCGGGCGCCATGGCCACCGCGCCCCACCTGCCCCGCGCGCTGCTTATCGACGCGCTGTGGGACGGGTGCTTTGACGAGGCTCAGGCGCTCGGCTGTGTGGCCATCGTGTGCAACCACGCGCTGTGGGACCCGGCCCTGGTGGCGCAAGTCCACGGCATGGGCATGCGCACGCTGAGCTACACGGTGAACGACGACTGGGCGGCGCAGCGCCTCATCGCGCTGGGCACGGACGGCATCATCACCGACCGCGTCGACTTCTTCTCGCCCGCCACGCCGTAGGGCGCACCTTCCAACCAACCCCGCCCCAAGCCAGCGCCACCGGGGACCGGGTTTGCCGGGCCACCGATGGAGTCCCCCTGCAGGGCGAAGGCGCACAGCGCCTCAGGGGGTCAATCGAGTTTCGCGCCAGACTTCTTGACGGCGTCGGCCCAGCGGGGCATCTCCGAGGCCAGGAACTTGGCAAAGTCGTCCGCACCCAAAAATGCCGGATCGGCCCCCTGGCTCACCATGCGATTGCGCACATCGGGCATCTGCAACACCTGGCCAAAGGCGTCACTGAGCTTGTTGACCACGTCTTTGGGTGTGCCTGCAGGGGCCAGAAAGCCATAGAAGCCCACCACCTCAAAGCCCTTGATGCCGCTCTCGATCACCGTGGGCACTTCGGGCAGCGCGGGGTTGCGCTCCTTGCTGGTCACGGCCAGGGCACGTACCTTGCCCTGCTTGTGGTACGACGCGGCCTGCGGAATGCTCTCGGCCATGAACTGCACCTGCCCGCCCATGAGGTCGGTGAATGCCGGAGCGCTGCCCCGGTAGGGGATGTGCACCATGAACAGGCCCGTGGCGGTCTTGAACATCTCGGGCACCAGGTGGCTGATGCCGCCGTTGCCCGCCGAGCCAAAGTTGACCTGACCGGGCCGCGACTTGGCATAGGCCATGAACTCCTGCAGATTCTTGGCGGGCACGCTGGTGTTGACCAGCAAGGCCAGCGGCTGCATGGCCGTGCGCGCCACGGGCACAAAGTCCTTGAGGGTGGCATAGGGCAGGCGGCTGTACAGCGCGGGGTTGATGACCATCACCCCCGTGTTGGCCAGCATGATGGTGTGGCCGTCAGGGGGCGCTTTCATCACCTCCTGCGCGCCCACGGTGCCACCGGCTCCGGCCTTGTAGTCCATCACCACCGGCTGGCCCAGCACGGTTTGCAGCTTGTCGGACAGCAGGCGCGCATGCTGGTCCAGAGGCCCGCCGGCAGGGAAGCCCACCACGATACGGATGGGCTTGGACGGAAACGCCTGCGCTTGCACGGCGGCAGCAAAGGCCAGGCCTGCGGCCAGGGTGATGCAGGTACGCAGCAGCTTCATGGGGTTGTCTCCAGCATTGGTTGTGGGTGTACGGGGGGTTCGCTAGTTCCGTCAGAGCGGGCCATGGCAACCGTCCTGGAAGGTGTAAAGAGGCTATCAGACACCAGGGCGCGACAGCCCTCCAGATCACCTCTCGCAAACCCTCAAAACACGTGACGGCTTGCTGAAAGCTTCAAGCCTTCCAGCCCCGCACCAGCACCCACTGGCAAGTGGCGCAGGCCACCACCAGCGCGGCATAGGTGAGCATCTTGCCGTCACGTCCCCACAGCACCAGCCCTGCCGCGAGCACCGCCACCCCCACGGCAAACAGAATCGCCCAACGCAGCCACACAGACATCGCAGAGGCACTGCGGGAGCCCACCAGACGGCCCGAAAGCACCAACACCAGCGCCATGGCGGCAGCGGGTGCGACAAAGTTGAGGAGGTGGTTGACGATGTCCAGCGGACCCATGGAATTGACCCAAATCAAGGCTTGAACAAGCAAGGCCGCCTGTTCGGGCCAACAATTTTATAATTGCAGCTTATGGCAGTCTGGGCCCTCGGCATCAACCACACCACCGCGCCGCTCGATCTGCGCGGCCGGTTTGCGTTTGCGCTCGATCAGATCGCCCCCACATTGCACGGTTTGCGCCAGTCGCTGGGCAACTCTGGCGGCGCTGCCAGCCGCCACCCCGGGGTGGAAACCGCCATCATCTCCACCTGCAATCGCACCGAAATTTACTGTGCCGGCGACCAGCCCGCAGTGGACCACACGCTGGGCTGGCTGGCCCACAGCGGCGGCGTGAGCCCCGCGCTGCTGCGCTCGCACTCCTACACGCTGGAAGACAGCCTCGTCGCACGCCACGCCTTCCGCGTGGCCAGCGGGCTCGATTCCATGGTGCTGGGCGAGGCCCAGATCCTGGGCCAGATGAAAGACGCGGTGCGCGCCGCCGAGACGGCCGGCGCTTTAGGCACCACGCTCAACCAGCTGTTCCAGCGCAGCTTTGCCGTGGCCAAGGAGGTGCGCACCAGCACCGAGATCGGCGCACACAGCATCAGCATGGCAGCCGCCGCCGTGCGCCTGGCCAGCCAGCTGTTTGAAGACCTCTCCAAGATCCGCGTGCTGTTCGTCGGCGCGGGCGAGATGATCGAGCTGTGCGCCACGCACTTCGCCGCCAAGAACCCCAAGCAGATCGCCATTGCCAACCGCACGCTGGAACGCGGCGAAAAGCTCGCCACCCGCTTTGGCGGCGAGGTGATGCGCCTGGCCGACCTGCCCGAGCGCTTGCACGAATTCGACGCCGTCATCAGCTGCACCGCCAGCAGCCTGCCCATCATCGGCCTGGGTGCCGTGGAGCGCGCCCTCAAGAAGCGCCGCCACCGCCCCATGTTCATGGTCGATCTGGCCGTGCCTCGCGACATCGAACCCGAGGTCAAGGCCCTGGGCGACGTGTACCTGTACACCGTGGACGACCTGGCCACTGTGGTGCAGACCGCGCAAGCCAACCGCCAGGCCGCCGTGGCGCAGGCCGAGGCCATCATCGACGCGGGCGTGCAGAGCTTCATGCACTGGATGGAGCTGCGCAGCCCCGCCGCCGCCGAGGGGGGCGTGGTGCCGCTGATCCAGCAGCTCAACGCCCAGACGGACGAATGGCGCGCGCTGGAAATCGCGCGCGCCAAGAAGCTGCTGGCCAAGGGCGAGGACGTGGACGCCGTGCTCGAAGCGCTCTCGCGCGGCCTCACACAGAAAATGCTGCACGGCACCCTGGCCGAGCTGCGCGCGGGCGACGCAGAGATGCGCGCCCAGACGGCCCAGACCGTCTCGCGCCTGTTCCTGCGCTCGCAAAGCAAGACGCCCAACAACAACGGACTGTAGCGGTGCTCGCCCGCTCCACAGCCGTCCCGATTTGAGCCAAATCGGCCCCAGGCGCATGATTTACATGCACCACCAGCTACCAAATCTGTAGCAAACCCCTTTTCCAAAATTCCATGAAACCCTTTCTCCGAAGCCAGCTGGAGCGCTACGCACAGCGCCTGGGCGAACTCGACTTCCTGCTCTCGCGCGAAGACATCATGAGCGACATGGCGCAGTACCGGCGCATCTCCGTCGAGCATGCCGAGGTCACGCAGGTCGCCGGCCGCTACGCCCGCTACCAGCAGCGTGAGGCCGACCTGGCGGGTGCGCGCGAGATGCTGGCCGACCCCGACATGGCCGAGATGGCACAAGAAGAAATCACCAGTGCCGAGGCCGAACTGCTGCAACTGGAAGACGAACTGCAGCGCCTGCTTTTACCGAAGGACCCCGACGACACCCGCAACGCGTTTGTGGAAATCCGCGCGGGCACGGGTGGTGACGAATCCGCCCTGTTCGCAGGCGACCTCACCCGCATGTACACCCGCTACGCCGCCACCGTGGGCTGGAAGGTGGAGGTGGTGAGCGAGAACGCCGCCGAGCTCGGCGGCTACAAGGAAATCGTGCTGCGCATAGAGGGTGACCATGTTTACGGGGCTCTCAAATTCGAATCCGGCGGCCACCGCGTGCAGCGCGTGCCCGCCACCGAAACCCAGGGCCGCATCCACACCAGCGCCTGCACCGTGGCCGTGATGCCCGAGCCCGACGAGCACGAGGCCATCAAGCTCAACCCGGCAGACCTGCGCATCGACACCTTTCGCGCCAGCGGCGCCGGTGGCCAGCACATCAACAAGACCGACTCGGCCGTGCGCGTGGTGCACTTGCCCACCGGCATCGTGGCCGAATGCCAGGACGGCCGCAGCCAGCACAGCAACAAGGCCAAGGCGCTGCAGGTACTGCAGGCGCGCATCCAGGAGAAAGAGCGCAGCGAACGCGCCGCCAAGGAGGCCGCGCTGCGCAAGGGCCTGATCGGCAGCGGCGACCGCAGCGACCGCATCCGCACCTACAACTTCCCGCAGGGGCGCCTGACTGACCACCGCATCAACCTCACGCTGTACAAGCTGCTGGCCGTGATGGAAGGCGACCTGGGCGATGTGCTGCAGGCCCTGCAGCATGCCCGCGAGGCCGAGCAGCTTGAAGAGCTGGAAATGGGTTCCAACGGTTAAGCACAGAAAAATATGGGTCAAACTGGCTGATAGCGCATGATTCATATGCCTTTGCAGCTATCAAAACAATAGTGAACAACACCGCCTCTCCCACCCTTGCCCAGGCCTTGGCGCAAGCCCACACCCTGGGCCTGCAACGCATCGACGCGCAACTGCTGCTGCTGCATGCCTTGGGCCGCCCTGATGCTGGCCGTGCCTGGCTGCTGGCGCACGATACCGACGCACTGGACGAGACCACACACACCCAGTTCATTGCCCTGTGCCAGCGCCGCGTGGCGGGCGAGCCCGTGGCCTACCTCACCGGCCGCAAGGAGTTCTACGGCCTGCCGCTGCAGGTGGACGCGCGCGTGCTGGACCCGCGCCCCGACACCGAAACCCTGGTGGACTGGGCGCTGGAGGTGATCGCCCCGCTGGCATCGCCCCGCGTGGTGGACCTGGGCACCGGCAGCGGTGCCATTGCCCTGGCGCTGCAAAGTCAGCGCACCGACGCCCAGGTGCTGGCGGTAGATGCCAGTGCCGATGCCCTGGCTGTAGCGCAGGCCAACGCTGAGCGACTGGGCCTGCCCGTGCAGTTTCAGCAGGCCAACTGGCTGATGGGAGTGGAGGGGCCATTCGACGCCATCGTCTCCAATCCGCCCTACATCGCCAGCGCCGACCCACACCTGGCCGCGCTGACCCACGAGCCCCTGCAAGCCCTGGCCAGCGGCGCGGACGGCCTCGAAGACATCCGCGCCATCGTCTCCCAGGCGCCCGCCCACCTGCGGCCGGGCGGCTGGCTGCTGCTGGAGCATGGCTACGACCAGGCAGACGCCGTGCAGGCGCTGCTTGCCGCCCAGGGCTTTGTGCGGGTACAAAGCCGCAATGACCTTGCCGACATCGCACGCTGCACAGGCGGGCAATGGCCGACAGTGAAATAATCCCTCCATCGCGGGCCCTCAGCATCCATTCGCCCGCAGCCTCTTTCAAGGAGTTTTCCCATGAGCGACACCCAACAACGCATCGACGGCCTCGTCAAATCCAGCGACATCCTGCTGTTCATGAAGGGCAGCGCCAGCTTCCCCATGTGTGGCTTCTCCGGCCGCGCCATCCAGATCCTCAAGGCCTGTGGCGTGGACCCGAAGAGCGTGGTCACCGTCAACGTGCTCGAAGACGACGAAATTCGCCAGGGCATCAAGGAATACAGCAACTGGCCCACGATCCCGCAGCTGTATGTGAAGGGCGAGTTCATCGGCGGCTCGGACATCATGATGGAGATGTATGAGTCGGGCGAACTCAAGCAAGTGCTGGGCACCGAGGGCTGATCGAAGCGACCCTTGCCTCACCCGCCATCAGGCCGCCTTCGGGCGGCCTTTTTGTTTGCCCGCAACAGAGGCACCAATCAGGGGCTTTTCCGATGGAGCAGCGGGCATGTTGTGTGCTTGAATGATTGCGTGACGTAACCCTCACAGGAGCATGCAATGACCAGCCATAGCCTTGTTCCCCAGCCACCTGCCCTGCGCCTGCCGGTGGCCCAGATGCGCAATGTGTTCCACCCGGGCGATGTCGAACGCAAGCTCGCTCGCCTGCAGGAGTCCGGCAACCAGAGGGAATACGAAACCCTGCGCACCGTGTACGAACGCATGCTGGAGCGCGGCCCGGAGCGTTTTCAGGTCAAGCCCTCGGGCATCCCCGACATGGCCAGCCTGTACGAGCAGTTGCCCAACTTCACCGAGGTGCTGGACGACGTGAAGCGCCACGTGGCGCTGGCGCAGGACAGCAGCGATGGCCTGGAGGTCACACCCATGCTGCTGCTGGGCCCCCCCGGCATCGGCAAGACCCACTTCGCACGCCACCTGGCCGAGCTGCTGGGTACGGGCATGAACCTGCTGCCCATGAGTTCCATGACCGCAGGCTGGCTGCTGTCGGGCTCGTCGGCGCAGTGGAAGGGCGCGCGCCCTGGCAAGGTGTTCGAGGCACTGGTGGAGGGCGAATATGCCAACCCGGTCATCGTGGTGGACGAGATCGACAAGGCCAGCAGCGATGCGCAGTACGACCCGCTGGGTGCGCTGTACAGCTTGCTGGAGTACGACACCGCCCAGAGCTTTACCGATGAGTTTGCCGAGGTGGCCATCGACGCGAGCCAGGTCATCTGGATTACCACCGCGAACGACACACGCGGCATTCCCGATCCCATCCTGAACCGCATGAACGTGTTCGAGGTGGAGGCGCCCACGCTGGAGCAGGCCCGCACCATTGCGCGCAACCTGTACCAGGGCATCCGCGCGGGGCACGACTGGGGCCGCCTGCTGGACCCGGAGCCGACGGACGACGTGCTGGACCACCTGGCACAGATGCCCCCGCGCGAAATGCGGCGGGCGCTGATGATGGGTTTCGGCAACGCGCGGCTGGACCGCCGGTCCACGGTCGAGATCACCGACCTGCCGAAGGCCGCCACGGGGCGCAGCCGGATTGGCTTTGTGCAGTAGTCGCGCGATGCAGTCGGCCGCACTGTAGCGCCACCCGCCCCCTGCCACACCATGCAGTGGCATGAGGCGGTAGGGGGCATGCGTCACAAGGCGCGCCAGCGAGCCCGTGTGCAAGGTGCCCAGATACACTTGGTGGCCCGGTGTACCGCTGCACTCCGGTTCCGCCTTCGTCCCATGACCCTGTCCCAAAGCCTCTTCGTGATCGGGCTGCTGATTGCAGCCAGCGCCTTTTTCTCCATGGCCGAGATTTCGCTCGCGGCCGCCCGCCGCCTGCGCCTGCGCCAGATGGCCGATGAAGGCGACGCGCGTGCGGACCGGGTGCTGCGCATGCAGGAGCAGCCGGGCGACTACTTCACGGTGGTGCAGGTAGGGCAGAACGCCGTGGCCATCCTGGGCGGCATCGTGGGCGAAGGTGCGCTGAGCCCGCATTTCAGCGAGCTGTTTGCGCTGTGGATGTCGGGGCCCACGGCCGAGCGGGCGGGGTTCCTGGCGTCTTTCCTCATCATTACCTCGCTGTTCATCCTGTTTGCCGATCTGTTCCCCAAACGCCTGGGCATGGCAGAGCCCGAGCGGCTGGTGGTGCGGCTGGCACAGCCCATGGCCTGGTGCATGACGCTGTTGCGGCCGCTGGTGTGGTTCTACAGTCGGGGGGCCGACGCGCTGTTCCGCCTGTTGGGCTTGTCCTCACTGCGCGATGACCGCATCACGTCAGACGATATCCTGGCCATGATGGAGGCAGGCGCGCGTGCCGGGGTGCTGGCGGCGCGCGAGCAGCAGGTCATCACCAACGTGTTTGAGTTGGACACGCGCACAGTATCCAGCGCCATGTCGCCGCGCGACCGCATTGCATTTTTTCTGCGCGACGAGCCCGACTCGGTCATCCGCCTGCGCATCGCTGCCGAGCCGTTTTCGACCTACCCGGTGTGCGAAGGCGACATCGACCACGTGGTGGGCTATGTGGATGCCAAGGATCTGTTCCAGCGCGTGCTGAACAACCAGCCGATTTCGCTGGCCGACGACAGCCTGGTGCGCAAGGTGCTGATCGTGCCCGACCGGCTGACCCTGTCGGAGGTGCTGGAGCAGTTCCGCCAAGTCCACGAGGACTTTGCCGTCATCGTGAACGAGTACAGCCTGGTGGTCGGTGTGGTCACGCTCAACGATGTCATGAGCACCGTGATGGGTGACCTGGTGGGCCCGGCGGACGAAGAGCAGATCGTGCGACGGGATGAGAACTCCTGGCTCATCGATGGGGTCACCCCCATTGAGGATGTGCTGCACGCCCTGTCGCTGGACGAGCTGCCGCACACCGGCGAGTACGAAACCCTGGCGGGCTTCCTGATGGTGATGCTGCGCCGCGTGCCACGCCGTACTGACAGCGTGAGCTGGGGCGGCTACAAGTTTGAGGTGCTGGACGTGGACAGCTACCGCATCGATCAGGTCATGGTCTCCAGGCTGGGCGGAGTCCCTGGTGCATCGGCCCCGAGCCCGTCAGCACCGACGGGAACCGCCGTGGAGTGACCAAGGCGCGGCCCGTGTCACCGCCGCGCTGATCGCTCTACGCGGCCGGCGACTGTGGCCGATCGGCAAAAAGCCACTTGCGCTGCGCTCCAAAGACCGCATCCGGGTAAGGCGACCGGCCGCGGCTGCCGTTGTAGCGGCCCAGGGCCATGAACAAATCGCCCTGCTCACGATCGATGTAGTGACGCAGGATGACGCAGCCAAAACGCAGGTTGGTCTGCATGTGAAACAGCTTACCCGGGTCGCCATCGCCAATCACGCGCGTCCAGAAAGGCATGACCTGCATATAGCCCCGCGCTCCAACGCTGGACACGGCAAATTTGCGGAACCCACTTTCTACCTGGATCAGCCCCAAGACCAGGGACACATCGAGCCCGGCGCGCTTGGATTCGTACCAGACCGTCTGCAGGAAGTCGCGGCGTACTTCCAGGTCCGGTTTGCGCGGGCGCAGGCGATCACTCTGCGTGCCCAGCCACCGCAGGTAGTGCAGGCGCGCTTCGGTGGTAAAAAACTCCGGCTCGGGCGGCGCCTGGTTGGCAATGGCAGAGCTGAGTGCGGTGCGCACCGAGTCCATCAGGGGCTCCTCCAGCTGCCCGCCAGCGTACGCCACCTGCGGAGCGCCCAGCCAGGCGGCGGGCGCTGCCAGCGAAGCCAGCGACACCAGGCAGCCACGCCGCGACAGCCCCGCAGGGCTGCCCGAGGCCGCGGCCGACGGAGCGATGGAGGAGGCGCCGCTCATGCTCATACGGCCATGCGGCCCTTCACATGGGCCAGGATGTCGGCCACGGCCACCTTGGTGGCGGCGGTGTCACGGCGGTGCTGGTACTCGACAACGCCCTCTTTCAAGCTCTTGTCGCCAATCGTCACGCGGTGTGGCACGCCGATCAGTTCCCAGTCGGCAAACATCGCTCCGGGGCGCTCGCCACGGTCGTCCAGGATCACGTCCACGCCCGCGGCCAGCAGGTCGGCATACAGTTGCTCGGCCGTGGCTTTGACGGCCTCGCTGCGGTCCATGCCCACGGGGCAGACCACCACGGTGAACGGCGCAATCGCGTCCGGCCAGATGATGCCGCGCTCGTCGTGGTTTTGTTCAATGGCGGCAGCGGGCAGGCGCGTCACGCCAATGCCGTAGCAGCCCATCTCGAAGAATGCCGGCTTGCCGTCGTCGCCCAGGAAGGTCGCGTTCATGCCCTTGCTGTACTTGGTGCCCAGGTAGAACACATGGCCCACTTCGATACCGCGCTCGATCGCCAGCTCGCCCTTGCCGTCGGGGGAGCGGTCGCCCGCCACCACGTTGCGCAGGTCGGCCACCATGTCGGGCTCCGGCAGGTCGCGGCTCCAGTTGACGCCGGTGATGTGAAAGTCCACTTCGTTGGCGCCGCAGATCCAGTCGGCCATCACAGCGACTTCGCGGTCTGCCACGATCTTCAAAGGCTTCTTCAGGCCGATGGGGCCCAGGTAACCCGGCTTGCAGCCAAAGTGGTCCTCAATTTCGCCCAGCGTCGCGAAGCGGAAGCCCGCCAGTCCGGGCACCTTGCCAACCTTGATCTCGTTCATATCGTGGTCGCCGCGCAGCAGCAGCAGCCACACCTGGGTCTTGACGATCTCACCCGCTTCGTTGGTTTCGTCCGTGGCCAGCACCAGTGACTTGACCGTGGTGTTCAGCGGAACACCCAGCAGTTCTGCCACATCGGCACAGGTGCTCTTGCCTGGGGTGGCTGTTTTGGTCAGCGCCTGCGTGGCTGCGCCGCGTGGTCCGGCGGGGGCCAGCGCTTCGGCCTTTTCCATGTTGGCGGCGTAGTCGCTCTGCGGACAGTAGACGATAGCGTCTTCACCTGTTGCAGCAATCACCTGGAATTCTTCCGACAGATCCCCCCCGATGGCGCCGCTGTCAGCGGCCACGGCACGATAGGTCAAGCCGAAGCGATCGAAAATCCGCCGGTAGGCTGCGGCCATCACCTGGTAGCTGGCCTTGGCGGCCACTTGGTCGCGGTCAAAGCTGTAGGCATCCTTCATGATGAACTCACGTCCGCGCATGAGGCCAAAACGGGGGCGGCGCTCGTCGCGGAACTTGGTCTGGATCTGGTAAAAGTTCTTCGGCAGCTGCTTGTAACTCTTGAGCTCTTGGCGGGCGATGTCAGTGATCACTTCTTCGCTGGTCGGCTGCACCACGAAGTCGCGACCATGGCGATCCTGGATGCGCAGCAGCTCGGGGCCCATTTTCTCAAAGCGCCCCGTTTCCTGCCAGAGCTCAGCGGGCTGCACCACGGGCATGGTCAGCTCGACAGCACCCGCGCGGTTCATCTCTTCACGCACGATGGCTTCCACCTTGCGGATCACGCGCAGGCCCAGAGGCATGTAGTTATAGATGCCAGCGCCCAGCTTCTTGATCAGCCCGGCCCGCGTCATGAGTTTGTGACTGACCACTTCGGCGTCCGCCGGAGCTTCCTTGAGGGTGGAAATGAAGAATTGGGAGGCTTTCATCGGGAGTCGATTGCAGGCAGAACGGGGCCGTCCACTTGCTGCGCGCTAGGCGCCGTGCATAATGGACACAGTTTAAAAATTTGGGGTTTGATTATGCTTGACCGGGACGGCTTTCGGCCGAACGTCGGCATCATCCTGCTCAACCAGAAAAACCAGGTGTTTTGGGGCAAGCGTATACGCACCCACAGCTGGCAGTTCCCGCAGGGTGGCATTGACCGGGGCGAGACCCCCGAGCAAGCCATGTTCCGCGAGCTGCATGAGGAGGTGGGATTATTGCCCAACCACGTTCGCGTGGTGGCCCGCACCCGGGACTGGTTGCGCTATGAGGTGCCTGACCGGTACATCCGCCGCGATGCGCGCGGCCACTACAAGGGCCAGAAGCAGATCTGGTACCTGTTGCAATTGATGGGGCACGACTGGGATCTGAACCTGCGTGCGACCAATCACCCGGAGTTTGACGCTTGGCGGTGGAACGACTACTGGGTTCCGCTGGATGTGGTGGTCGAGTTCAAACGCGGTGTCTATGAGATGGCGCTCACCGAACTGGCCCGCTATCTGCCGCGACACGAGCAGCGCAACCGCTATTTGCGCAGCGGTTTACGCACCCGCGAGGGTGAACATGCGGGCGTCGCCAACATGTTCCGCACAGGCTCCATGCTGGTCAACCCTGGCATGGAACTCCCCCCAGGTGCCAGTTTTGATCCCGATCCTCAAAACAGCATGCCGGGAGAACTCGACGGCATGCCATCGATATCGGACACACCGCGCTGACCCCAGCATCGCACCATGAAAAACGCCTGCAGATGCAGGCGTTTTGTTTTGATGGGCGAATCCGCTCAGTCATGAGTCGGCAATGATCAATGCGCGCAGCCAGTCCCTATGCGCCCTGCGCCAACACGAGATTGTCGCGGTGCACCATTTCCGGCTCAGCCATGTAGCCCAGCAGTTTCTCAAACTCCGTCGACGGCTTGCGGCACAGAAGGCGGGCTTCCGCCGCTGCATAGTTGGCCAAGCCGCGTGCAATCTCTGCCCCAGACCCGTCGCGCACGGCAATCACGTCGCCGCGCGAAAAGTCCCCCTCCACTGCCGTCATGCCGATGGGCAGCAGGCTTTTGCCTTCGTCGCGCACCTTGGCAGCAGCCCCAGCGTCCACCACCACAGACCCACGCAGTTGCAAATGGTCCGCCATCCACTGCTTGCGGGCCTGCTTTTTCTGTGTCTGGGCAACCAGCAAAGTACCCAACGCCTCACCACTCACCAAACGGACCAATACGTCGGATTCGCGTCCCCAGGCAATCACGGTCGATGCGCCAGAGCCTGCAGCGCGCTTGGCCGCCAGAATCTTGGTGATCATGCCGCCTTTGCCAATGCTGGAGCCTGCACCGCCCGCCATCGCTTCCAGAGCAAGATCACCCGCTTTGGCCTCATGCACAAACTGCGCAGACGGATCACGGCGTGGGTCGGCGGTGTAGAGCCCCTTCTGGTCTGTGAGGATGATCAGGGCGTCCGCTTCCACAAGGTTGGCCACCAGCGCACCCAGCGTGTCGTTGTCGCCAAACTTGATCTCGTCATTGACCACCGTGTCGTTTTCGTTGATCACCGGCACCACACCCAAACGCAGCAGCGTGAGCAAGGTGGAGCGCGCATTGAGATAGCGCTCGCGGTCCGCCAGATCGGCATGGGTGAGCAGCACCTGCGCGCTGCCCATCCCCTGCTCGCGCAGCTTGGTTTCGTACATTTGCGCCAATCCCATCTGCCCCACCGCTGCAGCAGCCTGCAACTCGTGGATCTCCTGGGGTCTTGTGGTCCAGCCCAGGCGCTTCATGCCTTCGGCAATGGCACCGCTGGACACCATCACCACCTCACGCGGAGCACCCCCAACACCGCGCACCAGCGCGGCCAGTTGGCGACTCCACTCGCCGATGGCAGTTTCATCCAGTCCACGCCCTTCGTTGGTCACAAGGCTGGAGCCCACCTTCACCACGATGCGGCGGGCATCTCTCAATACGCTGGATACCATTTTGATGTCTTTGATGCCGATAGCGCTACTGCTTTATGCCTGAGTAGCTATTAAAAACGTAGCAATTCCTATCCTCTGAGCGCCGACGCGTCAGGCTGGCGCATCGCCGGCGAAACGGGGATCCACCTCCACCGGCTCGTTCTCCGTGCGCTGCTCGGACTGCACATGGCGGAAGATGGCGTGAATCAGCGGCTCACAGCCCTCACGCGTGAGGGCCGAGATCTCAAACACCGGCCCCTTCCATTTGAAGCGCTTCACAAAATCCTTCACGCGCGCCTCACGCTCATCAGCGGGAACCATGTCCAGCTTGTTCAGCACCAGCCAACGCGGCTTGTTGTAAAGCTGCTGGTCGTATTTCTTGAGCTCGTTCACGATGGCCTTGGCCTGAGCCACCGGGTCCACAGCATCGTCAAACGGTGCCAGGTCCACGATGTGCAACAGCAAACGCGTGCGTTGCAGATGGCGCAGGAACTGGTGGCCCAAGCCAGCGCCCTCAGAAGCTCCCTCGATCAGACCGGGGATGTCGGCTACAACAAAGCTCTGCTCAGGCCCCACCCGCACGACGCCCAGGTTGGGGTGCAGCGTGGTGAACGGGTAATCCGCAATCTTTGGTCGCGCATTGGACACGGCCGTGATGAAGGTGGACTTGCCGGCATTCGGCATACCCAGCAGCCCCACATCGGCCAGCACCTTCAGCTCCAGCTTCAGATTCTTTTTCTCGCCGGGCCAGCCCGGTGTTTTTTGACGCGGGGCCCGGTTGATCGCGCTCTTGAAACGCATGTTGCCAAAGCCGCCATCACCGCCTTTGGCGATGGTGATGACCTCGCCCGGGGTCAGCAGCTCATACAGAACTTCACCCGTCTCGGCGTCGGTGATGATGGTCCCGACCGGCATCTTGAGTGTGATGTCCGTACCCGCTGCGCCGAACATATCGGAGCCCATGCCGTGCTCACCGCGTTTGGCCTCGTGACGGCGCGAGTAGCGATAGTCCACCAGGGTATTCAGGTTGGGATCGGCCACAGCAAACACATGCCCCCCGCGCCCACCGTCACCACCATTGGGACCGCCGAACTCCTTGTATTTTTCGTGCCGGAACGACACGCAGCCATTGCCACCATCACCTGCGGCAATGTCAATAAAGGCTTCGTCGACGAACTTCATGGGGTATCCAGTTTACAAAAGAGGCCGTACTGTCGGCTGCTGCCAATTGTGGCGGAACAGCAGGGGCCATTCCAGGCGCCACAGACCAAAGGCGCACCAGCGACGCGTGCAGACCAAACAACAAAGCCCCGGCAAAGCGGGGCTTCGATGGTTGCCGGAGGAGCAATCCTCAGGCGGGAGTCACATTGACCGTGGACTTGGACAATGCACCCTTGGTACCGAACGACACGTGGCCGTCCACCAGGGCAAACAAGGTGTGGTCCTTGCCAACGCCGACATTGGTGCCGGGGTGGAAACGTGTGCCACGCTGGCGCACGATGATCGAACCAGCGCTGATCAGTTCACCACCGAAGGCCTTGACACCCAGCATCTTTGGCTTGGAGTCACGCCCGTTTCGCGTAGAGCCGCCGCCTTTTTTCTGTGCCATGACTAGCTCCTTCGATTAAGCAGCAATCGCACCGATTTGCAGCTCAGTGAACTGCTGGCGATGGCCTTGGCGTTTTTGATAGTGCTTGCGACGGCGCATCTTGAAGATGTGCACTTTGTCGTGCTTGCCGTGGGCCACGACAGTGGCTTTCACGGTTGCGCCGGACACCAGGGGCGTACCAAC
Source organism: Acidovorax sp. 22279 (assembly GCF_052045435.1). NCBI lineage: Bacteria > Pseudomonadati > Pseudomonadota > Betaproteobacteria > Burkholderiales > Comamonadaceae > Acidovorax > Acidovorax sp. 22279. The sequence goes on from NZ_JBQEOV010000012.1 coordinate 91,263, forward strand.
CTTCAGTTCAGCGCCGTTGCCGACAGCCAGAACCTGGTCGATCACAATTTCCTGGCCTACGTCCGCAGCAATCTGTTCTACTTTAATTTTTTCGCCGGAAGCAACGCGATACTGCTTGCCGCCGGTTTTTATGACCGCGTACATGTTGACCTCTTGATATGAGTTCTGCAGACGAATTTCCGCAGAGCCCGCGAGTATAGCGCATCTGGCATCACCTCGCCAGCCTCACGCGCATCAGTCAATTCGGCGTGACCAACACGCCACCGCACTCGTCAGGCATGTAGCGGGCCTTCCTATAATTCGGGCACTTTCTGTGACCACCATCTTGACTGACCATACCGCCCCTGCAGCTTCCCCCCTCACGCTCGTTGCACAAGACATGCACGAGGTCGACAAGGTCATCGGTCAGCGCCTGACATCGAGTGTCCCCCTGGTGGCCCAGATCTCGCAATACATCATTGCAGCTGGCGGCAAGCGTCTGCGCCCCGCTCTGCTGCTGATGGTGTGCGGAGCCTTGGGCTACCGTGGCACACATCGGCACAGCCTGGCGGCAGTGGTCGAGTTGATTCACACCGCAACACTGCTGCATGACGATGTGGTGGATGCATCCACCCTGCGCCGCGGCCGCCCCACAGCCAACGAAACCTTTGGCAACCCTGCCAGCGTTCTGGTGGGCGACTTTCTGCACACCCGGTCATTTCAGATGATGGTCGAGACTGGAAGCATGCGCATCATGGAAATCCTCTCCGAGGCTACGAACGTGATTGCAGAAGGCGAAGTGCTCCAGCTGATGAACATGCACGACGCCTCACTGGATGAAGCGGGCTATCTGCGTGTCATCCGCTCCAAAACAGCCAAACTTTTTGAAGCCAGCGCCCGCCTCGGCGCCGTTCTGGCCAACAGCCCCCCCGATGTGGAAGAGGCATGCGCAACTTATGGACAGGCACTGGGTACCGCATTCCAGATCATTGACGATGTGCTGGACTACGACGGCGACACCGCAGAGATGGGCAAAAATCTGGGTGACGACTTGAGAGAAGGCAAATCCACCCTCCCCCTGATCGCCGCCATGGAACGAGGCACCCCCAGCCAGGCGGAAATCGTCCGCCAAGCCATCGAAAAAGGTTCGACCGAACGATTAGAAGAAGTCGTGGGCATCGTCCGCTCGACAGGCGCCCTGGACGTTACCCGCGCCGCAGCCTTCGCTGAAGCGCACCGCGCCATGGCTGCCGCCCGACGATTACCCGCAAATGCCTACTCGGAGGGTTTGCTAGAATTGGCAGCCCAATTGCTGGGGCGGCGAAATTGAAAGAGGCACTAGATCATTCGCGAGTGCTTTTACAAGCTGCGGGGTGTAGCTTAGCCTGGTAGAGCGCTACGTTCGGGACGTAGAGGCCGGAGGTTCGAATCCTCTCACCCCGACCATATATCGCAGTATGGTCGCCTACCAAAATCCCACCCGTTTGTGGCGCCGTTGCCAATATGCGCCGCTGTACAGCCCATGGTTGATCGGTGATGATAGGATGGTTTCTTTTCCACACCTAACACATTCTCGGTTACATGGCCGCTGTTGATACTGCCCTCAAAGAAGCCTCTGCAGTAGCCCTGCCCGGGCTCGGCCGCGCCCTGATGTCTGCGGGCAAGCTGACCCAAAAGTCAGCAGAAGACATTTACAAAAAATCACAAATAAGCCGAACCAGTTTCATTGCTGAGCTGACGGGCTCTGGAGCTGTTTCTGCAGCGGATCTGGCGCACACGGTATCTGCGGTTTTCGGTGCACCCCTGCTCGACTTGGACGCCATTGATCCTTTGCGCCTGCCGAAGGAGCTCTTGGATAACAAGATATGCCAAGCATATCGCGTGGTGGTCCTGAGCAAGCGCAACAACCGGCTGATCGTCGCAACAGCCGACCCGACTGACCAAGAAGCTGCAGAGAAAATCAAATTCACCACCCAAATGGGTGTGGATTGGATTATTGCGGAATATGACAAACTCAGCCGGCTCGTAGAAGCCACCACCAAATCCGCAAGCGAATCCATGGATACGCTAATCAGCGGAGGAGGTGACTTCGCTTTCGATGACGTCTCCATTGAAGATGCGCCTGAAGAAGCGGATACAGGAACAACGGAAGTTGAAGATGCGCCGATCGTCAAGTTCCTGCACAAAATGCTGCTCGACGCCTTCAATATGCGCGCCTCCGATTTGCATTTTGAGCCTTACGAACACCAATACCGAGTCCGTTTCCGCATTGACGGAGAACTCCGCGAAATAGCCTCTCCACCGATCGCGATCAAGGACAAGCTCGCGTCCCGCATCAAGGTGATTTCACGCCTAGATATTTCCGAGAAGCGTGTGCCTCAGGACGGTCGCATGAAGCTCAAGGTGGGGCCGGATCGCGTGATCGATTTTCGGGTAAGCACTTTGCCCACCCTGTTTGGCGAGAAAATCGTGATCCGTATTTTGGATCCGAGTAGCGCCAAGCTTGGGATCGATGCACTTGGCTATGAACCCGTGGAGAAGGAACGATTGCTCCAGGCGATTGGTCGTCCTTACGGAATGATTCTGGTCACAGGCCCTACGGGCTCTGGCAAGACGGTATCTTTATACACCTGTCTGAATCTGCTGAACAAGCCGGGGGTCAATATCGCAACCGCCGAAGACCCTTCTGAAATCAATTTGCCTGGCGTCAATCAGGTGAACGTGAACGAAAAAGCCGGTATGACCTTTGCTGTGGCACTGAAGTCGTTTCTGCGCCAGGATCCCGACATCATCATGGTGGGTGAAATCCGGGATCTGGAAACTGCAGATATTTCCATCAAGGCGGCGCAGACAGGTCACCTTGTGCTTTCCACGCTGCACACGAACGACGCGCCCACGACGCTCACGCGGATGCGCAACATGGGTATAGCGCCGTTCAACATCGCTTCCAGCGTGATTTTGATCACTGCGCAACGTTTGGCGCGTCGATTGTGCCCCGTATGCAAGGTTCCCGCAGATATACCCCATGAGACTTTGGTGGAGGCGGGATACGAGGAACATGACATTGACGGCTCCTGGGTGACCTATCGTCCCGTAGGATGCTCGGCCTGCAATAACGGCTACAAGGGCCGACTCGGCATCTATCAAGTAATGCCTATTTCCGAGGAGATCCAGCGCATCATTTTGCGCGACGGGAGTGCACTGGAGATTGCAGAGCAGGCACGCGCCGAGGGTGTTCGTTCGCTGCGCGAATCCGGGCTCTACAAAGCCAAATTGGGCCTGACTTCCCTTGAGGAAGTTCTGGCCGTCACCAACGAATAGCATCCACGGACGAGGGCACCATGGCGACCGCAGCATCAACCAAAGATATCAAGGATTTTGTCTTCGAGTGGGAGGGCAAGGACCGCAACGGAAAGATCGTTCGTGGCGAAATCCGCGCGGTCGGAGAAAACCAAGTGCAGGCGACTTTGCGTCGCCAAGGGGTTTTCCCCACCAAAATCAAGAAGCGCCGCATGCGTTCGGGCAAAAAAATCAAGCCCAAGGACATTGCGCTGTTTACCCGCCAGCTGGCAACCATGATGAAGGCTGGCGTACCTCTGCTGCAGTCCTTCGACATTGTGGGTCGAGGCAATACCAATGCCAGCGTCACCAAGCTGCTCAATGACATCCGGTCCGATATCGAGACAGGGACATCACTCAACGGGGCTTTCAGAAAGTATCCGATGTACTTTGACAGTCTCTACTGCAACTTGGTAGAGGCGGGCGAGGCTGCGGGTATTTTGGAAGCCCTGCTGGATCGGCTGGCTACGTACATGGAGAAAACCGAGGCGATCAAATCGAAGATCAAGTCGGCACTCATGTACCCCATTTCCGTGGTGATTGTGGCTTTCGTGGTGGTGACCGTCATCATGATTTTCGTCATTCCAGCGTTTAAAGAGGTCTTCACTTCGTTTGGAGCCGACCTCCCCGCCGCCACCTTGTTTGTGATGGCGATCAGCGAGGTATTTGTCAAATGGTGGTGGCTGATTTTCGGTGTCATCGGAGGGGGCTTCTACTTTTTCATGCAGGCATGGCGCCGCAGTGAAAAGGTACAGATGTTCATGGATCGACTTCTATTGCGGCTTCCTGTGTTTGGTGCCTTGATCGATAAGTCCTGCGTTGCGCGCTGGACTAGGACGTTGTCCACCATGTTCGCCGCGGGCGTGCCGCTGGTGGAGGCGCTTGACTCGGTGGGTGGGGCCGCTGGTAACTCGGTGTACTCTTTGGCCACAGATAAGATCCAGCAGGAGGTTTCCACGGGTACCAGCCTCACCGCCGCAATGGGCAACGCTAACGTTTTCCCCTCCATGGTGCTTCAGATGTGCGCGATTGGCGAAGAATCCGGCTCTATCGACCACATGCTTGGCAAGGCTGCCGACTTCTATGAAGCTGAGGTGGATGACATGGTGGCTGGCCTGTCCAGCCTGATGGAGCCCATCATCATCGTGTTTCTGGGTACGCTCATCGGCGGTATCGTGGTATCGATGTACCTTCCCATCTTCAAGCTCGGTCAGGTCGTGTAATGGCGCTGGAAGCATGGTTGGATGCCGCTATCGGCGGCGTGATTGGTTTGCTTTTCGGCAGTTTTCTGAATGTGGTGATTTACCGCCTTCCCAAAATGATGGAGAGGCAATGGGCGGCAGAGCTGGCGCAAGTCGAGGCATCCAACCAGGGCAAAGAGCTACCCGAGGACACGCAGCCCACCTTCAACCTCATGACACCTCGGTCCCGCTGCCCGGCTTGTGGGCATGTGGTGCGGTGGCATGAAAACATTCCTGTCTTAAGTTATCTGTTGTTGCGCGGACGTTGCTCGTCCTGCAAAACACGCATCAGCCCCCGCTACCCGATGGTCGAACTGGCAACGGGAGCGCTGTTCTTTTTTTGTATCCACCGCTGGGGCGCGACGCCTGCGGGGTTGGCATGGTGCGGCTTTTCGGCGGCCCTGATTGCTCTGGCGTTCATTGACTGGGACACCACGCTTTTGCCTGATGACATCACCTTGCCTTTGCTCTGGGCAGGGTTGCTGGCGTCTGCCCTGCAATGGACTAGCGTACCGTTGTTTGCTTCCGTCATGGGCGCTGCGGCAGGATACCTGTCGCTCTGGCTGGTCTACTGGGGCTTCAAGTTGGCGACAGGCAAAGAAGGCATGGGCTACGGCGACTTCAAGCTGTTTGCAGCATTGGGCGCATGGTTTGGCTGGCAGGCGCTGGTGCCGATCATTTTGATGTCTTCAGTGATTGGCGCCATCATCGGGATCGCAATGAAAATTTTCAGCAGCTTGCGTGAGGGTGGCTACATTCCGTTCGGCCCCTTCCTGGTGGGTGCAGGGCTCACCGCGATGGTGTTCGGCCCCAACGCCATTTTGAGTACAGTGCTCGGTCTTCTGGGGCTCTGACGAACTCTCATGCCAACCCACCGACAGCCCTTGCGCCTGGGTCTGACCGGCGGCATCGGTAGCGGCAAGAGCACCGTAGGCCAGATGATGGCGTCCTTGGGTGCAAGCCTCATCGACGCCGACCAGATCTCCAGGGAGGTGACTGGGCCGGGCGGTGCGGCCATGCCTGCCATTCGAACTACCTTTGGTGAAGCATATGTTGATGCATCGGGTGCGCTGGATCGTGCGCGCATGCGGCAACTGGCCTTCAGCCAACCGCAGGCGCGCAGCCAGCTGGAGGCCATCGTGCACCCCTTGGTGGCCTTGCAAAGCCAGCAACAGATTCAACAGGCACTACAGTCTGGCTGCCGATGGATCGTGCACGACATCCCGCTGCTGACGGAGTCTGGGCGGTGGGCGCGCCAACTCGACGCCGTGGTCGTGGTGGACTGCACAGAGCAGACCCAGATCGCGCGGGTCATGCAGCGCAGCGGTCTGTCTGCCGAAGCTGTGCAAGACATCATTGCCTCACAAGCTACGCGCCCAGCGCGCAGGGCGGTGGCCGATGTGGTGATTGCCAACGAAGCACATTGCTCGCTAGAGCAGTTACGGGCTGAGGTGCGGCAAGTGGCCACGCTGTTCGGGCTATGATGCGTACGAAACCGTTTGTGCTTTCACCCCATGCCGTGCGCCACCGGCGTCAGAATACTCCCTGAGCCTCCAGGAACCCGCCAGCGTGATCCTTTACGAATACCCCTTTAACGAGCGTCTCAGAACCTATCTGCGGCTGGAGCAGCTGTTCCGCCGCTTGGGGGAGTTGATCCCCCGGCCTCACGCGCTGGACCACCATTTCGCCTTGGTGACGATTTTCGAGATCATGGATGTGGCCGCCCGGGCCGATCTGAAGTCGGATGTGCTCAAGGACATCGAAAAGCACAAGCACCAGCTCGACACGTACCGAGGCAACCCCTCCATTTCTGAAGCCGCACTGGACGCGGTGATCAGCCAGTTGGACCGGTGCTTCGTGGCACTCAACACCCAAAGCGGCAAGTCGGGCCATGCACTGACGGAAAACGACTGGCTGATGAGCATCCGCAGCCGCATCGGCATTCCGGGCGGAACCTGTGGCTTTGACCTGCCAGCCTATTACGCGTGGCAACATCACCCCCCGGCGGTGCGTCAGCAGGCCCTTGAGGAATGGGCCTCCACGTTGGCGCCCCTCGCTGAGTCGATCTATGTGCTGCTCAAGCTGCTGCGCGATTCAGGCGTGCCCCAAAAGGTCGCTGCAGAACGCGGACAGTTTCAGCAGAATCTGCCCCAGGGCCGCACCTTCCAGCTGCTGCGGCTTCGCATCGACCCAGCGCTGAACCTGATCCCGGAAATCAGTGGCAACCGTCTGATTGTCTCGGTGCGGCTCATGCGGCTGGAAGGCGATGGACGCCTGCACGCCTGCAACGAAGATGCGGCGTTTGAACTGACCCTGTGCGCGTAGGCCTTAGCCAGCCCTAGCCCAGAGACTGAATCGCGCCAAAGCCCGCTAAAGATCGGGCGGGCCGACTTGAGCAAGAGGATCACCCCAGGATGCCCCACTCACCAGCCCCTTCCTCGCAGGCGCGTATCGTCACCTGCCCCAACTGCGGCGGAGATAGCGTGTACAGCGCTGCGAATGTATACCGTCCGTTTTGCAGCGAGCGCTGCAAGCAGATAGACCTTGGCGCATGGGCCAGCGAAAGCTTTCGCATGCCCACCGAAGCGCCTCCAGACGACGCACCCCATGGCGACCCGCGCCAGCAACATTGAACAAGGTCAGAGGCGATCCTCAGGCACCGTTTCCAATAAAACCAGCGCAAGCGCAAGTAATGCAAGCCTGAGAAGCTACAAATTCAATAGCAAAACCGTTCCACGCACAGCCGGGAATCTCATCCCGCCGCAGACTGCAGACCCCGCTCCTCAGCCAGCCATTGCAACACCGGATAGGCACCGGGCAACACCGGGGACACCGTGATCGGCATTTGCTGCCAGGCCATGGCCTGGCCTTCACGCATCTCGAATTCGCCAGTCCACTTCCAGACCTTGCACCAGTGCAGCCGCACCAGTGCGTGGGGGTAATCGTGTTCGGTCACTTTCCAGACGCTGGCCGGGCCGATGGTCACGCCCAGCTCCTCGATCAGTTCGCGGCGCAGCGCCTGCTCCACGGTCTCGCCCGCCTCCAGCTTGCCACCCGGAAACTCCCAGTACCCCGCGTAGGGCTTGCCCGGCGGGCGGGTGGATAGCAGCATCGCGCCGTCTGCGCGCAGCAGGATGCCCACGGCCACTTCGGTGTGTTTGCGTTCGGCAGTGGCCGGGACGCTGTCTGGAGCGAGATGTTCAGCCGCCATGTCGCCCCGCATAGTCACGCGCAAACTGGTACGCCACACGGCCGCTGCGCGAGCCACGCTCCAGCGCCCAGACCAGGGCCTCAGGCCGCGCCTCCTCAATGGCCTGTGCGGGCACACCGAACGACAACAACCACTGCGCCACGATGGTCAGGTACTCCTGCTGGCTGAACGGGTAGAAGCTGACCCACAGGCCAAAACGCTCCGACAGCGAAATCTTCTCCTCCACCACCTCGCCCGGGTGCACCTCGCCGTCTTCGGTGTGGGTGTACGTGAGGTTGTCGGCCATGTACTCCGGCAGCAGGTGGCGCCGGTTGCTGGTGGCGTAGATCAGCACGTTCGGCGTGGCGGCCGCCACCGAGCCGTCCAGGATCGACTTGAGCGCCTTGTAGCCTGGCTCGCCGTCCTCAAAACTCAGGTCGTCGCAGAAGACGATGAATTTCTCGGGTCGGTCAGACACCACATCCACGATGTCCGGCAGGTCGGTCAGGTCGGCCTTGTCCACTTCAATCAGGCGCAGGCCTTCGGCTGCGTAAGCGTTCAAGCAGGCCTTGATCAGCGACGACTTGCCAGTACCGCGCGCACCCGTCAGCAGCACGTTGTTGGCGGGCTTGCCCTGCACAAACTGCTGCGTATTGCGCTCGATCTTTTCTTTTTGCGGATCGATTTCCTTGAGGTCTGCCAGCCGCATCGCTCCCACGTGGCGCACGGGTTCCAGCGTGCCATGCCCACTGCTGCGCTTGCGGTAGCGCCAGGCAATGGAGGCGGACCAGTCGGGTGCTCCCAGCGGCTGGGGCAGCACCGACTCGATGCGGGCGATGAGCTGCTCGGCACGCTCGACCAAACGTTCAAATTTTTCGTTCATTGTGGCGACATGCGCTAGTTGAATATGCCTCAACAGCTATCATAAAGATAGCAAACCCAACTCACGAGCGGTAGTCGGCGTTGATGGTCACGTACTCGTGGCTGAAGTCGCAGGTCCACACCGTGTCCGCTGCGGTACCGCGCCCGAGTAGCACCCTCACGGTGATCTCGCTCTGCTTCATCACCCGCTGGCCGTCTTCTTCGCGATAGGCAGGATTGCGCCCCCCTTGCAGCGCCACGTGCACATCGTCCAGGTACAGGTCGATGCCGGTCTGGTCCAGGTCGTCAATGCCGGCGTAGCCCACGGCCGCCAGGATGCGGCCCAGGTTGGGGTCGCTGGCAAAAAAGGCCGTCTTGACCAACGGCGAATGGGCAATGGCGTAGGCCACCTTGCGGCACTCGTCGCCAGTCTTGCCGCCTTCGACCCGCACTGTGATGAACTTGGTCGCCCCCTCGCCGTCCCGCACGATGGCCTGCGCCAGCTTTTGTGACACCGAGAGCATCGCAGCCTTGAGGGCCTGGCCGTCCGCGCTGTCGAGCGAGGCCACGGGCGCATGCGCTGCCTTGTTGGTGGCAACGACCACGAAGGAATCGTTGGTCGATGTGTCACCGTCAATGGTGACACGATTGAAAGAGCCGTCAGCCAGTTCGCGCGCCAGTTGCTGCATGACGGCGGGCGCCACGCAGGCGTCCGTGGCCAGGAAGCCCAGCATGGTGGCCATGTTGGGGCGGATCATGCCCGCACCCTTGCTGATGCCCGTGATGGACACCGTGGCGCCACCGATCTGCACCTGCGCAGAGAACGCCTTGGGCAGTGTGTCGGTGGTCATGATGCCCTCGGCGGCACGGGCCCAGTGGCTGGGCTGCGCATCGGCGATGGCGGCGGGCAGTCCCGCTTCGATGCGGTCGTTGGGCAGCGGCTCCATGATCACGCCGGTCGAGAACGGCAGGATCTGCTCGGGCGCCACGCTCAGCTGACGAGCGAGCGCAATGCAGGTGGCGCGCGCACGCGCCAGGCCGTCAGCCCCGGTACCTGCATTGGCGTTGCCCGTGTTGATGACCATGGCGCGAATGGGCTGGCCGCTGCTCAAATGCTCACGGCTGATCTGCACCGGCGCTGCGCAAAAGCGGTTCTGCGTGAACACGCCAGCCACGCTGGCGCCCTCGTCCAGCAGGAACACGGTGAGGTCCTTGCGGTGGGCCTTGCGGACACCAGCTTCGGCAACACCGATGCGCACCCCGGCGATGGGGTGCAGATCGGCAGCAACGGGGGCGACTAGATTGACGGGCATGGGGGTCTTTCTCAAAAAACTGCGGCCGATTATCCGGAAAACCGTGGCGCGCCAATGAAAACACGGGCCGAAGCCCGTGTTGTTTGGATCAGCAAATCAAGCCAGCTTGCCGTGGCACTGCTTGTATTTCTTGCCGCTGCCACAGGGGCAGGGGTCGTTGCGACCCACACGCATACCTTCGGGCAGCGCTTGCTGGGCCACGGTCTGTGCATCCACCGTGGTTTCCACCTCGCCGGTTTCGGTAGGCGCGGTATAGGTCACGTTGGCAATGCTCTCGGCGCGCTGCTCCATGTCTTGCGCGGCCTGGTCGAGCTGCGCCTGCGACTGCACCTGCACGGTCATGAGGATCTTGGTGACCTCGTTCTTGACTTGGTCGATGAGCTGGCGGAACAGTTCGAAAGCCTCGCGCTTGTACTCCTGCTTGGGCTGCTTTTGCGCATATCCGCGCAGGTGGATGCCCTGGCGCAGGTAATCGAGTGCGCTCAGGTGATCGCGCCAGTTGGAGTCAAAGTTCTGCAGCAGCACCACACGCTCAAACTGCGTGAAGTTCTCGCGGCCCACCTGCTCGACCTTGGCATTGAAGGCAGCGTGCGCGGCCTGCAAGACCTTGTCCAGGATCTCGTCGTCGGTGATCGCATTGGCGCCCTGCACTTCCTGCTGCAGCGCGATTGGCACCTGCCATTCTTCTGCGAGCGCCTTTTCCAGCGCGGCCAGATCCCACTGCTCTTCCACCGATTCGGCAGGCACGTACTGGCGCACCAGATCGGTCATGCAGTCTTCGCGCATGGCCGCAATCACATCCGACAGGTCAGACGCGTCCAGGATGTCGTTGCGCTGCTGGTAGATCACCTTGCGCTGATCGTTGGCCACATCGTCGTACTCCAGCAACTGCTTGCGGATGTCGAAGTTGCGGGCCTCCACCTTGCGCTGGGCCGATTCGATGCTGCGCGTCACGATGCCCGCTTCAATGGCTTCGCCATCGGGCATCTTCAGGCGGTCCATGATCGCCTTCACGCGGTCGCCCGCGAAGATGCGCATGAGCGAATCGTCCAGGCTCAGATAGAAACGCGACGAACCTGGGTCGCCCTGGCGGCCCGAACGGCCACGCAGCTGGTTGTCGATGCGGCGCGACTCATGGCGCTCGGTGGCGATGATGCGCAGGCCGCCCAGCGCCTTGACCTTCTCGTGGTCCACCTTCCACTGCTCACGCAGCGCGGCCACCTTGGCGGCACGGTCGGACTCGGACAAGGATTCGTCGGCTTCGATGGCCGCCACATCCTTCTCGATATTGCCGCCCAGCACGATGTCGGTACCACGGCCAGCCATGTTGGTGGCGATGGTGATCATGCCCTCGCGACCGGCCTGGGCCACGATGTCGGCCTCACGGGCGTGCTGCTTGGCATTGAGCACCTGGTGGGGCAGGCCTTCCTTGTTCAGCAGCTGGTCGATGATTTCGGAGTTCTCGATCGACGTCGTGCCCACCAGCACGGGCTGGCCGCGCTCATGGCATTCGCGAATGTCCTTGATGGCGGCTTCGTACTTCTCGCGCGTGGTCTTGTAGACGCGGTCCAGCTGGTCGTCGCGCTTGCTGGGCCGGTTGGGTGGGATGACCGTGGTTTCCAGGCCATAGATTTCCTGGAACTCGTAGGCTTCGGTATCGGCCGTACCCGTCATGCCGGCGAGCTTGTTGTACAGGCGGAAATAGTTCTGGAACGTGATGGAGGCCAGTGTCTGGTTCTCGGCCTGGATGTTCACGCCTTCCTTGGCTTCCACGGCCTGGTGCAGACCTTCACTCCAGCGGCGGCCCGACATCAGGCGGCCGGTGAACTCGTCCACGATCACGATCTCGCCGTTTTGCACCACGTAGTGCTGATCGCGGTGGTACAAGTGATTGGCCCGCAGCGCTGCATACAGGTGGTGCATCAGCGTGATGTTGGCCGGGTCGTACACCGAGGCGCCTTCGGCGATCAGGCCGTGGGACGCCAGAATGCGTTCGGCAGTTTCGTGGCCCTGCTCGGTCAGAAACACCTGGTGGGTTTTTTCGTCCAGCGTGAAGTCGCCGGGCTTGGTCACACCCTCGCCTGTGCGGGGGTCCGCCTCGCCTTCCTGACGCACCAGCAGGGGCACCACTTTGTTCATCGCGATGTACATCGCCGTGTGGTCTTCGGCCTGGCCACTGATGATGAGCGGCGTGCGGGCTTCGTCGATCAGGATCGAGTCCACCTCGTCCACGATGGCAAAGTTCAGGCCCTGTTGCACACGGTCCTGCGCTTCATAGACCATGTTGTCGCGCAGGTAGTCAAAGCCGTATTCGTTGTTGGTGCCGTAGGTGATGTCGGCACGGTACGCAGCCTGCTTTTCTTCACGGGGCATGTTGGGCAGGTTGATACCCACCGTGAGGCCCAGGAAGTTGTAGAGGCGCCCCATCCACTGCGCATCGCGGTTGGCGAGGTAGTCATTCACCGTCACCACGTGCACGCCCTTGCCCGAGAGGGCATTGAGGTACACCGGCAGCGTGGCCGTCAGGGTCTTGCCCTCGCCAGTGCGCATTTCGGCGATCTTGCCGAAGTGCAGCGCCATGCCACCGAGCAGCTGCACATCAAAGTGCCGCATCTTCATGATGCGCTTGGACCCCTCGCGCACCACGGCGAAGGCTTCGGGGAGGATGCTGTCCAACGACTCGCCCTTGGCCACACGGTCCTTGAACTCCTGCGTCTTGGCCCGGAGCTGCTCGTCCGACAGCTTCTCGTAATCGGGCTCCATCGCATTGATGCGGGTCACCGTCTTGCGGTACTGCTTGAGGAGCCGGTCATTGCGGCTGCCGAATATTTTGGTGAGGAAGTTGGTGGCCATGCGAACAGGACCGCCTGCCCCGCTGCAATCAGCGCGCCAAGCGACCGAAATCCCTAAGATGAATTGAGTTCAGATGGGTCCTGCGACCGATATTGCAAGCATTGCAACTGCGGGCAGAGAACGCCGGACCCGCGATTTTACCTGCCCGGTGCCGGTGCGGCTGGCTGTCCTGCCAACGTGGAGGGCTGAATGGCGGCTACCTGTGCGCCAGTGGCCGTACCGCCCGCATTCAGGAACTTCTGTGGGTCCTGGAAAACCCCCTGCACCAGCACCTCAAAGTGCAGATGCGGCCCCGTCGAGCGGCCGGTGGTACCGATCTCCGCAATCTTTTGCCCGCGGCGCACGATGTCGCCCTGCTTGATCAAGACGCGCGAGGCATGGGCATAGCGCGTCACCAGCTGGTTGCCATGGTCAACCTCGATCATGTTGCCGTAGGCGGGGTGGTACTCCTGGGTAACAACCACGCCTCCGGCGGCCGCCAGGATGGGTGTGCCGGTGTCGGCCTGGAAATCCAACCCGGTGTGCAAGGCCGACTGCCCCGTAATGGGATCGACCCGCCAGCCAAAACCCGACCCTGCGACACGCCCCGTGACGGGCGCATGGGTCGGAATCATCTTCTTGCGGATGTGCTGGTCAAACAGACGGGACTCCAGCACCGTCATCAGATCCACACGCTGGTTGGTCAGGCGCTCCAGATCATCCAGGGTGGTTTGCAGCTCTTCCATGGACAGGTTGCGCGCGCTCACGAGGGCGCCGCCGCGGGCATCCGCTTTCTGAATGTCAGCAGGCGCCATGCCTGCCAAGCCCAGCACACGGTCTCCGAGGGACTCCAGCTGCACCATGCGCGCTTGCATTTCACCCACACGCCGGGCCATGGCATCGAGATTGGCGCGCATGAATCGGTCACGCTCGGCAAACTCATCCTTGACCACAAGGCGCACCAGCGAGCCCACGATAGGCCACCCTTCACGCGCCCCTTTCAGAAAAACCCAGTGGTAGAGCCCTGCAGCCACCACCATCAGGCACAGCGACACAGCAAGCCCCGCCAGGACCAAGCGCGTGCCAGACAAATGAATGGCCCGGCTGCGCGCCAGTCTGGCGTCCGTGATAATCAAATGCACTGCCAATACTCCACGCCCGAAGACTCCACACCATGAATCGCCGCCACTACGCCGTCACCCTGCAGCAAGCCAGCGAGGAATCCCCCACGCTGGCAAAGCTTACAGCGCTGACACGCGACTCCAGTGATCGGCTCAAGGCCATTGAATTGCTGATTCCCGCCGCGTTGCGCCCAGCGGTGCAGGCAGGCCCCATTGACGGGGACAGCTGGTGCCTGCTGGTCAAGAGCAACGCTGCGGCGGCAAAAATACGCCAACTGCTGCCTGCTTTGCAGGCGCATCTGCGCAGTCGGGGGTGGGAGGTTAACGCGATTCGCCTGAAAGTTCAAACCTGACGACCAGGGCGTCAGTGCCAGGGAATGCAAAAAGCAAGAGAAATGGTGCCGGTTGTCGGAATCGAACTGACGACCTACCGCTTACAAGGCGGGTGCTCTACCAACTGAGCTAAACCGGCGAAGGCAGTATTTTATCCTGTAAAAACCGCCCGAAATTTGAAACAGCAGCTATTTGATGCGCTTCAGCGAGGGGCGTGCTCCACCTTGAGCAGGCGGCGGCCGAGGAGCGTCGCCCCCATCATCCTTGTGGCCATCTTCCACACCCACCAGCTGCACGACACGGTCTTCGGCAGGCACGGCAGCAGTCGCCTCTTCCGTTTGCATCGGCGCGGGGGACGCAGCAGCAGACAGTGCAGAGGGAGCCCCCTCCGCAGAAGTCAACAGATCCACCGGTGGCGGGAACGCCATACCTTGACCGTTCTCACGGGCATAGATGGCGATCACACGGCCGACTGGCACCAGGATTTCGCGGGGCTTGCCACCAAAACGCGCCTTGAATTCAATAAATTCGTTGCCCAGTTGCAGCGCGCTGGTCGCATCAAAACTGATGTTCAGAACGATCTCGCCATCCTTCACATACTCGCGCGGCACCTGCACGGAGTCGTCCACACGCACCGCCACGTAAGGCGTGAGCCCATTGTCGGTACACCATTCGTACAGGGCGCGAATGAGATAGGGGCGCGTGGAGGTCGATTCCTGTGCGGTCATGGATGGCGGTACTACAGCTGCTATGGAAGGAGGGAAGTCTGCAGGCCGCTGCTTACTTGCGCATGACCTTTTCGGACGGCGTCAGCGCTTCAATGTAAGCCGGGCGCGAGAAGATGCGCTCAGCGTACTTGAGCAGCGGGGCCGCATTCTTGGACAGATCAATGCCGTAGTAGTCGAGGCGCCACAGCAGCGGCGCGATGGCCACGTCCAGCATCGAGAAGTTGTCGCCCAGCATGTACTTGTTCTTGAGGAACACCGGGGCCAACTGCGTCAGGCGGTCACGGATGTGGGCGCGCGCCTTTTCCAACGCTTTCTCATTGCCCTTGGTCGCACGCGATTCGAGCGTGTTCACATGCACGAACAATTCCTTCTCGAAGTTGAGCAGGAACAGGCGCACGCGGGCGCGGTCCACCGGGTCACCAGGCATCAGTTGCGGGTGCGGGAAGCGTTCGTCGATGTACTCATTGATGATGTTCGACTCGTACAGGATCAGGTCGCGCTCGACCAGGATCGGCACCTGGCCGTACGGGTTCATTACGCTGATGTCTTCGGGCTTGTTGTACAGGTCCACATCGCGGATTTCAAAGTCCATGCCTTTTTCAAACAGGACAAAACGGCAGCGGTGGGAGAAGGGACAGGTCGTACCCGAGTAAAGCACCATCATGGTGGGAGGCTCCTAAAAATCAAAAGAGTGGGACGCCAAAAGCGCCCACTCTGTAATAAATCCGACGGCACCCCGCAGGGTGCTAGCGATGGATCTGGCGTTTACTTGACGTCCTTCCAGAACGCAGCGTTCAAGCGCCAAGCAATGATCGTGAACACGCCCAGGAACATCAGCACCCAGACGCCCACGCGCCAACGGGTGTTCTGCGCGGGCTCGCCCATCCACTGCAGATAGTTCACCAGATCACCAATATTCTGATCGAATTGCAAAGGCGTCATCGTGCCTGGTGTGATCTGCTCCCAGCCCTTGAACACATGGGTCTTGTGGCCGTGGCTCTCGTGTTCTTCAAACACGGGACGACGTTCGCCCTGCAACTGCCACAGAACATGGGGCATACCGACGCTGGGGAAAGCCAGGTTGTTCCAGCCGGTGGCCTTGGTGTCGTCGCGATAGAAGGTGCGCAGGAAGGTGTACAGATAGTCAGCCCCCGTGCCGCCGTGGCCTGCACGCGAGCGTGCGATCACGGTGAGGTCGGGCGGATTGGCACCAAACCATTCCTTGGCCTGCTTGGGATCGATCGACGCCTTCATGGTTTCACCCACCTTGTCGGTGGTGAACAGCAGGTTGTCCTTGATCTGCTGCTCGGTCAGGCCGATGTCGCGCAGACGATTGAACCGCATGTAGGCCGCCGAGTGGCAGCTCAGGCAGTAGTTCACGAACACCTTGGCACCGTTTTGCAGCGAGGCCAGGTCGTTGGTCTTGTTGGGCGCCTTGTCCCAGGCAATGGTGTCGCCACCCGCCGCATGGGCAGCACCGGCGACCAGACCCACAGCGGCGATCAACGTGAGGATGATTTTCTTCATTGTTGTTATCTCCAGGCTCAGTGCGCCACAAAGGTCACGCGGTCGGGCACGGGCTTGGCTTCGCCAATGCGGCTCCACCAGGGCATCAGCAGGAAGAAGCCGAAATAGAACAGCGTTCCCACTTGCGACACCCGCTCGCCGATCGGCGATGGTGGCTGCACACCCAGGTAGCCCAGGATCAGGAAGATGATCACGAACACGCCGTACAAATACTTGTGCCAGTCAGGACGGTAGCGGATCGACTTGACAGGGCTGTGATCCAGCCAGGGCAGGAAGAACAGGATGATCACAGCGCCACCCATCACCACCACGCCCCAGAACTTGGCATCGATGGACAGCATCATGGCGATGACCACCACGGCCGCACCGGCGATACCCGCCTTCACGAAGCTGGGCAGCTTGGCCTTGAGCACGCCAAAACCGGCGCCAGCGACCACGCACAGCACGAGCACGTACATCATCTCGGTGGTGATGGCACGCAGCATCGAATAGAACGGCGTGAAGTACCAGACCGGGGCAATGTGGGCCGGGGTCTTGAGCGGATCCGCAGGGATGAAGTTGTTGTATTCGAGGAAGTAACCACCGAACTCAGGAGCAAAGAACACCACGGCCGTGAATGCCATCAGGAACATGCTCAGCGCGAAGATGTCATGCACCGTGTAGTAGGGGTGGAAGGGCACGCCATCGAGCGGCTTGCCATGGGCGTCCTTGGGAGCCTTGGGGCCCTTGATTTCCACACCATCGGGGTTGTTGGAGCCCACGTCGTGCAGCGCCAGCAAGTGCGCCACCACAAGGCCCAGCAGCACCAGGGGCACGGCAATCACGTGGAAGCTGAAGAAGCGATTCAGCGTCGCATCGCCCACCACATAGTCGCCACGGATCAGCAGAGCCAGATCAGGACCAATGAAGGGGATGGCTGCGAACAGGTTCACGATCACCTGGGCGCCCCAGTAGGACATCTGTCCCCAGGGCAGCAGATAACCCATGAAGGCTTCGGCCATCAGGCACAGGAAGATCGCGCAACCGAAGATCCAGACCAGCTCGCGCGGCTTGCGGTAGCTGCCGTAGATGAGGCCACGGAACATGTGCAGGTACACCACCACAAAGAACGCCGAAGCGCCCGTGGAATGCATGTAGCGGATCAGCCAGCCCCAGGGCACATCGCGCATGATGTACTCGACCGACGCGAACGCGAGGTTGGCGTCCGGCTTGTAGTGCATGACCAGGAAGATGCCGGTCACGATCTGGATCACCAGCACGACCAGCGCCAGCGAGCCGAAGATGTACCAGAAGTTGAAGTTCTTCGGAGCGTAGTACTCCGACATGTGGACCTTGTAGGCGTCAAAGGCCGTCGGGAACCGGTTCTCGAACCAGTTGGTGACCTTGGCGCCTGCGGAGGCGTTCGGCGAGATTTCTTTGAATTCGTGGGCCATGTCGTTCTCCGTCAAGCCTTCTTGTCTTCACCGATCAGCAGGCGCGTATCGGACAGGTACATGTGCGGAGGCACCTCAAGGTTGTCGGGTGCTGGCTTGTTCTTGAAGACGCGGCCCGCCATGTCGAACGTGGAGCCGTGGCAAGGACACAGGAAGCCGCCCTTCCAGTCGTCGGGCAGCGAAGGTTGTGCACCGGTCTGGAACTTGTCCGACGGCGAGCAACCCAAGTGCGAGCAAATGCCCACACCCACAAAAATTTCCGGCTTGATGGAGCGCGCCTCGTTGCGGGCGTACTCAGGCGTGAGTTCAGAGGGCTTGCGCTCCGACTTGGGATCGGCGAGCTGGCCGTCGAGCTTGGGCAGCTCTGCCAGTTGCTCCGGCGTGCGCTTGATGATCCAGACGGGCTTGCCGCGCCACTCCACAGTGACCTTTTCTCCAGGTTTGAGGGCGGAGATATCCACCTCGACAGCAGCACCAGCGGCTTTGGCACGCTCTGAGGGCTGGAAAGTACTCACGAAAGGAACGGCGGTTGCCACGCCGCCCACCGCACCAGCACATGCTGACGTGATGATCCACGTCCGCTTGCTGGAGTCGATTGGAGTGTCACTCATGGGGATCCTCGATGAACATCGCTAGATTGGGGTCAACCGCGAATTGTAGCGGAGTGAAAATGGTTATTTCCAAGTGGTTTGCTGGCTTGACAGGGGTGCGAACCGGGCAATACTCCCCCATCACCGTTTTACAAGGAGCAACAACATGGGGATGATGCAAGAGTTCAGGGAGTTCGCGGTCAAGGGCAATGTGATTGACCTCGCGGTGGGCGTCATCATTGGCGGCGCCTTTGGCAAGATCGTGGATTCGGTGGTAGCGGACCTGATCATGCCGGTGGTGGGGCTCATCTTCGGCAAGCTCGATTTCTCCAACCTGTTCATCGTGCTGGGCAACGTGCCTCCAGGCACGGGCACCACGCTCGACGCCCTCAAAAAAGCCGGTGTGCCAGTGTTTGCCTATGGCAACTTCCTGACCGTGGCGGTCAACTTTGTGATCCTGGCGTTCATCATCTTTATGATGATCAAGCAGATCAACCGCCTCAAGCGCGAAGCCCCTGCCGCCCCCGCCGCGCCGGTGGCCCCTCCCGAAGACATTGTGTTGCTGCGCGAAATTCGCGACAGCCTGAAAAAGTAAACCCTTGGGCCAGCGGCCTTAGTGGCCGCACAAAACGCCACCGCTGCGCTGCCTCCACCAGCCGCCGGTGGCGTTGGCTTTTGGGGGTCGCGCCGCCCGCACACCCGCGTCCAGGCTGGCACAATTTTCAGCGGTTCATTTGATATCGATCAGCGCTGGGCCCCAAGGCTTCAGCGGCTGACGTCATCCACACAGCGCCCGCGCCATGCGCACCGCCTCGATCAGGCTGGAGGCATCTGCAACGCCCTGCCCTGCAACATCAAACGCCGTGCCATGGTCGGGGCTGGTTCGCACCAGGGGCAGGCCCAGGGTCACGTTCACGCCCTTTTCCACCCCCAGGTATTTCACCGGGATCAGGCCCTGGTCGTGGTACATGGCAACGACCACATCGAACTCGCCCGCGCGCTGCGGGGTGCTGCGCGCGCGCATGAACACCGTGTCAGGCGCAAACGGGCCGTGCACGTCGAGCCCCTGCGCGCGCGCCGCCGCGATGGCCGGTGCGATCACCTCCAGCTCCTCGCGGCCGAACAATCCGCCCTCGCCCGCATGGGGGTTCAACCCTGCCACACCCACGCGGGGCACACGGCCCAGGCTGCGCTGCAAGGCGGTGTGGGTGATTTGCAGCGTCTGCAGCACGTTGTCCTGCGTCACCGCCGCAATCGCGTCGCGCAGCGACACATGGATGCTGACGAGCACGGTGCGCAGCTCGTCATTGGCCAGCATCATGCGCACGGGCATCCGCGCCAGCGGCACCCCCTGGTGCGCAGCAGCCTCTGCCTGCAAGAGCTCCGTATGTCCCGGGAAGTCCACCCCTGCGGCCGACAAGGCCTCCTTGTGCAAAGGGGCTGTCACCAGCGCTGCCACCTCCCCACGCAATGCGGCACGCGCCGCCCAGACCACGCTGTCCGCCGCGGCACGGCCGGCGGCGGCGCTGATCTCGCCCCAAGGCTGGGGCCCCGGGATCCCAGGCAGTTGGAGCACGGGGATGCAGCGGGGCGGAGCATCCGCTGCTTCGCCCGGTGACCCAATCTGCGCCACAGGCACACCGGGCACACCAGGGCGCGTGATGGCGTCCGCAGCGCGTCGCACAGTGGCCAGGTCACCGACGACAAAGCAGTGGCGCAGCGCATCGGGCGCGTCGCGAAAGGCCTTGGCCACTATCTCGGGGCCGATGCCGGCGGGATCTCCCTGGGTGATGGCGATGGGTTGCATGGGTTTGGAGCCAAAAGTGCTTGTAGCGCTAGTTGTTCATGCGCTATCAGCTATGAATAAATGAGCAAAATGGACCGGACATCCGCACGATGTGATTGCTTGCCGTGCGGTGTCGTGCCATGGGCTAGGCGGGGTTGTCGATCTCGATGAACTGGTGGCTCAGCCCGCACTGGGCTGCCACATGCGCCGCCACGGCGGGGGCGCCATAGCGCTCCGTGGCATGGTGCCCGGCGGCAATAAAGCCCACCCCCGTCTCGCGCGCCAGGTGCGCCTGGGGCTCGGAGATTTCGCCGGTGATGAAAACATCCGCCCCTGCAGCGATGGCCGACTCAAAATACCCTTGCGCGCCGCCCGTGCACCACGCCACGCGGCGCACGGGGCGCCGTGCAGCGGCACCACCGCCCACCTCACCCGGCGACACCAGGGTCACGGGGCGGCCGAGCGCCTGGGCAACATGGTCGGCCAGAGTCTGGACATTATCGAAAGCCGCGGGCGCTGCAAAGCCCAGGTCCTGCTCGCCAAACCGCGCATCGGCGGCAAAACCCAGCACCCGGCCCAGCTGTGCGTTGTTGCCCAGTTCGGCATGGGCATCGAGCGGCAGGTGGTACGCAAACAGGTTGATGTCGTGCGCCAGCAGCAGCTGCAGCCGCTGCTTCATCCAGCCCGTGATGCGGCCATCCTGCCCGCGCCAGAACAGGCCGTGGTGCACAAAAATAGCATCGGCCTGCGCGGCAATGGCGGCTTCGATCAGTGCACGGCTGGCAGTGACGCCACTGACCATTCGCCGGATCTCGGCCTTGCCCTCGACCTGCAGGCCGTTGGGGCCGTAGTCCTTGAAGCGCTCGGGTTGCAGCAGGCTGTCAAACGCCTGCAAAAGTTGACTGCGGTGAATGCTCATGCCGCTATTGTGGCGCGCCGTTCGCGCCCCCACATTCGGAGACAATCCTGTGTGAGAGGGAGCGCCCAGGCCGCCACGGCGAACCTGCAGCGTCCACCTCCGTCGCCCACACCCTGTACTACCACCGGCAAGCACCTTTCATGAAGCGACTCTGGCTGTTGTTTTCCCAGTCCGTGACGGTCCTCGTTGCGGCCTACTTTGTTGTCGCCACGCTCCAGCCTGACTGGCTGGGCCGGGGCACCACGCGCTCCGGGGCGGGTATTGCACTGCTGGAGGCCCCTGCCACGCCGCCTTCGCAGCCCGCGGCGGGCAGCTTCAGCGGTGCGGCGCGCAAGGCGGCACCGGCCGTGGTCAGCATCAACACCAGCAAGGAAGTGCGCCACCCGCGCAGCAACGACCCCTGGTTCCAGTTTTTCTTTGGTGACCAGGGCAGCCAGGCGCAGGCCGGCCTGGGCAGCGGCGTGATCGTGAGCCCCGAGGGCTACATCCTCACCAACAACCATGTGGTGGAAGGTGCTGACGAGATCGAGGTGACCCTCACCGACAGCCGCCGCGCCCGTGCGCGCGTGATTGGCACCGACCCCGACACCGACCTGGCCATCCTCAAGATCGAACTGGACAAGCTGCCCGTGATCGTGCTGGGCAACTCCGACGCCCTGGATGTGGGCGACCAGGTGCTGGCCATCGGCAACCCCTTCGGCGTGGGGCAGACCGTGACCAGCGGCATCGTGAGCGCGCTGGGCCGCAGCCAGCTGGGCATCAACACGTTTGAAAACTTCATCCAGACCGACGCGGCCATCAACCCCGGCAATTCGGGCGGTGCGCTGGTCGATGTGAACGGCAACCTCATGGGCATCAACACCGCGATCTACTCGCGCTCGGGCGGCAGCATGGGCATCGGGTTTGCCATTCCGGTGTCCACAGCCCGCATGGTGCTCGATGGCATCGTGAAGGACGGCCAGGTCACACGCGGCTGGATTGGCGTGGAGCCCAACGAGCTGTCGCCCGAACTGGCAGAAACCTTTGGCGTAAAAAAGGCCACCGAGGGCGTGATCATCACCGGCGTGCTGCAGGACGGCCCCGCCGCCCAGGCTGGCATGCGCCCGGGGGATGTGATCGTGAGCGTGGACGGCAAGAGCGTGGGCAATGTGTCGCAGCTGCTGACCGCCGTGGCGGCACTCAAGCCGGGCCAGGCTGCGGCGTTTGACGTGCAACGGGCCGACAAGCGCGTGGAGCTGAGCATCAACCCAGGCGTGCGCCCCCGGCCACAGCGCAATGTGAGGCGCTGAGCCCCTTCAGCGAGCCCGGCTCTGCGCGGTCATCGCCGGGCGGGTACAAGCCGTCACCACTGCCGATTGGGGGCGAAGCAGGCGAAGGTCGTCGGCTTTGGGCCTCCTCTGGCAGGGCCAAGCCGGGGTGAAGAACAGGCCAACCGGAAGGGGCCACAAGCGGGTGAGGAGTTTCCCACCCTCTGAAGGGCTGGAGCCCTCACAGCACTATAAAAAACATAGCTGCCAGCGCATATCACACTAGCGCTTGCAGCTATTTGTATTGTATTTTCTGTCTCATCGCCCAGGTGGAGCCCCACGGACGCGATCTGTGCATCACCCCCAACGCATCCCCACCAGCCTGCGGGGATGGCAGGTCAGGATGCGGAAGCGGATTCCCCGGGCTCTTCGGGCGCCTGGGTGTGCTTGATGAAGATCTGCGCTGCCCAGATGCCCACCTCGTACAGCAGGCACATGGGCACGGCCAGCGACAGCTGCGACACCACATCGGGCGGTGTCACGACGGCGGCCACCACAAAGGCCAGCACGATGAAGTAGCCGCGAAACTCGCGCAGCTTTTGCACGCTCACGATGCCCATGCGGGCCAGCACCACCACGGCAATCGGCACTTCAAACGCCATGCCGAACGCCAGGAACATGGACAGCACAAAACTCAGGTAGGCCTCGATGTCAGGCGCGGCCGTGATGCTCTTGGGGGCAAAGCTCTGAATGAACGCGAACACCTGGCCAAACACCAGGTAGTAGCAAAACGCCACCCCGATGAAGAACAACAGCGTGCTGGACACCACCAGCGGCAGCACCAGCTTTTTCTCGTGCGAATACAGGCCGGGCGCCACAAAAGCCCAGATCTGCCACAGCACAAAAGGCAGCGCGAGCAGGAACGCCGACATCAGCAAGATCTTGAGCGGCACCATGAACGGCGAAATCACCGAAGTGGCGATCAGCGTGGCCCCCTTGGGCAGGTGGGCTACCAAAGGGGCGGCCAGAAAGTCATACAACGCGCCGGGACCCGGGAAGAAGAACAGGATCGCTGCCGCAATGGCGATGGCGATCATGGCCTTGACCAGCCGGTCGCGCAGCTCCATGAGGTGCTGTACGAACGGCTGCTCAGTGCCGGCCAGTTCGTCTTCTTTGGTGGGGGTTTCGGACATGGTGGGTTTTCGTGGGCGTCAGGGCCGCCCATGCAGCGCACGGGGCGCCGCAGGCTGCGTCAGTGGAATTTTTGGGGGCGGTAACGTGCTACGCGGGCTGCGCCGGACTGTGCCTTGGTGCGCACACCACTGCGGGCCTTGTACCACTGGGGCACCGCACCACGCTTGAGGCGCCAGTTCTTGCCGGGGTGCTTGTAGGCAGGCACCACGGCCGCCTGCTCCCGCAGGTCGGCGTTGTTGCTGGAATCGACGGCATCGGTCCAGTCTTTCTCGAACTCGCTGGCGCTGGTCTGAATGGTGTTGTGCACGTCGCGCGCGGCGTTCTCCACCGTGTCCTTCATCTTCTTGAGCTCATCGAGCTCCATGGACCGGTTGACCTCCGCTTTCACGTCGGACACATAACGCTGCGCCTTGCCGAGCAAGGTGCCGACGGTACGGGCCACACGGGGTAGCTTCTCAGGGCCGATGACGATCAACGCCACAGCGCCGATCAGCGCCATTTTGGACAGGCCAATATCAATCATGGATCAGGCGCCAGCGCAATGCAGGCCAAGGCAGCGGGTCAGCAGCACCAGCTCAGCTCTTTTGCTTGGCTTCGACATCAATGGTGGTCTTGTCAGCGGCCTGGCTGTTGGCCACCTGGCCAGCGGGGGGCGTGGCAGCAGCAGGTGCGTCAGACGAGCCATCCTTCATGCCGTCCTTGAAGCCCTTGACGGCGCCGCCCAGGTCAGAGCCCATGTTCTTGAGCTTCTTGGTACCGAACACCATCACAACGATCAACAGCACGATCAGCCAGTGCCAGATGGAAAAAGAGCCCATGAAATATCTCCTAACGAATTGCAATCATTTTAGACGGGGGGCGTGACAGGAGTTCAGTGCCGGGGCAAGCCGACACCTCTCAAAATGGCACGATCGTCAGCCTGGTTCAGCCTTTGAGCCACGGACGGGGGCCGCCCATGACATGGATATGCAGGTGGTGGATTTCCTGCCCACCTTCAAGCCCCGTGTTTACCACGACGCGAAAGCCACCATCCGGGTACGGGTTGCAGCCCTGCTCCATTGCCAGCTTTGGCGCCAGCGCCATCATGCGCCCCAACACCCCGGCATGCTCCGGGGTGACCTGTGCCATGGAAGGGATATGCAGCTTGGGCACCATCAAAAAATGCACTGGCGCCCACGGGTGGATGTCGTGGAAGGCGAAAATTTCTTCGTCCTCATAAACCTTCTTGGAAGGGATCTGGCCCGCGATGATTTTGCAGAAAAGGCAGTTGGGATCGTGCATGGGAGGGATCGGAGCAAAAGGAATCAGGGGTACAGGCGCGGATCAACCCTGAGGGCGCCTCGCGCGCAAGCGAGGGATGTCCTGCATAACCCTCGCGAGTCGGTGTAGTGCGGATCGGGATGGGCCGCAAGGCGTCTTTTTGCAGCCAATAGCTGTGCTATTGGCCAAAAAAGCAACGCAGCGGACCGCCCGAGACCGCGCTATCACGGACCGCAGGGAGTTATGCAGGACATCCCTAGGCATTGTCAGCGATCTTGATGCTGGGGCGCACGCCCACGTCCTTGCGGTGCGCGTGCAGCCACTCCTGCCCCGCTGTGCGACCCAGCGCAAACAGCTTGCGCACAAAGGCCAGGTCCGCACGCAGCTTGCTGTCGGCCCCGAAGGGCGCCAGCACCGAGCCACCATCGATGCGGTGCATGCGCACGCTCTTGTAGCGGCGGGCGTCGAGCTTGCCCTCGGCGAGCAGGCGGCGAACGAACTCGATGGCGCGCAGCTCGGCCAGCAGGCTGGCGTTGAAGGTGACTTCGTTCATGCGCTCCATGATCTCGGAGGCGCTGCTGGGCACGTCCAGATGCTCCACGGGGTTGATCTGCACCAGCAGGATGTCCGAGGTATCGGTCTGGTAGATCAGCGGATGCAGCGCAGGGTTGCCGGAATAGCCGCCGTCCCAGTACGCCTCTCCCTCGATCTCGACCGCCTTGAACAGCATGGGCAGGCAGGCCGACGCCATCACCGCATCCGCACTGAGCCGGGGCCCGAAGAAAATCTCGCCCCGGCCGGTGCGCACGTTGGTGGCACACACAAACACCTTGGGGCCGACGACGCCGGTGCGGGCGGAGCACAGCAGGCTGAAATCCACCTCACGCTCCAGCAGCTTGCGCAGGGGGTTGATCCCCAGCGGATTGGTCTGGTAGGGCGAGAACCACTGCGACATCATGCCCACCAGCGGATTGGCGGCAGACAACGGCGTTCCCCAGGTCAGGCTGCCCAGCGCGCCCACCCCTTCCCACAGGCGGGTGAGCGATTCGCGGGCCAGGGTGCAGCCTGCGAGGTGGGCGTCTTCGGGGTCCTTGTGCTGCTGCGCTGCCTGCGCAAACCCATGCGCCAGGGCCACTGCGTTCATGGCGCCTGCACTGGTGCCACTGACACCGTCGAACTGCCACTGGCCGTCCTCCAGCAGCGCATCCAGCACGCCCCAGGTGAGCGCGCCGTGCGAGCCGCCGCCCTGCAGCGCCAGGTTCAGACGCGGGCGGGGACGGGCTGCTTCATGCATCCACGGCCTGGCTCTTGTTCATGGCGACCATGCCGCGCACGATGCGGTACAGGAACCAGATGGAGATCAGGCCCCAGGCGATCCAGCCGGGCAGGAAGAACAGCAGCCACAGCGGCGCCGTGACGATGTAGAGCACGCCAGCCCAGATCACGGTGCGGATGCGCCATGAGAAATGGTTGGCCTGCCAAGTGCCTTCGGCATCGCCTTTTTTCACCAGGTCGATCACCAGCGCCACGATCAGCAGCGCAGCGCCGGGCTGCGCGCCGGGGATGACCGCCCCCAGCGCCACGATCAGGTGCAGCACATAGCTGACCCAGCCGATGGCCTTGAGGTCCTCGGCCTTCTGGTCGTTGGTCTGCACATCGATGATGTCGCTCACGGCGTGCCTTCTTCGGCAGCGCGTTCCGCCACCTTGCGCAGGGCCTTTTCCTCGATGCCGCTGGTGCCTTCGCGGCGCTCCAGCTCGGCCACCACATCGGCAGGCGTGAGCCCGTAATGGGCCAGCGCCACCATGGTGTGAAACCACAGGTCGGCCACTTCATAGACGATCTTGGACTTGTCGGCGCCGTGGTCCACATCCTTGGCGGCCATCACCACCTCGGTGGCTTCTTCACCGATCTTCTTCAGGAAGGAATCCGGCCCCTTGTGCAGCAGGCGCGACACATAGCTGGTGGCCGGGTCGCCGCCGTTGGCGGGCTTGCGGCTTTCGATGACGGCGGCCAGGCGCGCCAGGGAATCGTGGGAACTCATGCTCTTGTCGTCCATTGCCATTACTTGTAGATGGATTCGGGGTCTTTCAAGACCGGATCGACAGCGAGCCAAGCTCCGTCCTTGAGCACGCTGAAAAAGCAGCTGTGGCGGCCCGTGTGGCAGGCGATGCCGGGCTCGTGGCCCTGCTGGGTGACCTTGAGCAGCACCACGTCGTTGTCGCAGTCCAGGCGGATCTCGTGCACCGTCTGCACGTGGCCGGACTCTTCGCCCTTGAACCACAGCTTTTTGCGCGAGCGGCTGAAGTACACGGCGCGGCCCAGTTCAGCGGTTTTCGCCAGGGCCTCGCGGTTCATCCACGCAAACATCAGCACGTCGCCCGTGCCCTGCTCTTGCGCAATCACGGGCACCAGACCCTGCGCATCCCATTTCACTTCGTTGAGCCAGTTCATGGGGGTCATTGTCGGTGATCCGTGTGGCGCGCCAGCGCCAACCAGGGCGCGCACCTGCACTTTTCAATTGTTTTTGATTACAAGCGCAGGTATTACATGCGCTTGAAGCTATCAAATCAGGAGCAAATGCCGATCACATCCGCACGGGGATGCCGCGCTCTGCCATGCGCTGCTTGGCCTGGCCCACGGTGTATTCGCCGTAGTGGAAGATGCTGGCGGCCAGCACCGCGTCGGCGCCACCGGTCTGGATGCCGTCGGCCAAGTGGTCAAGGTTGCCCACGCCGCCCGAGGCGATCACGGGCACGCTGACCGCGTCACTCACCGCGCGGGTCAGTTCCAGGTCAAAACCCGCCTTGGTGCCGTCGCGGTCCATGCTGGTCAGCAGGATCTCGCCCGCACCGCGCTGCGCCATCTCGGTGGCCCAAGCAATGGCGTCCAGGCCGGTGTTCTTGCGCCCGCCGTGGCTGTACACGTCCCAGCCCGCACCCACGGGCTGGCCGTTGGCACCCAGGCGCAAGGCGTCTTCGGCAGAGCGGCGCTTGGCGTCGATGGCCACCACGATGCACTGCGCGCCGTATTTGGCCGACACCGCGTTGATCACCTCAGGATTGGCAATCGCGGCCGAGTTGAAGCTGGTCTTGTCCGCGCCGGCATTGAGCAGGCGGCGCACATCGTCCACGGTGCGCACGCCACCACCCACGGTGAGCGGAATGAACACCTGGCTGGCCACGGCCTCGATGATGTGCAGGATGAGGTCACGGCCATCGCTGGTGGCGGTGATATCGAGGAAGGTGAGCTCGTCAGCGCCCTGCGCGTTGTAGCGCGCAGCAATTTCGACCGGGTCGCCTGCGTCGCGCAGCTCGACGAAATTGACGCCCTTGACCACACGGCCTCCGGTGACGTCCAGGCAAGGGATGATGCGTTTGGCGAGCATGCGGTCCTTAGCCGTTCAGTTCGTCGGCACGTGCTTGTGCCGCCGCAAAGTCCAGGTCGCCGCTGTAGATGGCGCGGCCGCAGATCACGCCCTCCACGCCCTCGTCTTCGACGGCGCACAGCTGCTCGATGTCGGCCATGTTGGACAGGCCGCCCGAGGCGATCACAGGGATGCTCAAAGCCTGGGCCAGCTTCACCGTGGCGTCGATGTTGATGCCCGACAGCATGCCGTCGCGGCCGATGTCGGTGTAGATGATGGATTCGACGCCCCAGTCCTCGAACTTCTTGGCCAGGTCCACGACCTCGTGGCCGGTGAGCTTGCTCCAGCCGTCGGTAGCCACCTTGCCGTCCTTGGCGTCGAGCCCCACGATGATGTGGCCGCCGAACGCGCTGCAGGCGTCTTTGAGGAAGCCGGGGTTCTTCACGGCCGCCGTGCCGATGATCACGTAGCGCAGGCCGCCGTCGATGTATTTCTCGATGGTGTCCAGGTCGCGGATGCCGCCGCCCAGCTGCACGGGGATGTCGTCACCCACCTCTTTCAGGATGGACTTGATGGCGCTGTAGTTCTTGGGCACGCCCGCAAACGCACCGTTCAGGTCCACCAGGTGCAGGCGGCGTGCGCCGGCATCCACCCATTTGCGCGCCATGGCGGCAGGGTCTTCACCAAAGGTGGTGGATTGGTCCATATCGCCTTGCTTGAGGCGTACGCAGTGGCCGTCTTTGAGGTCGATGGCGGGGATGAGCAGCATGGTGGTGAAGTTCGGGTGAAAAAGGGCGAGACGCAGCTCGGCCCGAACGGGTGGGGGTTAAGGGATCAGGGATTCCAGTGCAGAAAATTGCGGTACAGGGCCAGGCCGTGCTCCGCGCTCTTCTCCGGGTGAAACTGGGTGGCAAAAATATTATCGCGTGCAACCGCGGCAGCAAACAAACCGCCGTAGTCGGCTTGCCCGGCGCAATGGGCAGGATTTTGCGGCACGGCGTAGAAACTGTGCACGAAGTAGAAGTAACTGTTGTCGGGCACACCGGCCCACACCGGGTGCACGCCGCCACCGTGGTGGGCGTGGGGCATCTGCCGCACCTGGTTCCAGCCCATCTGGGGCACCTTGAAGCGGCTGCCATCGGGCTGGGTGCGGCCTGCCAGGTCAAACTTGAGCACATCGCCAGGGATCAGGCCCAGGCCGGGCGTGTTGCCTTCAGCGCTGTGGTCCAGCAGCATCTGCATGCCCACGCACACGCCAAACATCGGCTTGGTGGCAGCGGCTTCGAGCACCGACTCCTGCAGGCCGGACTCGCGCAGCTCGCGCATGCAGTCGGGCATAGCGCCCTGCCCTGGCAGCACTATGCGCTGGGCGGCGCGCACGTCTTCGGGGCGCTGGGTGACGACCACGGTCCAGCCCGTTCCCTCGGCGGCGGCCTGCACGGCCTGCGACACCGAGCGCAGATTGCCCATGCCGTAGTCCACGACCGCCACTGTTTTTGCTTCCATATTCATAGCTGCTAGCGCATACAAATCAAGCGCTTGCGCCTGATTTGACTGAAAAATTCACAGAGAACCCTTGGTGGAGGGGATGACACCGGCCGAGCGCGGATCACGCTCCAGCGCCGCACGCAGCGTGCGTCCGAACGCCTTGAAGATGGTCTCGCACTGGTGGTGTGCGTTGACGCCCTTGAGGTTGTCGATGTGCAGCGTCACGCCCACGTGGTTCACAAAGCCCTGGAAGAACTCGAACACCAGTTGCGTGTCGAGCTGGCCGATGCTCCCGGCCGTGAACTTCACGTCCATGTGCAGCCCGGGGCGGCCCGAAAAATCGACCACCACGCGCGACAGCGCTTCGTCCAGCGGCACGTAGGCATGCCCGTAGCGGCGGATGCCTTTCTTGTCGCCCACGGCGCGCGCAAAAGCCTGGCCCAGCGTGATGCCCACGTCTTCCACGGTGTGGTGGCCGTCGATGTGCAGGTCACCCTCGCAGTCGATGTCGAGGTCGATCAGCCCATGGCGGGCGATCTGGTCGAGCATGTGGTCGAAGAAGCCGATGCCGGTGTGCAGCTTGGCCTGGCCGGTGCCGTCGAGGTTGATGCGCACACTGATGCGCGTTTCGGCGGTATTGCGGCTGACCTCGGCGATGCGGTCGGCCATCGGGTCGGCCGATGGGGCGGAAGGTACGAGTGCGGAGGAAGTCATAGGGAGGCTTGGAGTGCGGCCAGCATCTGCGCGTTGTCTTCGGCATTGCCTACCGTCAGGCGCAGGCAGTTGGCCAGCAATGGGTGCATTGTAGAAACGTTCTTGACGAGCACCTTGCGGTTTTTCATGCCCTCGTAGGCCTTGGCGGAATCCGCCACACGGATCAGCACCATGTTGGCCTCGCTGTCCCAGCACTTTTCGACTCCCGGCATCTGGCGCAACGCGGCGATGAGCGTGGTGCGTTCGACACGGATCTCGGCGGCTTGGGCGGCAAACACCTCGGAATGTTCCAGCGCAAACAGGGCGGCTTCGCAGTTGAGCACGCTCACGTTGTAGGGCGGGCGCACCTTGTCGATCTCGCTCACGAACGCCGAGGGTCCGATGAGGTAGCCCAGGCGCACGCCCGCGAGGCCAAACTTGCTGAGCGTGCGCATGAGCAGCACGTGCGCATTGCGCGCAGGCTCGGCCCGCATGCGGTCGATCCAGGTGCGGCTGGCAAAGGGCTGGTAGGCCTCGTCCATGACCACGATGCCGCCCTGCGCGCCCGCAGCGTCGACGATGCGCTGCACCGCGCCCTCGTCCCACAGCGTGGCCGTGGGGTTGTTGGGGTAGGCGATGTAGGTGATGGCCGGGCGGTGCTGTTCGATGGCGGCCAGCATGGCGGGCTCGTCCAGCTCGAAGTCGGGCGTGAGCGGCACGCCGACAAAGTCCAGGCCCTGCAGCTGCGCCGACAGCGGGTACATCACAAAACCGGGCATGGGTGCCAGCATGGTGGCGCGCTGGCCCGTGCCGGGCTGTGCGCAGGCCAGGGCCAGCAGGGTGATGAGCTCGTCCGACCCGTTGCCCAACACGATGCCATAGCCCTCGGGCATGCCCGCGTACTGCGCCAGGGCCGCCTTCAGGTCGGCAATGCGGTCGCCGGGGTAGCGGTTGAGTGCCACCGAACCCAGACGCTGGCCCAGCGCGGCCTGCAAATGCGCGGGCAGGCGGAAGGGGTTCTCCATCGCGTCCATCTTGAGCATGCCGGTGGACGGCTGCACGACATAGGAATGCATCGCGCGCACGTCAGGGCGGATGCGGGCCAGGGCCTGGAGGGGAGACGACGCGGGAGTAGTCATTCGGTGGTGTCCAGTTCGTTGGGGGTGACAAGGAAAGGGTTGATGGGGCGCACGGCGTCCATCGGCTGATCGTGCGGCAGTGCCTCGGTCAGCAGGTAGCGGCAGCCTTGCTGGTGGGCGGACGAGAGGATGAGTGCATCCCAGTAGCCCAGGCGGTAGCGGTCCTGCAGGTCCCAGGCGCCGTCGACGGTGTAGGAATCGAGGTGCGGCGGCAGCCACACGCGCAGGCGGCGCACCTGGGCGCGCACCTGCTGTAGCACCTGCGGGCCATCAAAACGCTGGATGGCTTGGTTGTACAGCTCGTTGAGCACCTGCGAGCTGATGCGGCCGCTGCGCGTCTGCCAGCAAAAGCTGATCCATTCGCGCGCCCGCGCCTGGCGCTTGGCATCGCGGTCGTCCACGCTGGCGAGCAGGATTTCGGTATCGACAAAGATGGGGACAGTGGCCATGCGTTCTGCCCCGTTCAGCGCAGAAACAGGGTCTCGCGGGGCACGTACGGTCCGCTGGACGCGCCCCAGGATTCAAACCCCAGCGCCTCGCGCATGGCCTGGGCGTAGGCGTCTTCCTGGCGCATCTTTTCGGCCAGCCATTCACCGAGCAGGCGGGACACGCTGCTGCCGCGCTTGGCGGCTTCCACGCGCACCCATTCGGCAACGGTGTCGTCCATGGTCACGGTGATGTTTTTCATGGGTTAAATATTACACGAACTTCGTGCAACACGAACTTCGTGTCGATTAAAACACCACATTCAAGCTGCCTTGCGGGGCGCCCCGCTTTGCAGCATCTGGCACGCCATGTCACCCACGGTGCGCAGCGCCTCCAGGTGGGCGGGCGTCCAGTCGCCCCCCACGCCGATGCGCAGGCAGTTGCGAAACCGTCCGCTGGCGCTGAACACCGTGCCGGGTGCGATCAGGATCTGCTGGGCCAGGCAGGCTTCGTGCAGTTGCACGGAATCGAGCGCGCGCGGCAGCTCCAGCCACAGCAGCAGGCCGCCGGGCGGGTCACTCACGCGCGTACCCTGCGGGAAGTGCGCGGCAATCACATGACGCACCTCGTCCATGCGCGCCGCCACGGCCGCGCGCAGCTGGCGCATGGCGGCGGCGTGGCCCGCCTGGGTGATGAGATCGGCCAGGGCCAGTTCCAGCACGGCGGACTGGCCGCCCGCCTGCAGGTCCTTGATGGCGCGCAGCTTGTCGGCCCAGCGGCCGGCCTCCAGCCAGCCCAGGCGCAGGCCCGGCGCCAGCGTCTTGGAGAACGAGTCGCACAGCATCACGTGGCCGGTGGTGTCGTAGGACTTGACGGTGCGGCGCATCTCGTCCACCTCGACCAGGTCGTTGTAGATCGCGTCCTCGATCACCGCCATGTCGTACCGCGCCGCCATCTGCACCAGACGCTTGCGCTCGGCCTGGGGCATGCAGCTGCCCAGCGGGTTGCTGAGCGTGGGCACCACCATCACGGCCTTGACGGGCTGGGTGTCCAACGCCAGTTGCAGCGCATCCAGCGAGAGGCCGTTGCGCGGGTGGGTGGGAATCTCCAGCGCCTTGAGGTGCAGGCCCTGCAGCACCTCCAGAAAAGAAAAATGCGTGGGCGACTCCAGCGCCACCACGTCGCCCGGCTGCGTCACCGCGCGCAGGCACAGCGCAATGGAGTCCATGCAGCCTCCGGTGATCACGATGTTCTCGGGGTCCAGGCTGCAGCCCAGGCTGACGGCATAGCGCGCCAGGGCGCGGCGCGCGTCCTCATGGCCCGACGAACCGGGGTAGGTGCACAGCAGGTTGCGGTGGCGCTGCGCGGCTCGCACCACGGCGCGGCGCACGCGGTCAGGGTTGAACAGCTCGGGGCCAGGCGTGCCGCTGCTGTACGAAATGATGTCCACCGGCTGGTTGCGCCCCAGGATGCGCTGGCCCAGCCAGTCCACCGACACCTCGCGGGGGCGGCGCATCGGGCGCGGCGTGCTGGGCTCGGGCAGGCTCACCGGCCGCGCCGCCACAAAAAAGCCGGAGCGCGGGCGCGCGGTGATCAGGCGCGCATCTTCGAGCCAGTGGTAGGCCTGCACCACCGTGGTCTGCGCCACGCCGTGCTGGCGCGCCAGCTCACGCACCGAGGGCAGCTTTTCGCCGCGCGCCAGGGTGCCGTTGCGGATCAGCTGCGCAAGCTGTTCGGCGATTTGAAGGTACAGCGGGGGTGCGTCATCGGTGGCCATGCTGCATTCTGTACTGGCACTTTGGCCGGCAGACAGTACAGAGACTGCCCAGTGCGTACAGTACAGATGGGCCGGTTCGCTGTTCTGTACTGGGCCAGATCGCACGCGCCTGTGGCTGGTGGCCCACGGCAGCTGGCCGCACAGTGAAGGCATGAACACGCTGCACGCCCCCACCCCACCGTCGCCCACGCTGCCCACCCAGCCTGCGGTGCCCCTCACCCTGCAATGGAAGCGCCAGCCCCTGCCGCCGCTGCAGGCCGTCCAGGTGCTGGACTTCCGCGCGGGCGAGATCGCCCTGCTCGAAGTCGAACAGGGCCGCGTCTGGGTGACCTGTGATGGTCTGCTGGAGGATTATTTTCTGGAGGCTGGACAGCGCCTGTCGTTCGCCGGACCTGTGCGGCTGCGCGTCAGCGCCGAAGGCCACCGGCCTGCACGGCTGAACTGGGCGCAGCACCGGGCCGTGGAAGGTGCCGCGTATCCGCCAGCGCCCTCTACAACCGCAGCGCCGGCCGCAACCCCTCAGCCCAGGACAGCAGCCCCCACGAAGGGCGCCCTGCCCCGGGGTGCCATCAGCGCGGCTTGACGGGCGTGGTCAGCCGCATCTCTGCGGCTTGCGCGTGGGCCTGCAGGCCCTCGCCATAGGCCAGCTCGGCGGCGATGGTGCCCAGCACCTGGGCACCGGCCTCGCTCACCTCAATGAGGCTGCTGCGTTTCTGGAAGTCGTACACGCCGAGCGGCGACGAGAAGCGCGCAGTGCCGCTGGTGGGCAGCACGTGGTTGGGGCCTGCGCAGTAGTCGCCCAGGCTTTCGGAGGTGTAGGCCCCCAGGAAGATCGCGCCCGCGTGGCGCAGCAACGGCTCCCAGCGGTGTGGGTCGGTGCTGCTCACTTCCAGGTGTTCCGGTGCGATGCGGTTGCTGATCGCGCAGGCTTCTTCCATGTCCTTCGTCAGGATCAGTGCGCCCCGGCCGGTGAGGCTCTTGGCGATGATCTCGGCGCGCGGCATGGTAGGCAGCAGGCGGTCGATCTCGCGCTGCACGGCGTCGAGGTAGGCGGCGTCGGGACACAGCAGGATGCTCTGGGCCAGCTCGTCGTGTTCGGCCTGGCTGAAGAGATCCATCGCCACCCAGTCGGGCGGCGTGGTGCCGTCGGCCAGCACCAGGATTTCGCTCGGGCCCGCGATCATGTCGATGCCCACGGTGCCGAACACGCGCTTCTTGGCGCTGGCCACATAGGCGTTGCCGGGGCCGGTGATCTTGTCCACCTTGGGCACGGTCTCAGTTCCATACGCCAGCGCGGCCACGGCCTGGGCGCCGCCGATGGTGAAGGCGCGGGTCACACCGGCCACGTAGGCGGCTGCCAGCACCAGCTCGTTGCGCTCGCCCTTCGTCGAGGTGCCCTCGCCCGTTCCACCGGTCGCCACGCTGCCGCGCACGGGCGTGGGCACAACCATGATGATTTCCTGCACGCCCGCCACATGGGCCGGGATGGCGTTCATCAGCAGGCTCGACGGGTAGGCGGCCTTGCCGCCGGGCACGTAGATGCCCACACGGTCCAGCGGCGTGACCTTCTGGCCCAGCAGCGTGCCGTCTTCGTCGCGGTAGCTCCAGCTCTCGCCCGAGGCCTTCTTCTGCGCTTCGTGGTAGCTGCGCACGCGCTTCGCTGCAGCCTGCAGGGCGTCGCGCTGAGCCTGTGGAATGGCGTCGAACGCGGCCTTGAAGTCGGCCTGGGTCAGCTCCAGCGCGGCCATGTCGGGCGCAGAGAGGCCGTCGAAGCGAGCGGTGTACTCCAACACCGCCGCGTCGCCGCGCTTTTGCACGTCGGCCAGGATGTCAGCCACGCGCTGCTCGATGGCCGCGTCGGTGTCGGCAGACCAATGCAGGCGGGCTGCAAAATCAGCC
Organism: Acidovorax sp. 22279; assembly: GCF_052045435.1. Taxonomy (NCBI): domain Bacteria; kingdom Pseudomonadati; phylum Pseudomonadota; class Betaproteobacteria; order Burkholderiales; family Comamonadaceae; genus Acidovorax; species Acidovorax sp. 22279. The sequence continues at coordinate 126,945 of NZ_JBQEOV010000012.1, forward strand.
TCAAAAGTGGCCGCAGCGGTGGACAGACGGACGGGAGCAGCTACCAAAGTCATAGTGTCAGTCGTTGGGTGGAGGTCAGTTCTTTTCGGCCGGTATGGCTGAGGCAAACGCATCGATGATGCGGCGCAGTGGCGCCTGCTTGAGCTTGAGCGCGGCCTGGTTCACGACCAGGTAGGAGCTGATGTCCATGATGCGCTCGACTTCGATGAGGTTGTTGGCCTTGAGGGTGTTGCCGGTGGAGACCAGGTCCACGATCGCATCGGCCAGGCCCGTGAGCGGCGCCAATTCCATGCTGCCGTAGAGCTTGACCATGTCCACGTGCACGCCCTTGCTGGCAAAGAAGTCGCGCGCAATGCCGGTGTACTTGGTGGCGACCTTGAGGCGCGAGCCCTGCTTGACGGCCTGGGCGTAGTCGAAGTCGTTGCGTACGGCCACGCTCACGCGGCACTTGGCAATGCGCAGGTCCAGCGGCTGGTACAGGCCCTGGCCGCCGTGTTCGATGAGGGTGTCCTTGCCCGTCACGCCGATGTCGGCACCGCCGTATTCCACATACGTGGGCACGTCGGTGGCGCGCACCAGCACCACGCGCACATTGGGCTGGTTGGTGGGGAGGATGAGCTTGCGCGATTTTTCGGGGTCTTCGAGCACCTCGATGCCTGCAGCGGCCAGCAGCGGCAGGGTTTCGTCAAAGATGCGGCCCTTGGAAAGCGCCAGGGTGATCATGTTGCTACTGCTCATGCTTTTACTCGTTCGATGTCGGCGCCAATGCCGCGCAGTTTGGCTTCCATGCAGTCGTAGCCGCGGTCCAGGTGGTAGATGCGGTCCACCACGGTTTCGCCGTCAGCCACCAGGCCGGCAATGACGAGGCTGGCCGATGCACGCAGGTCGGTGGCCATCACGGTGGCGCCAGACAGGCGGAGCACGCCTTCGATCACCGCCACCTTGCCATCCACCTGGATTTTGGCGCCCAGGCGAACCAGCTCGTTGACGTGCATGAAACGGTTTTCAAAAATCGTCTCGGTCACCGTGGCCGTGCCCTGGGCGATGCAGTTGAGCGCCATGAACTGGGCCTGCATGTCAGTAGGGAACCCGGGGTACTCTGTGGTGCGAAAGCCCTGGGCATTGAGCGTGGCGCCGCCAGCGCTTTGCACGCGAATGCCGCCGTCCACCGCCTGCACGGAAGCGCCGGCCTCGCGCAGCTTTTCGATCACGGCGTCGAGGTGGTCGGCACGACCATGGCGCAGCACCACATCACCGCCCGTGGCGGCCACAGCGCACAGGAAGGTGCCGGCCTCAATGCGGTCGGCCACCACGCGGTGGGTGCAGCCGTGCAGCTGGTCCACGCCCTGGATGCGGATGCGGCTGGTGCCGTGGCCTTCGATCTTCGCGCCCATGGCGATCAGCATCTCGGCCAGGTCCGAAATCTCGGGCTCTTGCGCGGCGTTTTCCAGCACCGTCTCGCCCTCGGCCAGCGCAGCGGCCATGAGGAAGTTCTCGGTGCCCGTCACCGTGACCATGTCGGTGGTGATGCGCGCGCCCTTCAGGCGCTTCCAGCCCGCGGGCAGCTTGGCGATCATGTAGCCGTGTTCGACCACGATCTCGGCGCCCATGGCGGCCAGGCCCTTGATGTGCTGGTCCACCGGGCGCGAACCGATGGCGCATCCGCCGGGCAGCGACACCGTGGCCTCGCCAAAGCGCGCCAGCAGCGGGCCCAGGGCCAGCACAGAGGCGCGCATGGTCTTGACCAGTTCGTACGGGGCTTCGGGCGTGCTCAGCGCGCTGGCGTTGATATGCACGGTGCCGTCGTCGGCCCGCTCCGCCGCCACGCCCATGTTGCGGATGAGCTTGAGCATGGTGCTCACGTCCTGCAGCTGGGGCACGTTGAGCAGGGTCACAGGCTCGGCCGTGAGCAGGGCGGCACACAACTCCGGCAAGGCGGCGTTCTTGGCGCCGGAGACCAGCACCTCGCCTTGCAAGCTGCGTCCGCCGCGAATCAGGAGTTTGTCCATCTCAAATCACCAAAAATAGGGGTCAAAAGTGCCACTCGCGCTAGTGGAATATGCGCCAGCAGCTATCAAAAAGTGAGTACCAGTGGGTGTGCAGGCGCTATGGCGCCTGGGCCATCCATTCGGCCGGGGTGAAGGTTTTCATCGACAGCGCGTGCACCTCGTCGGTGTGCATTTTCGCGCCCAGCGTGGCGTACACGCGCTGGTGGCGCTGGATGGCGCGCTTGCCCTCGAACTCGGCCGAGACGATGGTGGCATACCAGTGGCGGCCATCGCCTTCGAGCGTGATGTGTTCGCAGGCCAGGCCGGCGGTGATGAGATCTTTGAGTTGGTCAGCGGTCATGGTGGGGCGCTCGGAATCAATGAGGACTGACGCAAATCGGGATGCAACAACCGCCTCGCCCTGGAGGGGAGCGCTTGCCTGAACCTTGTTTTGCGTAAGTCATGTCAGTTACGGATTTTGTAGCCCGTGCGCAGCAGGTGCACGGCCAGCGCGCTCACGGCCAGCCAGGCGATGCCCACGATGCCCAGGCTAAGCCAGGGCGAGGTGTCGCTCTGGCCGAAGAAGCCGTAGCGGAAGCCGTCGATCATGTAGAAAAACGGGTTGAGGTGGCTCACAGCCTGCCAGAACGGCGGCAGCGACTGGATCGAATAGAACACGCCCGACAGGAAGGTCATGGGCACGATGATGAAGTTCTGGAACGCGGCCATCTGGTCGAACTTGTCGGCCCAGAGCCCCGCAATCAGCCCCAGCGTGGCCAGCAATGCCGCGCCCAGCAAGGCGAACGCCAGAATCCACAGCGGCGCAGCAAATTCGGGCCGCGCAAACGCCAGCGTGACGATGAACACGCCCAGGCCCACCACCAGCCCGCGCACGATGGACGAGCCCACGTAGGCGCAGAACCAAGCCCAGTGCGACAGCGGCGTGAGCAGCACAAACACCAGGCTGCCCATGATCTTGCTCTGGATGATGCTGGACGAGCTGTTGGCAAAGGCGTTCTGCAGCACGCTCATCATCACGAGGCCCGGCACCAGGAAGGCCGTGTAGCTGATGCGGTCGTAGACCTTCACATGGTCTTCGAGCACATGGCCGAAGATCAACAGGTACAGCACGGCCGTGAGCACGGGAGCCGCGACGGTCTGGAAGCTGACCTTCCAGAAGCGCAGCACCTCTTTGTAGAACAGGGTCTGCCAGCCGGTCATAGCGCAACGCCCTCCAGTGGGATGTTGGAAGCCGACGTACCGGACATCACCTGCAGGAACACATCCTCCAGATCGGGTCGGCGAATCTCCATGTCCTGCACCTCGACCCCGGCCACGCGCAACGCAGCCAGGTGGTTTTCGATCTCTGCCGCGTCGTGCGCGGGTAATTGCACAATGCGACCGGTGACCCGCGCCACGGCGGCCAGTGCGGGCGGCAGGGCTGTGTCGGTCTTGAACTGCAGCACGCTGCCCGAGGCGGCCTTGAGCAACTCGCTGGTGCGGTTGAGCGCCACCACCTGCCCCGCCTTGAGCATGGCGATGCGGCCGCACAGGGCCTCGGCTTCTTCGAGGTAGTGGGTGGTGAGCAGCACGGTGTGCCCCTCTTTGTTCAGGCGGGCGATGAAGTGCCACAGCGTCTGGCGCAGTTCTACATCGACACCGGCCGTGGGTTCATCCAGAACGATGATGGGCGGCTTGTGCACCAGCGCCTGTGCGACCAGTACGCGGCGCTTCATGCCGCCCGACAGCTGGCGCATGTTGGCGTTGGCCTTGTCAGCCAGACCCAGGTTTTCGAGCAGCTCGTCGATCCAGGCGTCGTTGTTCTTCACGCCGAAGTAGCCCGACTGGATGCGCAGCGCCTCGCGCACGTTGAAAAAGGGGTCGAACACCAGCTCTTGCGGCACGATGCCCAGCTTGCGGCGGGCATCGGCGTACTGGGCCTGCACATCGCTGCCCTGCACCAGCACGCGGCCGCTGGTGGCACGCGCCAGGCCTGCGAGGATGCTGATCAGGGTGGTCTTGCCGGCACCATTGGGGCCCAGGAGCCCGAAGAACTCGCCCTCCTCAATGTCCAGATTGACCTGGTTCAGTGCCTGAAAAGGGCCTTTGGGCGTGGCAAAGGTCTTGGAGATGGCTTGGAAGGAGACTGCGGGCATGAAGCCTTCGATTTTAAGGCCTCAGCCCTCGGCGGGCGGGGCGGCCGCTTCAATGGCCCCTGGCGGGCGCTGTGGGCCCTCAGCTTCATGGCTTGGGGGCAGAGCCACCCGGGACCATGAAAGCTATTTCATATCAAGGTGCGGCGACCAGCAGCGCATCCACCCCATACAACCCTGCCATGCCCGCCAGACCAGCGGGCATGCCTTGCACGGCAAACTGCTTGCCTTCGGACAGGGCTTCACGCCGACATTCGAGCAGCACGGCCAAGGCCGAGGTGTCGAACACCGTCAGCCCATGGGCATCCACCACCACCGCGCTGTCGCGGTGCACCCGCAACCCCTGCTTGAGCATGTGCAGGCAGGCAGTAGCGTGGCGGTGGGTGAGTTCGGGGGGCAGCACCAGCATGGCGAGGGGGCTGTCAGCCCTTGGCAGTGCCCGCATTGGTCTTGTTGCGGGCGGCCAGTGTCTCGATCAGGCCGTCGATGCCCTTGGCATTGATCTCCTGCGCGAACTGGCCCCGGTAGGTTTCCACCAGCCAGACACCCAGCACATTCAGGTTGTAGATCTTCCAGCCTGCGCCATCACCAGGAGTCTTTTCGAGGCGGTAGTCGAGCTGGATGGGGTCGCCCCGTCCCACGATTTCGGTGCGCACCAGCACGTCCTTGTCTTCGGCGGCTGCGCGCAGGGGCTTGACCTGGATGCTCTGGTCATTGACCTGGGCCAGCGCGCCGGCATAGGTGCGCACCAGCAGGATCTTGAACTCGTCCTGCAGGCGTTTTTGCTGCTCGGGCGTGGCCTGGCGCCAGCCGGGGCCCACGGCTGCGGCGGTCATGCGGCGGAAGTTGACGTTGGGCATCACCGTTTTATCGACCAGGGCGATCACCTTGCTCAGGTCCCCGGCCTGGATGGCCTTGTCGGACTTCACCGTGTTGAGCACATCGGCGGAGAGCCGCTTGATCAGCGCGTCGGGCGCCTCGTCGGCTGCGAGGGCAGACAACGGCAGGCTCAGCATGGCACTGGCTGCAATGCAAAGGGCGGCACGGCCCAGGGAACGTCGGTTCATCATCTTCTCGGCTTTCATCGGTGCGGGCTTGTGCCCGTCAAATCATTGTGGAGGTGCGGGCCCACTGGCATGCGTCGCAGCGGTTGCGGATTGCAAGCAAGTGCAACAGGGCCAGACCCAGGGCGGCGCATCGGAGCATGTGCCCCGCCCCGGCATGCCATCAGCGCGCAGGAGGTTCCTCGGGCAGCACGCCATTGCTGGCGCCGCCGTCGTCCTTGCCATCCGCATTCTGTACCTCACCGGCATGGCTGCGTACTTGCAGGTAGACATCACGCGTAAAGCTGTATTTGTCGAGCGCGGCGCTGTCGAGCACCGAGCTGGCGCGCAACAGGTTGGCCCGCGTGTCCACCACGCGCAGGGCATACAACGAGTTGCGGGCGGAGACCGGGTCCACGTAGCTCACCACGTTGCCCTTCATGTCCACCGGCAGCGCGAATGTGTCGCGCACGGTGGAAGGCCCCAGGATGGGCAGCACCAGATACGGGCCAGTACCCACGCCCCAGCGCCCCAGGGTCAGGCCGAAGTCCTGCTTGTAGCGGTCGATGCCCAGCTCGCTGGCGATGTCCAGCAAACCACCCAGGCCCATGAACGTGTTCACATTGACCCGCATGAAGCTGGACGCAGCGGCTTCACCGCGCAGCTGCAGCACGTTGTTCACAAACGACCAGACGTCGCCCAGGTTCCCGAAGAAATTGCTGACCCCCGTGCGTACCGGTGCGGGCGTGACCTCCTTGTAGGCCGTCGCCACGGGCTTGAGCACCATGGCATCGACCTGTTCATTGAAGTTGGTCATGCTGCGGTTGTAAGACTCCAGCGGGTCGCGGGGATCAGGGTTGGCCACCGTGGCGCACCCGGTGAGCAGCACAGCACCCAGCAACAAGGCCAGGCTGACTGCCAGGCGGGACATCGACAACCTGCCGCCATCAATGCGGGCACGGAGTGTATGGAGTGAATGCATCATTTTTTCCCACCTGTCCCTGCAGGTTTTGCGCCGTCTTCGGCTTTGCTGTAAAGAAATTGTCCGATAAGGTTCTCAAGCACCACCGCCGACTGGGTAGACGTGATCGTGTCTCCCGCCGCCAGATTTTTTTCGTCGGCACCTGCCTCGATCCCGATGTACTGCTCACCCAGCAGGCCGCTGGTCAGGATCTTGAGGGAGCTGTCCTTGGGAAAGGCATAGCGGTCTTCCATGGCCAGCGTGACCCGCGCCTGGAAGGTCTTGTCGTCAAAGGTGATGGACTCCACGCGCCCCACCACCACACCCGCGCTGCGCACCGCCGCCTGGGGCTTGAGCCCGCCGATGTTGTCGAACTTGGCGGTGACACGGTAGCCCGAGTGGAATTGAAGGCTCAGCAGGTTGGCCGACTGCAGCGCCAGAAACACCAGTGCCACCGCGCCCAGCATCACGAAGAGCCCTACCCACAGATCGTTTTTGGAGCGTTGCATATGTTTGATTCCTAGAACTGCCAGCACCGCCAGCGTCAGATACTGAACATCAGTGCGGTGAGCACGAAGTCCAGTGCCAGCACCGCCAAAGACGCCATGACCACGGTGCGCGTGGTGGCGCGCGACACACCCTCAGGGGTGGGTTTGGCTGCATAGCCCTGCAGCAGCGCCACAAAAGTTACCGTGAAGCCAAAGACCACACTCTTGAGCACGCCGTTGCCCAGGTCTTTCCAGACATCCACCCCGCCCTGCATCTGGCTCCAGAACGCCCCGGGGTCAATACCGATCATGAGCACCCCGACGATCCAGCCGCCGATGATGCCCACCGCACTGAACACCGCTGCCAGCAGCGGCATGGTGATCACCCCTGCCCAGAAGCGAGGCGCCAGGATGCGCTGCACCGGGTCCACCGCCATCATCTCCATGGCGCTGAGCTGCTCCCCCGCGCGCATGAGGCCAATTTCTGCTGTGAGCGACGTGCCTGCGCGGCCCGCAAACAGCAGCGCCGTGACCACGGGGCCCAGCTCGCGCACAAGACTCAATGCCACCAGCAGGCCCAAGGCCTCTGACGAGCCATAGCGCTGCAGCGTGTAGTAGCCCTGCAAGCCCAGCACAAACCCCACGAACAGGCCCGACACGGCAATGATGGCCAGCGAATAATTGCCCAGGAAATGCACCTGGTCGCGCACCAGCGAGGGCCGCATCAAGGTCGCACCCAGGAGCCGCACCAGCCGCCCAAACAACCGCGCGCCCATGCCGATGTCAGCCAGCTTGTGGCGCACAGCAAAACCGACGTCGGAGGGCTTGTACCAACTCACAGCGCACGTCCTCCTGCAGGTCCGAAATCCTCGGCAACGGCCGGGCCGGGGTAATGAAACGGCACCGGGCCAGTCGGTAGAGCGTTGACAAACTGGTGCACCAGCGGGTCACGGCTGGCGAGGACCTCCTCAGGCGTGCCCTGCGCCGCCACAACGCCTTCGCCCAGGATAATCACATGGTCCGCCAGGCGGAAAGTCTCCTCCAGGTCATGCGACACCACGATGCTGGTGAGGCCCATGGCGTCGTTGAGCTGACGGATCAACTGCGCAGCCGTGCCCAACGAGATGGGGTCCAGGCCCGCAAAGGGTTCGTCGTACATGACCAGTTCCGGGTCCAGCACGATCGCTCGGGCCAGCGCCACGCGGCGCGCCATGCCACCCGATATCTGGCCGGGCATCAGGTCGCGTGCACCACGCAGGCCCACCGCATGCAGCTTCATCAGCACCACATCGCGGATCAGTTCCTCGGACAAATCGGTGTGCTCACGCAGCGGAAAGGCCACGTTCTCAAACACGCTCAGGTCTGTGAACAGCGCGCCGAACTGGAACAACATGCCCATGCGCCGGCGCGCAGCGTACAAAGCCTGCACGTCCATGCGCCCCACGTCCTGACCGTTGACCAACACCTGGCCACTCTGGGCCCTGTGCTGCCCCCCAAGCAGGCGCAGCACCGTCGTCTTGCCCCCACCCGATGCGCCCATCAGCGCCGTGACCTTGCCGCGCGGCACCGCCAGGGTCACGTCGCGCAGGATCACGCGGTCACCGTACGAAAACGTGACGTTGCACAACTCGGCAAGAAATGTGGACTCGGGCATGCAAGAAATGGATGTCTGATCTGAGGCCTGCCAAAACAGCATCCGCCCCCGGAAAATGGAGCGCAGATGGTAGCCGAAGACACAAACATACATTCATGCATGTTTGTAAAGAAAAAGCACAACCGCCAGCGATCCCGACCGAGCGAGACCGAGGCAAGCCCGGATTGACAGAACCCCTGATTGTGCCAACAAAGCGTCCAGAAGGCTGACGCCCGGCCATTGCCCCACCGTCAAAGGCCCCGTCAACACAAACGGCGCCCGAAGGCGCCGTTGCTTGGAGGGTGCGAGAAACCGCAGGATCAGCGCGGCAGGTCCGAATATCCCATCAGGAACTCGTCCACCGCACGCGCGGCCTGGCGGCCTTCACGGATGGCCCAAACCACCAGTGACTGGCCCCGGCGGATATCGCCCGCCGCAAACACCTTAGGCACGTTGGTGGCATAACCGCCGTCAAAGTCCGTGGTGGCGCGGGCATTGCCTCGGGCATCCTTCTCGACGCCGAAAGCCTCCAGCACCGGCGCGACCGGGCTCACAAAACCCATGGCCAGCAACACCAGATCGGCCTGGTAGTGTTTTTCGGTGCCGGGAATCTCGACCAGCTTGCCGTCCTTGAACTCGACCTGCACCGTAGTCAGGCTCTTGACCTTGCCCTTTTCGCCCGTGAACTCCTTGGTGGAGATCGCGAACTCGCGCACGCAACCTTCTTCATGGCTGGAGCTGGTGCGCAGCTTGAGTGGCCAGTAAGGCCACGTCAGGGGGCGGTTTTCCACTTCAGGGGGCTGGGGCATCACCTCGAACTGGGTGACGCTGGCTGCACCATGGCGATTGCTGGTACCCACGCAGTCGCTGCCGGTGTCGCCGCCGCCGATCACGATCACATGCTTGCCCGTCGCCATGATCTGGCCCTTGAGCTTGTCGCCCGCGTTGACCTTGTTCTGCTGGGGCAGGAATTCCATGGCGAAGTGAATGCCGTCAAGTTCACGGCCTGGCACAGGCAGGTCGCGCGACTGCTCGGCGCCACCGGTGAGCAGCACGGCGTCAAACTCCTTGTTCAGCTGTTCGGGCGTGACGGTTTCCTTGGCCCAGTTGGTGACTTTGGAATCCTTGCCCAGGCCGTCCTTCGCGGCGCCCACGAATACACCGGTGCGAATCACCACACCTTCGGCTTCGAGCTGCTTCACGCGGCGGTCGATGTGCGACTTCTCCATCTTGAAGTCGGGGATGCCGTAGCGCAGCAGGCCGCCCACACGGTCGTTTTTCTCGAACAGCGTGACGCTGTGGCCAGCGCGGGCCAGTTGCTGCGCAGCCGCCAGACCTGCGGGGCCGGAGCCCACCACAGCCACCTTCTTGCCCGTCTGGTGCTTGGCGGGGCGCGGCTGCACCCAGCCTTCGGCCCAGGCGCGGTCGATGATCGCGTGCTCAATGCTCTTGATGCCCACAGCGTCGTCGTTCACGTTGAGCACACAGGCAGCCTCGCAAGGCGCGGGGCAGATGCGGCCGGTGAACTCGGGGAAGTTGTTGGTGCTGTGCAGCACCTCGATCGCGCTCTTCCAGTCCGCGTGGTACACGAGGTCGTTGAAGTCGGGAATGATGTTGTTCACCGGGCAGCCGTTGTTGCAGAACGGCGTGCCGCAGTCCATGCAGCGCGCGCCTTGCACCTTGGCCTGGCTCTCATCGAGCCCGACGACAAATTCCTTGTAATGCTTCAGGCGCTCGGGCACGGGCTTGTAGCCCTCTTCGATGCGCTCGTATTCCATGAAGCCGGTAGTTTTTCCCATGACGATGTCCTTGTCTATGAATGCTGTGCGAAGGGGGATGGCGTCGCCTTACTTGGCGGGAGCCACTTCTTTTTTGGTAGCAGCTACCGCTGGTGTAGCGGACTCCTCCAGCACTTTTCGTTCATAAATTTCAGCCAACGCACGCTTGTACTCGGTCGGGAAGACCTTGACGAACTTGCTGCGCGATGCGGCCCAGTTGTCCAGCAGCTCGCGCGCGCGCTTGCTGCCCGTCCAGCGGTTGTGGTCTTCCAGCAGCTTCTTGAGCTGGGCCTCGTCCGTCTGGCCGTTGTGCCAGATCGAGCGGGGGACCGTGGCTTCCTGCTCGGTGGCGGGCAGGATGCGCTCCAGCGTCACCATCGACAGGTTGCAGCGTGTGTCGAACTGTCCGTCTTCGTCGTACACATACGCTACGCCGCCGCTCATGCCTGCTGCAAAGTTGCGGCCGGTCTTGCCGAGCACCACCACCGTACCGCCAGTCATGTACTCGCAGCCATGGTCGCCCGTACCTTCGACGACGGCCGTGGCACCCGACAGACGCACCGCAAAGCGTTCACCGGCCACGCCGCTGAAGAAAGCCTCACCGGTGGTAGCGCCGTACATCACGGTGTTGCCCACAATGGTGTTGCGCACCGCCTCACCCCGGAAGTCGATGCTGGGGCGCACGATCACGCGGCCGCCCGACAGGCCCTTGCCCGTGTAGTCATTGGCATCGCCAATCAGGTACAGCGTGATGCCGCGCGTCAGGAACGCACCGAACGACTGGCCGCCCGTGCCTTCCAGCTGGATGCGGATGGTGTCGTCCGGCAGGCCCTCGGGGTGCACACGGGTGACCGCACCGGACAGCATCGCGCCGACCGAGCGGTTCACGTTGCGTGCCACTTCAATGAACTGCACGCGCTCACCCTTTTCGATGGCAGGCTTGCTGCGCTCAATGAGCTTGCGGTCCAGTGTGTGCTCGATGTTGTGATCCTGCACGTCCACGTGGAAGCGGGGCACATCGGCGGGCACGTTCGGCTGTGCAAACAGGCGGCTGAAGTCCAGGCCGCGTGCCTTCCAGTGTTCCAGGCCCTGGCGCATGTCGAGCAGGTCGGTGCGGCCGATCAGGTCGTCGAACTTGCGGATGCCCAGCTGGGCCATGATCTGGCGCACTTCTTCGGCGATGAAGAAGAAGTAGTTGACCACGTGCTCAGGCTTGCCCGAGAACTTCTTGCGCAGCTCGGGGTCTTGCGTGGCCACGCCCACGGGGCAGGTGTTCAGGTGGCACTTGCGCATCATGATGCAGCCTTCCACCACCAGCGGCGCCGTGGCAAAGCCGAACTCGTCAGCACCCAGCAGTGCGCCGATGGCGACATCGCGGCCGGTCTTCATCTGGCCGTCGGCCTGCACACGGATGCGGCCGCGCAGGCGGTTCAGCACCAGCGTCTGCTGGGTTTCGGCCAGGCCGATTTCCCACGGACCGCCCGCGTGCTTGATGGACGACCAGGGCGAGGCGCCCGTGCCGCCGTCATGCCCTGCGATCACCACGTGGTCGCTCTTGCACTTGGCCACGCCTGCGGCGATGGTGCCCACACCCACTTCGGAGACCAGCTTGACGCTGATGCCTGCGTGCGGTGCGACATTCTTCAGATCGTGGATCAGCTGGGCCAAGTCCTCGATGGAGTAGATGTCGTGGTGCGGCGGTGGCGAAATCAGGCCCACACCCGGCACACTGTGGCGCAGCTTGCCGATGTAGTTGGACACCTTTCCGCCAGGCAGCTGACCGCCCTCGCCGGGCTTGGCCCCCTGGGCCATCTTGATCTGGATCTGATCGGCGGACGACAGGTACTCCGCCGTCACGCCGAAGCGGCCCGACGCCACCTGCTTGATGCGGCTGCGCAGCGAATCGCCGTCCTGCAGGGGCAAATCAACCTCGACGTTCTCGGCGCCGATCACGCTCTTCAGGGTGTCGCCCTTCTTGATCGGGATGCCCTTGAGTTCGTTGCGGTAGCGTGCCGCGTCCTCGCCACCTTCACCGGTGTTGCTCTTGCCGCCAATGCGGTTCATGGCCACGGCCAGTGTGGCGTGCGCCTCGGTGGAGATGGAGCCCAGCGACATGGCGCCCGTGGCGAAGCGCTTGACGATTTCCTTGGCAGGTTCGACCTCATCAATCGAGATCGCCTTGGACGGATCGATCTTGAACTCGAACAGGCCGCGCAGCGTCATGTGGCGCTTGCTCTGGTCGTTGATGATCTGTGCGTATTCCTTGTACGTGTTCCAGTTGTTGGCGCGCGTGCTGTGCTGCAGCTTGGCAATCGCGTCAGGCGTCCACATGTGGTCTTCGCCACGGGCGCGCCAAGCGTATTCGCCACCGGCGTCCAGCATGGTTTCGAGCACAGGGTCATCACCAAATGCGGCCTTGTGCATGCGGATGGCTTCTTCAGCGATCTCGAACACGCCGATACCTTCCACGCGGCTGGCGGTGCCGGTGAAGTACTTGCCCACGGTTTCCGTGTTCAGGCCGATGGCCTCGAACAGCTGGGCGCCGCAGTAGCTCATGTAGGTGCTCACGCCCATCTTGGACATGATCTTGGACAGTCCCTTGCCGATGGCCTTGACGTAGTTGTAGATGGCCTTGTCGGCCGACAGGTCGCCGCCCAGGTCCTTGTGCATTTCGGCCAGGGTTTCCATGGCCAGGTAGGGGTGCACAGCCTCGGCGCCGTAGCCAGCCAGCACGGCGAAGTGGTGCACCTCGCGCGCAGTACCCGTTTCGACCACCAAGCCGGCCGTGGTGCGCAGGCCTGCGCCCACCAGGTGCTGATGGATGGCCGACAGCGCCAGCAGCGCGGGAATGGCCACTTGCGTCGCGCTAACGGCACGGTCGCTGATGATGAGAATGTTGGCACCGCCCTTGATGGCATCAACGGCCTGCGCGCACAGCGAGGCCAGCTTGGCTTCCACGCCCTCACGGCCCCAGCTCAGCGGGTAGGTGATGTCGATGGTGGCGCTCTTGAACTTGCCTTGCGTGTACTTCTCGATGTCGCGCAGCTTGGCCATGTCGGCAAAGTCGAGCACGGGCTGGCTCACTTCGAGCCGCATCGGTGGGTTGACCTGGTTGATGTCCAGCAGGTTGGGCTTGGGGCCGATGAAGCTGTTCAGCGACATCACGATGGCCTCGCGGATCGGGTCGATCGGCGGGTTGGTCACCTGGGCGAACAGTTGCTTGAAGTAGTTGTACAGCGGCTTGTTCTTGCCCGACAGCACGGCCAGCGGACTGTCGTTGCCCATGGAGCCGATGCCTTCTTCGCCGTTTTTGGCCATGGGCGCCATCAGGAACTTGATGTCTTCCTGGGTGTAGCCAAAGGCCTGCTGGCGATCCAGCAACGGCAGGCTGGCAGCTGCAGGGACCGCGGCGGCTTCGCCCGTCTCGATGCTGTCCAGCTTGATCCGCAGGTTTTCGATCCACTGCTTGTAGGGCTTGGTGTTGACGATGTTGGCCTTCAGCTCGTCGTCGTCGATCATGCGGCCTTGTTCCAGGTCGATCAGGAACATCTTGCCGGGCTGCAGGCGCCACTTGCGCACGATCTTGTTCTCGGGCACGGGCAGCACGCCCGACTCAGAGCCCATGATGACCAGATCGTCGTCGGTGATGCAGTAACGCGAGGGTCGCAGGCCGTTGCGGTCCAGCGTGGCGCCGATCTGGCGGCCGTCGGTGAACACGATGGAGGCCGGACCGTCCCAAGGCTCCAGCATGGCGGCGTGGTATTCATAGAAGGCGCGGCGGCGCTCGTCCATGGTGGTGTGCTGCTCCCAGGGCTCCGGGATCATCATCATCACGGCCTGGCTGATGGGGTAGCCGGCCATGGTCAGCAGTTCGAGGCAGTTGTCGAACGTGGCGGTATCGGACTGGTCGGCAAAGCTGATGGGGTAGAGCTTTTGCAGGTCGGCCGCGAGCACGGGCGATGCCATCACACCTTCGCGGGCCTTCATCCAGTTGTAGTTGCCCTTGACGGTGTTGATCTCACCGTTGTGCGCCACATAGCGGTAGGGGTGGGCCAGCGGCCACTCGGGGAAGGTGTTGGTGGAGAAACGCTGGTGCACCAAACCAATGGCCGAGACGCAGCGCTCGTCGGACAGGTCTTTGTAGTACACGCCCACCTGGTCGGCCAGCAGCAGGCCCTTGTAGACCACGGTGCGGCTGGACATCGAGGGAACGTAGTATTCCTTGCTGTGCTTGAGCTTCAGTGCCTGGATGTTGGCGCTGGCCGTCTTGCGGATCACGTACAGCTTGCGCTCCAGCGCGTCCTGCACGATCACGTCGTTGCCACGGCCGATGAACACCTGACGCAGGATGGGCTCCTTCTTGCGCACAGTGGGGGACATGGGCATGTCCACATTCACCGGCACATCGCGCCAGCCCAGCAGTACCTGGCCTTCGGCCTTGATGGCGCGCTCCATCTCCTGCTCGCAAGCCAGACGCGAGGCATGCTCCTTGGGCAGGAAGATCATGCCCACACCGTATTCTCCAGCCGCTGGCAGGGTCACGCCTTGCTTGGCCATTTCTTCGCGGTACAGCGCGTCAGGGATCTGGATCAGGATGCCGGCGCCGTCGCCCATCAGCGGGTCGGCACCCACCGCGCCACGGTGGTCAATGTTTTCCAGAATCTTAAGGGCCTGCGTCACGATGTCGTGGCGCTTGATGCCCTTGATGTGGGCCACAAACCCGAGGCCGCAGGCGTCGTGTTCGTTACCCGATGAATACAAACCGTGTTGTTGCAGATGCTGGATCTCGGCAGCCGTGGTCATGGCGCACTCCTATATTTTTCGCAGGGGAGCCGAGGTTAGTGCATTGCAGCATATTTTGGCAAGCAGTTTAATTGGGGTCAGATTCTCATTAAGCAAACCATGAATCACACGAGCATATTATTGGGGACATATTAAAATCAATAGCAATGAGACCAATGATTTCAAGCGCCATCGTCGGTTTTCGCATGATTTTTTGCCATTCGAGGCCTGCCAGGCATTCCCCGGGTCACGCGGCGCGGGGTCTGCTGTTGCAGGCCCGCAAGAAACTCGGTGTCGCCCAAAGCCCACCCGCTGAGTGCCGAGTCGGTCAAAGCCGTTTGCACCGACGCCCCTAGGCCCGCCTGCACCAGTGCGGCATAGGCGGCCTCGCGCGCAAACGGGGTGTTGCCCAAAGCCCAATACAGCGCATGGGGCGTCAACCACCGGTCGTTACGCAAGCCCAACCAGTGTGCATGGCTGGACCAGGCGTAGTCAGCGGGCTGCTGCACCAATCCGGCCCGTACAGGGTTGAGGTCCAGGTACACCATGCACGCCAGCAAATACCGTTCCGGCTGCAATACCGTGGAACGGTAGCGCCCCTCCCACAAAGTACCAGTGCGGGCATGCCGGCGGTTGAAGTACTGCACATACCGACGCCCCACCGCCTGCATCATCTGGGGCAGTCCGTCTTGTGAGGCTGGCGTAACCAGCAGGTGAAAGTGGTTGTCCATCAGCACATAGGCATGGACGGCCACGGCATATTTCTGCGCGTTGTCCATCAACAGCGCCAGCAGCGCGTCGAAATCTTCCACTCCGCGGAAGATCGGCTGACGGTTGTTGCCCCGCAGGATGACGTGGTGCAAATGACCCGGCAGGGTCAGGCGTGGCAAACGGGCCATGGGTCTTGATCAGGAATATGGGAGTCACGATCATAGACCTGTCCCCCATTTCTCATCGATGCAAGCTGGCGACGCCCATCATCCGCCACGAAGATAGCGAGGCGCATGCTTGATTCTGGCCTGCCCTTGCGCGCCTTTTGGGCACGCGTCAATGCGTGGCCAAGTTCTCCACTTGGTCTGCCGCCACACCGATGCCAAACCGCGCCCCCATGGCGTGTTCCAGGCCAAATTCGCCGAGAAGCGCCCGCAACCGCTCGGCCGCGCTGCGTTTTTTCTGTCCGGTGTAGCGCGCGATGATGAGTTCGTTCTTCATGCTGTGCTCCCATCCCACCAGCTCGGTCACAGTGACCTGGTAGCCATTGGCCTCTAGGTACAGGCAGCGCAGCACATTGGTCACCTGGCTGCCGAGTTCGCGGGTGTGCAAGGGGTGACGCCACAGTTCCGCCAGGGGCGTGCGCGCCAACTGCAAGGCCTTGCCTTGGCGCAGGCAGGCTGCCATCTCCGCTTGGCAACAGGGCACCAGAACCATGGCCCGGGCCTTTTTTTGCAGCCCGAAGGCAATCGCGTCGTCAGTGGCGGTGTCGCAAGCATGCAAGGCGGTGACCACATCGATCTGGTCGGGCAACTCACGGGCATCCGCAGACTCGGCCACGGATAGATTGAGAAACGACATCCGCTCAAAATGAAGCCGCTGCGCGAGCGCCCGCGACTTCTCTACCAGTTCCGCCCGGGTCTCCACCCCGTAGATATGCCCGCGGCCCAGCGCCTTGAAATACAGGTCGTACAGGATGAAACCCAGATAGGACTTGCCCGCTCCGTGGTCCGCCAACGTGGGCCCACTGCCCTGGACGGACAGCTCCGTGAGCAGGGGCTCGATGAAGTTGAACAGGTGGTACACCTGCTTGAGCTTGCGGCGTGAGTCCTGATTGAGACGGCCATCCCGGGTAAGGATGTGCAGCTCCTTGAGCAGCTCTACCGATTGGCCAGAGCGCAGTTCCTGCAGCTCAGCACTCTCGTTCTTGGATTTTCCCGCACCGCGAATTCGCAGGTCGGTCGTCGCTGCAGATGGGTTCTTTTTATTCATAAACCGGGGCCTTGTGCTGGCGGATTGTCCTCGCTGGCGGCAGTGGCGGCCATGTTCGCACCGCCTTTGTCATGGGGGCCCACGTCCAGCGCCAGCCAACCGGCCATGCCCATCTCTTCAAGTACTTCCATGTTGCGCTCAAAGATGGTTTCCGCCTCGGGAAAGACCGACACCGCCCGATCAATGCTGGCCTCGCGCAACAAGTGCAGCGTAGGGTATGGAGCGCGATTGGTGCAATTAGTCACGTCGTCCGCATCTGTGCCGGCGAACTGAAACTGCGGGTGAAAGCTTGCGACCTGCAGCGTGCCCGCCAACCCGAGAACGTGCACCACGTCCTCCACGTCACCAAGAAAGTCGTTGAAATCCAGAAAATCCTGCAGGCAATGCGGCATCACCAGCAAGGTGGTGTCCCTGACTTCTGCGGGTGTGTTTGCGAGCGCTTGAAGTTCTTCGCGCAACACCTCCAGCACATCCTTCCCGGTCGTGGACAAGCTCACCACGTAGTGAATTTGCCCTTTGACATGCACCGACTTAGCAAACGGACAGAGATTCAATCCTATGACGGCCCGCTCCAGCCACCGGACAGTGTCCTGGACGTAGGTATCAGTGGATACAAAATGGGGGAGCGCCTTAGCGGCGTTGGTGGAGGAAGATGTCATGGGTGCGCGCAGAAGCGCGGGGATAGAGGTGGGATTTTATCGGTGTGAGTTGTTGGCAGATCGCGCGATAGCGGCGGTCCCACTCGGAAGTCTCATGGACTCCTCAGTGAATGCTCACATCGGCGGGAGGGCAGCGGAGAAAAAGAATAGATGCGCAAGCACACACAGCAAACACGCTCTAGGCGGCCACGTCTAACGCAGCCTGAAGTCGCGCTACACCAGCGACGAACCACCCCAAAATCAACGCATCTCGCTCCACCCCGGAACCGGCGCTATTCCTGCAGCAGTCGGCGCCCTGTCAGGCGCTCATGCTCCCGCACGGCAAAGCGGTCCGTCATCCCGGCAATGAAGTCGGCCACCGCCCGCGCTCTTCCATACCTGTCGCCCTCCAGGGCTCGCGCGGTAAAGGCAGCCTTCATTTCGTGAGGCTGGGCCATATAGGCATCGAACAACTCACGCACGATTTCTTGGGCATGGCCCGTAGTCTCCATGACCCGGGGATGCCGGTACAGATGCTTGAAGAGGAACCGCTTGAGTACGGTAGAGCGCTCGCGCATCTCACCACTGAAGCTCACCAGAACAGGGAGCTTCCGCACCTCATCCGGATGGGCTGGTGCATGCTCGTGCAGCGCGGCTTTTGTGGTGTCAATGACGTCGTACACCTGCGCACTCAGCATCCGCCGTATCGCCTCATACAACAAGCGGCGCTGCATTGATGGCGTGGCGAGGTCGGGATGCTCCATCTGGGCTGCCGAACGGTATGCATCGAACAAGGGCACTTCTTGCAGCTGCGTCAGGGTAATCAACCCCGAGCGCACGCCGTCATCGATATCGTGCGCGTTGTACGCAATCTCATCAGCCAAGTTGCACAACTGCGCCTCCAGGCTCGGCCGCTCATTGCGCAGGAAGCGAGCACCGACACCATTGGGCTCCTCACTCTCCAACTGCAAAGCATGAGTGCGCGAGCAGTGTTTGAGAATCCCTTCTCGGGTCTCGAATGTGAGATTGAGTCCGTCATACAACGGGTATCGTTCTTCCAGCTTGTCCACCACTCGCAAGCTCTGCAAGTTGTGTTCAAAGCCTCCGAAGTCCGCCATGCAGCCATTCAAGGCGTCCTGCCCTGCATGCCCGAACGGGGTATGCCCCAAGTCGTGGGCTAACGAGATGGCCTCAACCAAGTCTTCGTTAATCTGTAGCGACCGTGCGATGGATCGCCCGAGTTGCGCGACTTCTAACGAATGAGTTAGCCGGGTACGAAATAGATCCCCCTCGTGGTTGAGGAAGACTTGTGTCTTGTAGACAAGCCGTCGGAATGCCGTGGAATGGACGATTCGGTCGCGGTCGCGCTGGTATTCAGTTCGAGTGGGCGGCGGACACTCTGAATGACGCCGACCGCGGGTCTGCGCGGGGGCAGATGCGAAGGGCAACAGATCTACGAGCCCAATCACCTTAGTAGCCCCTCATCAAACGGCACCTACGCTTCTCGAAAAAGCAATCCAAGCAACCACAAATATTCACTCGCAGCAGGCATCAATAACTTCACGGACTAAGGAGTCTGGCGCCGAGCGCACAAGTGCTCTACCGGGGCCATCGATCACAACAAACCGAATCTCGCCTGCTTCGGCTTTTTTATCAATCCGCATCAACTCCAAATATCGACCGGCGTTGTCGTTAGCATCTAATACTGGCCCTTTGGTGGGTAAACCAGCAAGCTGGATCAAAGAGATCAGCCGCCGAACAAAGTCAGCGTCTACCAACCCCAAGCGTCGGGAGAGTTCAGCGGCCATGACCATCCCGGCCGAAACGCCCTCTCCATGTAACCAAACACCGTAGCCCATCCCTGCTTCGATGGCATGACCAAAAGTGTGACCAAAGTTCAATATAGCGCGCAAGCCTGACTCCTTCTCATCCTTGCTTACGACCCAAGCTTTGATCTCACAACTACGCTGAACCACATGAGCAAGTGCCGCGGCCTCCTTGGCCATAACTGCGTTCAAGTTTTGCTCCAGCCATTCCATGAAGGCGATATCTGCAATCGGCCCATATTTAATAACCTCAGCTAAACCAGCGCGAAGCTCACGATCAGGCAGAGTACTCAATGTACAAAAATCGCAGATGACCAGTTGAGGCTGGTAAAAAGCCCCTATCATATTTTTCCCCAACGGATGATTAATCGCAGTTTTCCCACCTACCGAAGAGTCAACTTGAGCGAGCAATGTCGTAGGCAACTGTACAAATGGTATACCACGCATATAGGTGGCAGCCGCGAAGCCTGTTAGATCACCAACCACACCGCCACCAAGCGCGAACAGAGTCGTCTTTCGATCACATTGCCAACTCAAAAGTGAGTTAAATATATTGTTTAAAGAATCCCAACTCTTATGAGACTCACCATCTGGCAGCTCGATAACACGAACGTCCTCGAATATTCGAGCTAGAGAGTTTCTTACTCGATCTAAATGATACCCAGCAACAATAACATTTGTGACAATTACAGCAACCCGAAAATCGGAAACAATACCGTTGAGAGACTGAACTAAGTCGATGTTTTCACCCACTAGTATTTCATAAGTTCTATCACCCAAATCAATATTGATCACATTCATATTTTATCACCCATACCAAATTACAGTCACCAAAACAAAAAAGGCCAATATAAAATTGGCCTTTTATTCAGACTACAGCATCATCATGGGCAAACCACAGCGCCGCCATCTTTAATAGTCACTGAAACAGTTTGCTTAACGAGTTTTGAGTCGTAAACGTCGATTGGAATCACCTTATCAGCAGTTACACATCTCGGACCCGTGGTGGAATCAGGAAGGATCGCTGTCAGCGTGTTGGCAGCTACGGAGAGTGTGGTGAAAAAGGCTTTGTCAGCCGGACTCACCAGGGGAGTATAAGGCGCAGTGCCTCCTGCGATCAAATAAGTAAGCGTTGTGGAGGTCGCACTCTTTTCATCCACTGTTTGACTAGCAGGTGAAACCTGCAAAACATTAGTGGTCACAGTAACAGAAACCACCACTGAGGTACCAGCTGCATCCGTAATTTTGATGTCAGATGCACCTTGAGAGACCAGTGATACCGACACAGATGAGCCGGAGATAGTCGCTGTAGCAACAGCGGTGTTAGTTGAACTCACGGTGTACGGAGCCACGCCACCGTTGACAGTCACGGAATTACTTGTACCAGCGGGCCCAGTGATAGAGGCAGGCGAAACCGACATCGTGCCCACCTGCACTGTGGCCGTGACACTCAACGTAGCACCTGCCGCATCAGTGATCAAAATAGTCGCAGTTCCTGCTTTCGGAAGTCCGAGAAGCGTCACCGTAGATCCAGAGATAGATGCGCTGACAGTGCTTGCATCTGAACTGTTAACAGAATATGGACCAACACCACCCCGCACATTGAACTGAAGGGACTGATTTGGCCGCAATGTAACCGCAGTTCCGGCACTGCTGACCAATGGAACCGCTTTGGCGGTCACAGTAATTTTCACTTGCTGAACAGGGAGACTCTCGTCGTACACCGTTAACGTTGAAGTCCCGTCACTATTTCCAGAAATAAATAGTATCCCGTCAGCTGAAAGGAACGCACTAACGGAAGCATCGGAGCTGATTACACCGTAAGGTGCTTTACCGCCACGCACTTCAATATCTGTGGACCCGCTAGCGCCCACAGGCAAACTAATTGCACTTACAGGGGGGTAGACTCTCAAGGTTGCGGATGGACCATTAGGGGTACCACCTCCGCCCCCCCCGCCTCCACAAGCGACAACCAACACACCGGTAGTGATGGCAAGTAATATTTTAAATAACTTTTTCATAATCAATTAATCCGTAAATAATTATTTTCTAGGACCACTATCAGAAATAACTTTAGGCGTAATAAATACTAACATTTCACGCTTGGTAGATTCTTTTGTTCTATTTTTGAAGAGATTACCCACCACAGGAACATCGCCAAGCAACGGGATTTTATTCTCTTGATTGGTTTCTTCCATTTCAAAGATTCCACCAATTACAACGGTTCCACCGTTTTCAATCAAAATTTGCGTTTTGACATGCTTGGTGTCAATAGCGACACCTTGAGTAGTTGTCTCTCCTCGGCTGTCTTTGTTCACGTCTAAATCAAGAATAATATTCCCCTCAGGAGTTATCTGGGGCGTCACTTCAAGCTTGAGTACTGCTTTTTTAAAGGCTAGAGTCGTAGCACCGTTAGGGGCCGTCACAGCGTACGGATACTCTGTACCTTGCTCAATCAGCGCCTTAGTTTGATCCGCCGTAATAATGCGAGGGCTGGAAACTATCCTCCCCTTACCGTCGGCCTCCATTGCCGAAAGCTCTAATGTAAGAAAGCGATTTGCGGCAGAATTGAATATCGATAGCGCAAAACTCCCCACACTGCTCACATTAGATAGACTTGCGGGCAGGTTCACAAAATTTCCACTCGTATTAGTCGCACCACCTGCACCACTGGATGCAACGGCATCGCTGTATGAGGTACCGAAGGCTACTCGGTTATTTCCTCCGACTCCATATCCACCATCCCCCCCCCTATTAGCACGCAAGTCAGTTGCACCCAAACGTACACCCAAAGATCGGC
The DNA here is from genome assembly GCF_052045435.1 of Acidovorax sp. 22279. Lineage (NCBI taxonomy): Bacteria > Pseudomonadati > Pseudomonadota > Betaproteobacteria > Burkholderiales > Comamonadaceae > Acidovorax > Acidovorax sp. 22279. The sequence goes on from NZ_JBQEOV010000012.1 coordinate 149,018, forward strand.
CAAAAGTATCTCGCGCCTCGACAATGCGCGCCTCAATCAAAACTTGACGAACTGCAACATCCAAGCTCGCCAGTAGTAAACGAACTTCTTCGAGCTTGCTTGGGGTATCAGTCACAAATAACTGATTTGTCCTCGGCTCGGATATTGCACTACCACGCTCCGACAAAAATCGCGTTGATGCGGCCCCGCTGGACGCACCCGCCGTAGTGGTGAGCTGAGCAACAATGTCTGCTGACTTCGCATAGTTAAGCTGAAAAGCCTGCGTCTTAAGTGGCTCCAATTTTTGGATTGCCTGAGCAGCCTCGAAGTCTTTCTTTGTACGAGCATCTATCTCATCTTTAGGGGCGATCCATAGAACGGATCCTGTCTTACGCATACCAAGACCTTTGGCGTCCATGATAATTTGGAGCGCTTGGTCCCAGGGGACATCCTTGAGCCGCAGGGTTAGAGCACCCGTGACAGTGTCAGATGTGACTATATTGAAATTCGTAAAATCAGCAATAACCTGCAGCAAAGATCTCACTTCGATATTCTGGAAATTCAAGGATAATTTTTCTCCTGAGTACCCAGGACCCTGCGTCAATTTACTCAGATCGATTTTCTTCTGCCGAATTTCAACAACAAACTGATTGTCACTTTGGTATGCGCTGTGCTCCCATTCACCATTCGATTCAATAAGCATACGGACGCGCTCACCCGTCTGTGTTGTAGTTACAGTCTGCACAGGAGTGCCAAAATCCGTAACATCTAATTTTCGACGCAACCCCTCAGGCAACGATGATCGCATAAATTCAACCACAATACCTTTGGTTTGCTGCTGCAGATCAACACCTACCTGATTGCTAAGAAGATTCACGATTACCCTTCCAGCACCGTCCGAACCACGTCGAAAGTCTATGTCTTTCAACGGTAGCACATCGTTGTTCTGACTTTCCGAAAATGCGGTGGTTTGAGCAGAAGGCCTCGTTCCGACAAGCGAAGACTCAAGCGACAAAAACAAGGATTTCCCTTGAATTTCCGTTTTGTAAGAGGTCGGATTTTTTAGATTCAGAACAATACGCGAACGCTCCCCTGCATTCACAATATTCACCGATTTTAAATTTCCAAGGTTAATATCATACAGAGATTTACCACTATCATTCCCCACCCCCTGAAAGTCCAGCGCGATGCGTGCAGGAGACTGTGTCGAGAATCCTGTAGGCGAAGAAGAAATCGGCTCAGAAAAATCAACTCTCAATATCTCAACACCCGCCTGGATGCTAGCGGAAACAGCACTAATCCCCCCAGCGGCAAATGCCCCAAGAGAAAGAAAAAGCATTGAAACGCCTACAGCAGCGCCACGGCAATAACTGAACAATATGCCACTATTTTGTTTCATTTTTTACCCTCTTGCAGATCAAGCGATGCTGAACGCTCTATCCAATCCCCTGTTGCATCTTGTGCTATTTCACGCAGCTGAATTGAATTTTCAGTAATCCGAGTGACTTTTCCATAATTTTGACCAAGGTAATTTCCAACCTTGACCTGATAGATCAAGCTATCAACTTTAATCAACGCTATCGGTGCGCCTGATTTATTCAGACTACCCACCATAGCCATAGAATCCAATGGGAACGCCTCCAATGGCTCCTTACGACGGACCATTTCTGGAGCGATCAACGTAACGTTCGAGGCCACTTGACTAGAGTCCCGTTTCAACGCTTGTGTTAATTTAAGTTGATTGAACGGTTCTATCGCACCATCCTGGCTATATGCTTCAGGGACAAACTTCTTTGGTTCAGTTAACGGCTGAACGCTCGGTTTTGTGTTGGCTCGCTGCTCCGCCATCCAAACTCTCAATTCATCTTCCCCTGACGGAGCACAGCCAACAAGCATTAACAAACCACTCACAAGAAATGACGCAGTGAAAATTTTCATCACTTAGCCCCCCCCGCCTTCTTTTGCGCCTGGATCTCCTCAGGATCCAGATATCTAAATGTGCGCGCAGTCGCATCCATAGTTAAGCCTTCACGAGCCCCGGGAGTAATCGATATGTTGTTAAGCGTAACAATGCGAGACAGGTGCGCAATATCAGAGGCAAAAGCTCCGATATCATGATACTTACCAGTAACACGAATAGAAATGGGAAGCTCAGCATAGTAGTCTTTGGCAACGACTTGACCGGGCCGAAACAGCTCAAACTGCAGACTTCTCCCTAAACCAGATTGATTGATATCAGAAAGCAACGCAGCCATTTCAGCTTTACTAGGAAGTTGCTTTTCTAGCTGAATAACATATTGCTGAATCTGCTCACGCTGCTTCTTCAGTGCATCCAGGCTAACTGCTTTGATGAGCTTCTTCTGGTAGTCACCCCTCAAAGCTAATTCCTTGTTGCGTTCCTCACCCAACTGCACTTCATAGTCTTGCAAAAATGCGAACCACGACACCGCAGCGACAGCGCCCGCAATAAAGACGCAGAGAATTACCTTTGGCAAAACTGGCCAAGCTGAAGGATCTCTGGAATCCAAGCTTCTGAACTGCCGCTGGACAGACTCTATCCATTCAGCGAAATTTATCTTTTTTTCTTTTGCTTTCGCCATGTCACCTACCTCCAGGCGAAGAGGCAGCAACATTCGCTGCCGCTATAGATTTTTGTGCGTCGCTGGCGCGCACCAATTGGAACCTCAAGTTGAAGGAAGAAACTCGGCGTTGATCTCGCGAGGTCAGCGCTACAGTACTTGCAGTGATTTCCACCAATTCTGGCTTCGCCAACCACGGCGTGTTGCTTGCCAAATTACGCAACAACTCGGAAACCCGTTCGTTGGACTGCGCCATCCCCTGCATCGTGATCGTTTGCCCGGCTTGCCGGATTGCCGTGACATACACCCCGTCAGGGAGTTGTTTGACCAATTCGGTAAGCAAGTGAACAGGAAGGTTTCTGTCAGACTGTAGATCTTCTACCGCCTTCTGGCGCGCACGCAAAGAAGCAATTTCATCTTCGATGGATGCAATTTCTTTGATCTGTCCCTCCAACACCTTTATCTCCTGCTGGAGAAAGGCGTTCTTATTCTGCTGATCCGTGATCATGATCTGAAACCACCAGTAGATGGCTCCGGCAATAGCAAGGCCCAAAAGCAAAGATGCAAACATCGTCGCCTGAAAAGCTTCCTTGCGGCGTTTGCGTGCCTCCTCTCGGTGAGGCAAAAGATTGATCAGAATCACTGCAGAAACCTCCGCATAGCAAGACCGCACGAGGTCAGGTACGACGGTGCTTCGCGCACCATTTTTTTCAGTCGCACGGAACTTCCGATTTCCATACCATCAAAAGGATTGACAGCACTGCACGCAAAACCGGTTTGCTGGGTGACAGCCTCAGTTAGCCCCGGCAGTGGGGCCGAGCCACCAGCCAGCATGATGTGGTCCACACGGTTGTGGGGCGTGCTGGTGAAGAAGAATTGGAGGGCTCGGCCAATCTCTTGGGCCATGCTGTCGACAAAAGGACGAAGGACCGCTGATTGATAGTCTTCCGGCAAATCACCGCTGCGCTTTTTACTTTCGGCTTCTTCCACGGAGAAACCATATTGCCGAACAATCAGTTGGGTCAGCTGGGCGCCGCCGAAGGCTTGGTCGCGGTCGTACAGAACCTCTTCGTTCCGAATCACCTGCATACTGGTCGTCAAGGCTCCAACCTCGAAAAGCGCCACCATCGCATCAACGCCTTTATTCGGCAGCGCTTCAATGAGACGCCCTGCAGCCAGTCGTGATGCATGGGATTCAATATCGACCACCACAGGCTTTAACCCGGCGGCCTCCGCCAAGCCTTGTCGGTCCTGGACTTTTTCGCGCCGAGACGCAGCAATCAGAACGTCAACGTCCCCCGGCGCGTTTTTACTCGGACCAATAACGCAGAAATCCAAGCTCACCTCGTCGAGCGAAAACGGGATGTACTGGTTGGCTTCGGATTCGACCTGAACCTCAAGCTCCTGCTCCGTCATTCCACCCGGCAGCGTAATCTTCTTGGTGATCACAGCGGAGGGGGGCAATGCCAGCGCCACGTTTTTGGTTCGGGTGCCGCTCTTTTTGACTAGGCGACGCAATGCGTCCGCCACTTCGTCAAATTTTTCGATGTTGCCATCGGTGATCCAGCCTCGCTCCAGCGGCTCGATCGCGCAACGCTCTAGGACCAGACTACCTGCCTTATCGCGCCCCAACTCCACCAGCTTGACACTGGAGGAGCTGATGTCGATTCCCAGCAGCGGAGCAGACTGGCGATTGAACAAAGACCCCATTGAGATCAAGATTGGTCCCCTGTAACTTGCCAAAATGAGGCAACAAAACTTAACACTTCACATGAATGCTATCAGTAAGATAGTTCTCCGGCAAAGATTTTTCCCCCTGTAACGCCCGAAGAGCGTTGCCAAAAGCAGACGAAATTTCAGAGCACTGCAATACCGCTTGGCCACTACGGGAAGCCTTTCAGCGACACCTTGCCAAGTACGAAACCGGATTTCCGACCCCAGCGGTGGACATTTTTATAATGGGTGGTCTTACCCCATCGGAGCGATATGCCGCCCTCCCCCTCGAAGTCCTCCGACAAGTCGGACTCCTCTCCTGCTCGCACCCGTCCCAGTTGGCTTCGCTGGTTGGTTCGCATCGCTCTATGGATCACTGGACTGGCGGCGGCCGCGGCTTTGGGCTTGGCGCTCACAATCGCTGTGGCTCTATCAGTGGCCTACCCCAACCTGCCGGACATCTCTGACTTGGCGGACTACCGCCCCAAATTGCCGCTGCGGGTGTACTCTGCGGAAGGGGCCTTATTGGGCGAGTTTGGAGAAGAGCGTCGCAACCTCACGCCCATCGACGAGATTCCGCAGGTCATGAAAGACGCAGTGCTGGCGATCGAAGACTCTCGCTTCTTCCAGCACGGTGGTGTGGACTACAAAGGCGTGCTGCGTGCGGGCCTCGCCAATCTGGGCCGTGTGAAAAGCCAGGGCGCCTCGACGATCACCATGCAGGTTGCGCGAAATGTTTATCTGTCCTCAGAAAAAACATTTACTCGCAAAATTTACGAAATCTTACTGACTTTCAAATTGGAACATTTGCTGACCAAGGATCAGATTCTTGAGATTTACATGAATCAGATTTTCCTTGGCAATCGTGCGTATGGATTTGCGGCAGCCTCCGAGGCTTATTTTGGGAAACCGCTGAAATCCGTTTCCATTGCTGAAGCAGCAATGCTTGCGGGCTTGCCCAAGGCACCATCTGCATACAACCCCATCAGCAATCCCAAACGTGCCCGCGCTCGACAGCAGTACATCATCGAACGGATGGAAGAGAACGGCTTCATCACTGCGCAACAAGCAGAGCAAGCCAAGAAGGAAGAGTTGAAAATCCGTACGGGACCCGACAACACGCGCATCCACGCGGAATACGTTGCCGAAATGACCCGCCAGCTAATCTTCGCCCAGTACGGCAACGAGGCCTACACACGCGGCCTTAACGTGTACACCACCCTCAATGCGGCGGAGCAAGAGGCCGCCTATGTGGCCCTGCGGCGCGGGATCATGGACTACGAGCGACGCCAGCAGTATCGGGGACCAGAGAAGTTCGTCGCGTTGCCCACAGCAGCCCAGGAAGTGGAGGACGCCATTGATGACGCCCTTGCCAACCACCCAGACAACGGAGACGTACTCTCCGCTGTGGTGCTGGAAGCATCCACCAAACGCATCCTGGCCGCACGAGCCAATGGGGACTCACTGGAGATCACCGGCGATGGACTCAAACCAGCGCAGTCGGGGCTCAGCGACAAGGCGCCGCCCAATATCAAGATCCGGCGCGGCGCTGTCATCCGAGTGGTCAAGACACCAAAGGGCGCATGGGAGATTACACAGCTGCCCGAAGTGGAGGGGGCTTTTGTAGCCCTTGACCCCCGCAATGGCTCCATCCGGGCATTGGTGGGTGGATTCGACTTTGACAAGAACAAGTTCAACCATGCAGCGCAGGCATGGCGCCAGCCTGGTTCGAGCTTCAAGCCGTTCATCTATTCAGCAGCGCTTGAAAAGGGCTTCACGCCTGCCACCGTTATCAACGATGCTCCGCTGTTCTTTGATGCGGGTATCACCGGCGGTCAGCCTTGGGAACCCAAGAACTACGACGGCAAGTACGACGGCCCCATGAGTATGCGCACGGGCTTGGCGAAGTCCAAAAACATGATCTCCATCCGGATCCTGCAAGCCGTAGGACCCAAAACCGCGCAGGAATGGGTGGGACGATTTGGATTCGACCCAGAAAAGCACCCGGCCTACCTGACCATGGCGCTTGGCGCGGGCTCGGTCACGCCCCTGCAAATGGCATCCGCTTATTCCGTGTTTGCCAACGGGGGCTACCGCGTCAATCCTTGGCTGATTGCCAAGGTGACTGACCACAAGGGGCGAGTGATTTCAGAAATCACGCCACCAGCGCTCAACGAGCAGCCCCGGGCCATCGACGCACGCAATGCCTTTGTGATGAGCAGTCTGTTGCAGGAGGTGACCCGCACCGGCACTGCAGCGCGGGCCCAGGCCACTCTCAAGCGCCCCGATCTTTATGGCAAAACCGGCACTACCAACGATTCGGTGGACGCGTGGTTCGCAGGGTTCCAGCCCACCATTGCGGCTGTCACTTGGATTGGATATGACACGCCACGCAATCTGGGCAGCCGGGAAACCGGTGGCGGGCTCAGCCTGCCCGTGTGGATCAGCTTCATGGAGCGTGCGCTGAAGGGCGTGCCAGTGATGGAGCCTACAGTGCCACCCGGTGTCGTGAATGTGGGCGGTGAGTGGTTCTACGAGGAGTACGCACGCAATGCGGGTGTTTCGAGCGTGGGGGTGGACGACCGGTCCGCGTCTCCCGCAGTAACGCCCCAAGCACCTCCGCCTTCTGAAGAGCGCAGCCGCATCCTGGACTTGTTCCGAAACTGAGCGCCGCATAATCCGCAGCGCCCCTCCTCAACTGGGTGGGCGCGGAGTAAGTTACGGGGCAAACTGCAGCGACATCCCGGACTGTTGCGAGGCATCGCGCGTGAGGCATGCAAAAAATTCTCCGGCGCCCTTGGTGTCCTGCCAATGGCTGCCATCAAAACGATAGTGATAGCCGCCAGAACGGGCGGCCATCCACACCTCGTGCAGCGGTTTTTGCAGGTTGATCACGATCTGGCTGCGGTTGGGAAAGGTCAAGGTCACCATGCCCCCCGAGCGCTGGCTGTCCACATCGGCATCCGAGGTGTCATTGATGCGATCACAACTGCGTTCGACGGCAAGCAGCAGTTGTTCGGCGTGGTCCATGAATTCGAGGTCGGTCATTACAGTATTCGAATGCGTTCAAGTAGGCTGGCCATTGCTGGTTTTTTCTTGGCTTCTTCCGTCGCCTCGATCATTACCAACTCCTTCTCCAGCTCCATATAGTCCACGCCCTTGACGGTGGCAAGCGCCAGCGCTTGAGGGCGGGTGGGTACTCTAAAGCCTGTTTTCCATTCACTCACCCGCGACGATGGAACACCTTGTTCAGCCAAGGCTTTGCGATCTTCGGCTGTCAGGTTCTCGATTAATTCGGCATACATAGCGGCAAGACTCCATAGAGAGAATTAATTACCAATTCTGTAATCTGTGTTAAATTACGTTTTACGTAATCCGGATATTGTTATCCGTTACTAGTAAGGCAACTTTACCACCATGGAGCCACCCATGTCAGCCCTGCAGCTTCTTCTTCCTGAAATTGCCGCCCCTGAAGCGGCTAACGATTGCACTCCCCCCGAAGTCGGCAGCGATGGCGACGGTTGTGCAGTGGCTTGCATCGCAAACGGTGGGGAGTGCGCCGGGAACGAAAAGCGCAAGGGCCGTCGCCCAGTCCACGCCAGTGCAGCGGCCCGCAAAGCCGCCTATCGCGCTGAAAAGGCTCGGGTCGATTTCACCGACAAGCCCGAGATCATTGCCAAGCTGCGCGAGACAGCCGCCCAGCTCGATTGCAGCGTGAACGAACTGCTTCAGTCCATGGTGCGTTTTGCTGAGTGCAACCGCAATTGGAAACAGGTCGGCCTCTACGGCGCGCGCAATAACGGGGTGCTGCAATGAGTCCCGAAGAAAAGCGCGACCTGCAGTACCGGGCAAAACGGGCTATTGCGGCCCCGGTCCCGAAATCCGTTCTCCAGGGCAGTGCCCGACAGGCTGCCGATTACAAAGCCTGCGCTGCAGCGGTCGGCGCTTTCCTGCGCACCGGCCACCAGGTCGAGCGCGCCCGCCTCCACGTGCTGCGCCTTGAGGGTATGCAGGGGCTGTTGCCATGAGTCGCGCCGTGCATCTGCTGCTCGATCTTTCGCGCCTGCTGCCGCCCTACATCGATGGCCTGCGTGCCCGCCTGTCTTTGGAGACAACCGGGGACCCGCGCAGCGCGACTAGCGCGGCCCCGAAGGGGTGCGTGGGGCAGGGTATGGGCGGCACGCCCATGTCAACCGCTGTGCAGCCCGTACCCGCTGAAAACGCCCTCGCCGACAGCGCCACCGCGCAAGGGATCGTTACCCGCATGGGCCAAGACCCGAAGGGGCTTGGTGGCGAAGCCATAGAGCCCGGTCCCGAAGGGATGCGCCCTGTGTGTCCTTCGTGTGCAGTCGGCTCTATGGGCGCGGCGCCCGCCGGGCAAGCATGNGCGCCGGGGCGGGGCAGGCGCCGACCATCCCCGATGGTAATCACGGGGATAACCAAGGAGGGACCACCGAATGACCCGCCCAGCAAACTCAAAGCTGAACAAGCTCAACAAGGCTTGTTCCCTCGTCCTTGAGGGCAATCAGGTCAAGGTCCGATTGATCGCTGAGCGCATCGAAACCCGCGTTCTTGTGCACATCGATTGGCTGCGTTTCACCTGCCAAGTGCGCAACGCTCCCATGCCCCCCGTTGATGTGCTGTTTCCACCTCCAGTGCAAAGCACGTTGGAACGGCCACTGTCTGAGCATGAAGAGCAGTACGGCACCTATGAAGCCCAGCGTTTTGCGCGCTTCATGCACAAGCTGCAGCAAGTGCCAGATGAAGACTTTGCGCCCAGCGCTCAGGCTGCAGAGCTTGCGCTGCGCGTGGTCGATGCCCTCGGCGATGGTTTCAATGTTGCCTCCGAAGTTCGCAAGGGGCACGACTTCTACAAAAGCCGTTGGAGCATTGAGCGCAACGGCGAAGAGGTCGGTTGGGTTGGCTTTGGTGCCAGTGGCGACGGTCCCCGCCAGCAAGCGCAAAAGCGCACTCTGCACGTGAACCTCTACGGCACAGCCTGCACGTTTGCAAAGCCCTCTTGGCGTTTTGAAATGGCCGATTTGGTCGATGAAGTAAATGGCGTCATCACCCGCTGTGACCTCGCACTTGATTTCTTTGATGGCATCACGGGCGGCATGCAGCGTATCCAAGCCGACTATGAAAGCGGCCTCATGGACTCGGGCGGCAAGCGCCTCAAGTGCAACATGGTCGGCGACTGGATGAACGGCAAGGGTCGCAGCTTCTACATCGGCTCCAAGGAAGTTGGCAAGCAAACCAACATCTACGAAAAAGGCCATCAGCTCTTCGGCGACAAGGATGCATCCGGTTGGATGCGTGCAGAGCTTCGCTTGGGCAACAAGGCCCGCGTTCTCGATGTGGACATGCTGCGCCGTCCTGCTGACTTCTTTGCAGAGGCCAGCCCGTGGCACGCCGCGCTACTTCGCGAAGCAGACGAGCAGATCGAGCTGAACCCCGCCAGCTTGGCCTGCAACGGTCGCTTGGCCGCTGAAACCATCGAAGCCGAAGTCACCCGCAACAAGCGCTGGGTTCGCGATGTGGCTGGCCCTAGCTTGGCCCTCATGTTCACCCTCATGGACGGTGAAGAGTTCGCCGCAATCGTAGAAGGCGCAAGCCTGCCCGGTCGCCTTCGCCGCTTCTCACGCGACGAAATATCCCGCGTTTATCAACGCGCAACTAAACGAGTTTTCAAGGGCGCAGACGCTGGCCACGTCATCGCATAACCCTCAACAAGGCCCAAGGAAATCACCATGCAATTCAAGTCCGAAGTCATCGTCCACGGCGTCAAGGAAAGCGCGGGCTCCATCGATGGCCGCGCATTCAGCAGCACCGTTTTTCACTGCGAAGTCGACCTCGCCGAAAACAGTGCTGGCCGCTCCATCGGTCGCGCTACTCGTCCATTCAAGCTGGGCGACGCCAAAGAGTTTGACAAGTGGGCACACCTCGGCGCAGCCCTGCCCATCAAAGCCATTGCCACCTTTGAAATGGCCGCAGCAGCGCAGGACGGAACCAAGATGGTATTGGTCGATATCCGCCCCGTTGAGCAGGCCAAGCCAGCTGCCAAGGTGCAGTGATGTTCTACGTGATCCAGTCGGCAACCACGGGCGCATTCCTCGCCCCCTCGTATGAGGACGGCCAGCCCGAATGGGTCATGTTGCTGCGCGAAGCCGTAGCGGTCGAAGACCTCGAAACAGTCGCCCAGCTTATCGAAGACCACGCCGAGCCATTTCACCGTGCGCAAGTCGTGGACCTTCGCGAATTACACCGCTCTGTGCCCCTTTGATGGCGCTAGGCGGCAACCCTAACAACCGCAGCTAATGGAATTTCGTTCCCGGGAGCTAGCTAGTTGAGATTTCAGCCTGTAGCCGGTCAACGCTGTGAAGCGCCATCGGCTATGGGGTGCAATCCCGCACCTTTCAAACAGGAGATCAACATGATCAATCAAACCCGCTCTGTCGCTCAAAAGTACGGTTCCAAGCTGGCCGCAATTCCTGCTGTTGTCCTCGCCTCCGTGGGCACTGCCCATGCAGCTCTGCCCGCTGCTGTGACCACCGCCATCAGCGACGCAGGCACCGACATGACCACCGCAGTGACCGCGATCATCACCGCGTTCGTCGTGTTCTGGGGCCTGAAGAAGCTGGCCTCGAAGTTCGGCTGGATCTGATCCCTCCCCCGCCATCGTGTGAACCATCCGGGGGCCTAGTGCCCTCGGTTTTTTAGGGGGTCGGAATGGCTCAGTGCGTCAAGGTTTTGCCCACGGGTTCCACCATCGGATTTAACGGTGGCGTGGGCTACTACTTCAACTCCACGGTGCCAATCATCGTGCCCGATGACGCCTGCACCAGCGGCCTGCAGATTCTCACCAAGGCCGAGATCGACGTGATGAAAACCATCAAGGTCGATTCCTCCTCGGACCCCGCCCGCGTGCAGGACATGGCAGACCTGTTTTACGCCTTCCTCGCCGTGTTGGTTGTCGTGTGGGGCGTCAAGCAGCTGCTCAACCTGTTCACCGGCGACACCTCAAAGGATTGAACGTGATTGCACCCATCGATTACATGATCGCCGCGGGCCTTTGCCTGCTGCTATTCGTCGCTTTCAAGTGAGCGGCGTATGAACGACTACCAATACGCAGAGCTTGTCTCTGTGCTGATGAATTTGCTTCTTGTGGCTGGGCTTGCTGGCGCTGTCGGTGCCGCCCTTTGCTCTTTTGTTCTTTCCATTGCAGAGCGTCTTATCTCGGGCGCTCCTATGGCTCTTACACCAGAGCAAGAAGAAAAGCTCATTGCGAAGATTCGCGCCACAGCCGCCTACGAACGTTCTCGAAAAAAGTGAGGCCCCCATGACTGATGACCAAGTGCTGTTTGTGCAGCAATCCCTCGTCGCTTCCTCGTTCTATTTCGGCGTGGCTGGTGGCCTTGTTGGCGCTGCCATTCCCTCTGTGTGCCGCTTCTGCTACCGCGCGGCGCGTGGCCTCTTTCAGTGGCGCTGACATGCTCCGCATCGTCACATTCCTGCTGTGCTGGGCCTGCGCATTTGCAGCCCATGCGGGCTATGCCCAACTAGCGCCACCGCCTGCATTTCAAAGCGTCGGCGGTGTCTCCACCATCCCGGTCGGAGCTGCTGCCAACGGTGCCCGATACGCTGGTGGCCACGTCATCGCCAATGCCAGCTTGAACCTCGGCGCACGTGCTGTAACGGTCCCTGTCGGCTTCCGTGTCGCTGCCAACGCGGCCACCTTCGCCGTTACCAAAATGAACCCGTGGATTGCGGGCCTCTCTCTCGCTGCGTCCGCAATACCTTTCATCCTTGATTGGTTCGCCGGTGAAGACCTCGAAGTAACTCCCCTCGGAAAAATTCAGGTCCCAGCAAAGCCCGGGGAATCCATACCCGCAGGTTCCGGTGATTACTGGGTGTTGGATGGCGGTCAGGTCGTCCGCATTTCTTCGATAGCCAAGCCGTCCAACTGCGATTCCGTTGCCGGTTACCCTGCCTGCACCACTGGGCAGGCTACGGGCCTGCAGCTTGCCTGCTTCAACGGTGTTCGCTCTGGCTGCTACGCCTCGGCACCTAATCCCGTTTCCCCAGGTTCTCCAGCTCGTCCACCTTCCGAAGCTGATCTGGCCCCCCTCGCAACCAAACCCATCAACCCTCGGGCGCTGGTCGAGCTGGGCATCCCGCTGCCTGTGGACCCTAACCCCATCATCAACCCGGCCACAGAGCCGGTCGGTGATGTGGTCATCGGCCCCAACGGCAACCCCGCGCCGCAGCTGGAGCCGTCGCCCATCCGTTATCCAGATGGCGACCCGGTGCCCATTCCAAACACCAACCCACAGCGGTACACGCAGCCATGGCATGAGGTCGTGCCATCGCCTACGCCGAGCGAACCGTGGCGCGTTGATGTGCGTCCTGTTGTCACTGAAACCACCGACCCCACGCCGCAGCCGGACCCCACGCCGAACCCGAACCCCAACCCCAATCCAAACCCGGTTGCGGACTTCTATACCGACTGCGACAAGTACCCAGGATCGCTTGGCTGCACGCCGGTGGGCACGCCACCGACAGACGGCACGATCCCAACGCAAACACGCATGATCACCCAGCAGCAAGGGCCATCGTTTGGCGGTGGTGGTTCTTGCCCCGCAAACCTCTTTCTGAACATTCACGGCCAGTCCATCAAGGCCCTCGACATGGCCCAGCCCTGCAGCTGGATCGTGAATTACGTCAAGCCGGTGTTGCTGCTGCTCGCGGCCATCTCGGCGGTGTTCATCGTTGCACCGAAGTCGGAGGGTTAAGCCATGGGATTTGCACAGCTCATCATGGCGATGGTCTCGCCGCTCATCGCCCGCATCTTCGTCACCCTCGGCCTGTCGATGGTGAGTTTTGTGGGCATGGATTTGCTCATGGATCAGGTCATAGCGACCGCGCAAAACGCATGGGGTGGCCTGCCTGCAGGCATCCTGCAACTGGCGGGCCTCGCCGGTATTGGCCAGGCCCTGTCCATCATCTTTGGGGCGATCATGACCCGCGTCTTGATCTGGAACCTGAGCAAGACGACTCGCATTCTTGGGGCCAATCCATGACGACTAGTCGACGTCGAATTCGCTTCTGGCTTGGGCTTACCTTGCTCGATGCTTTCTACTATTTCGCCCTGTTTGCGGTGCCTGCGCTGTTCGTGTATGCGCTTCTGTTTGGTGACTCATGATTACGCTAATCACCGGCACGCCAGGCGCTGGCAAAACCCTGTACTGCATCAGCAAGCTACTGCTTGACCTGGTCGGTTCGGTCGTCAAAAGCACCGATGAAAACGGCCAGCAAAAGGAGACGCCGCGCCGCATCTGCACCAACATTCCCCGGCTTCTCATCGAACACGAGCTGATCGACGGCGACGAGGAACACGGCTTGCGCGGCTGGCACAAGTGGTGCAAGCCCGGTGATGTGATCGTGCCTGATGAGGTGCAACGCTACTGGCCCCCACGCCCCAACGGCTCCAAGGTTCCAGACGACATAAGCGCTCTCGAAACCCACCGGCACAAGGGCGTCGATTTCATCATCATCACGCAGCACCCCATGCTGCTGGATCGCAACGTCCTCGCCCTCGTCGGTCGCCATTTGCACGTGCGTCGCTTCGGTGGCCTGGGCGCTTCCATCGTGTACGAGTGGGACCACTGCAGCCGGTCTTTGATGTACTCCAAGGCCATCGCCAAGGCACCGTTTCGCTATGACAAAAAGGTGTTTCAGCTCTACCTCAGCTCGGAGCTGCACACCAAGCCAAAGACGCGCATCCCCACATTGGCCTTTGTGGTCGTTGCTGCGATCGCAGCGGCCTTGTTCTTCATCCCCTCGGCTGTCCAGCGCATCGCCAGCAAGGGCGAAATCAAGCCCGACAAACAGACCCAAGGCACCACCGCTGCACCTTCCCCCTTACCTGCGGCTTCTGCGCCCCATCCAGCCCCTGCAGCGGTCCCGGGCACTGGCTTTAAGCCCATGACGAGCAACGGCCCCGGCCAGCGCGGCCAGCCCTATGACACGGCCATGTTTGTTCCTGTGGTGAGTTACGAGCCGCGCAGCGCCCCGGCGTATGACCACCTGCGCGAAGTCGTCTCCATGCCGCGCATCGTCGGCCGCATCTGCCCGGAGTCCGAGCCCTGCTACTGCATGACTCAGCAGCGCACCGCCGTTCCCGATGATCTGTGCACTGAGTGGGACGACTGGAGAAAACGCAGATTTGACCCATTCAAGCCCGAGCCGGGCCAATCTTTGGTGACTGCTTCTAGCTCTGTATTGCCGCCATCTGCTGAGCGTCCAGAGTGATGGCTGTTGAACTTCTATGGGTGCTTGAGGACGCCGTGTTTATTGGGTGCTGGTGGCTTTGGGCTACGTGCTGCGGTCGATCCAAGATTGATCTTCATCGGTCAGCTTTTTTTACGCCGGTATTGCTTCGGGTTGTATGCGGTGCTGACCGGCTGGAATTGCTGTTGCTGCTCTTGGCTTCTCAGTCGAAATTCGGACTTTGTCTCGCGCTTTTTGATCAATCGAGAGATTGCCCAAATTACGGCGAGCAGCATTGCAACTGCTGCTGTTGATGCGCTCCAAGGGTTGTTAGTTATCCATTCGATGGGTGTCATTTTCGAACTTCAAATTAGGCCGCTATGGGCTCTTTTCGCTGGATTGCCACCAGTGTATTGCCGTTAAGTTTTGGCGTTTCGTTCCCGGTCCAAAACAAAGGAGGTTGAATGCTTGTCGGGTATGCGCGAGTGAGTACACAAGATCAAGACACCGCTCTGCAGCGTGATGCGCTTGCTGCGCATGGTGTCCATCGTGTCTTTACTGAGTCCGGCTCCGGTGTCGGTCCTCGTCCTCAATTGCAAAAGGCGTTGGCTTCGCTTGGGCGTGGCGATACGCTCGTCGTGTGGAAGCTAGATAGGGTCGCGCGTAGTCTTCCGGATTTGCTTGCCATTCAGGGGCGTTTGAAGGCTGCTGGGTCTTGTATTCGTAGCCTCACTGAACCACTAGATACCACCAGTCCGTTCGGTGAGTTCACGTTTCAGGTTTTGGGTGCTGTCGCTCAGCTTGAGCGCTCAATGATTCGGGAGCGTGTCATGGCTGGACAGGCAGCAGCACGGGCGCGCGGCAAGCGTTGGGGTCGTAGGCGGGCGCTGTCTGCAGAGGATGAGGCGCAGGTGGTCTCAATGTATCTGTCCGGCGCATGCACTATGGATGAGTTGGCTGATGTGTGGGGCGTGGGGCTTGGCACGGTCAAGTGCGCGATCTATCGAGTTATTCGGCCAGACGCTCCATATCTCACCAGGGTCAGGTCTTCGGGGTCAAGCGGTGAAGTCCGTAAGTATGCCTAGCCAAATTTTGCGAAAGTGTGAGGCAGAATTCGGCCAAGAGCAGCCAGTTATGGATCACGGCTTATGTGCGCCAATCGGCCTCAGCTTGCGGTTCAAACCTCTGTCCACCAGCCGCAGGAGAAGCTCGTTGCCAACGTAGAGGCAGTCATCCAGCACGACCGCAGTTCGTCGTCCTTGCGCGGCGCTCTTCTTTGGCTAACTATGAAAAGTAGCTGTCTAGCCCGGAAACCAGGTCCTCGACGGCTTGCGCCTCCACGCTCGGCGCCTGGATGGTTGTCACGCGCGTCGCGCTCTTGTGCGCTACGTCCCCTCGACTGCTTCCATAGCTGCTCAGGCTCGCCGACAAGGCTCCATCGACCTCGTCCGGCATCTTGCCGCTGAATACCGACAGCATAGTGAACGATGCATCTTTGATGCCGTTGTTCTTTCCGATCCACTCGCGCGCGGCGCGCAGCAGCTCGGCCACGTCCGCCGGCCAGTTCGGGGGCTCGAACCGAAGCTGCTTCGGGAGGGACATCGCTATTACAAGTACGCTGATGTTCTGTCGCACCGTGTTCTGGCCATTGCGAAATGCTGTCTCGATGCTGGCTATCCCTTCGCGCGCCTTCGTCTCTAAATAGTCCTCAAACTCGGCGTGAGCGAGCAGTCGAAACGCAGCTAGGCTGTCGATATCTGGCACGAAGTTGAGCGGATCGGTACGCTCCGTCGCCAACTGCGCGTCCACAAACTTTGCCCGAAGCACCACGATACGAGCCCGGAGTGCCGGCATGTGAGGGCATGGCATTGCTCAAGAGATACGAAGGGTTGTTAGATCAAGACCCTTGCCGATGTTCTTGGCCAGGCCGTCGCCCCACATCGACAGTCGGGTATAGGTAGCTTCGAGTGTCTTGGTAGAGCCCTCGATATATGCGCGGAACTTCGGGTCGCCGCACAACCCTTGGAAGGTGCCTAGGACGGCGTCAGCATTCACCACAGCTAAGTTCGCGACATCCTGCTCCGCGAAGAACCGCGCGATGCAGTCGAACACTGCACGGTTCGTCACGCGCTCATACCGGTCACCAAGCCACTTCCGGAAGGGAAACTCTCCGAAGATTGTGGTTGCCGTGGCCAAGGCAAGATCGAGTCGTGCAAAACCGGCGTTGACCTCGTTGACCCGAGCATCCCAGTCTTGTTCGTAGTAGCGCGTCGTCTGGTCCAAGAATTCTTTGAAATCGCCCTTGTAGGCCATGATGTCCCGATCGAAAGCCAAGAACCGCAGGACGAGCTCAGAATCCCGCATGCGCTTGTCCAAGCCGATACCAAAGATGTCTTGGAACGGCTTACTTCTTTGCAGGTACTCCTCGATAGCGTCGATGAGTTTGCCGCCGATCAGCGCCTTGCGCAATTCCTGCGGCGAAAGTGGCAAGGAGCCGACGTTGAGCCGGTAGAACGCCGCCCAAAGGAAATTCTCGTCTTTCCAGTTCTTGATGAGAGTCGCACGAAGAGTGCTGTTTTCAAACGACTCCCGGTCGTTGCCCTCCAGCGTGCCAAACGACTTGCCATTGAGATCTTCACGGAGGTCAAGCCCGCGCAGCTTGTAGCCTTCCTGCATGAACTCTTGGATCGCCAAGAGACGCTGCTTTCCGTCAATGACTATGAACCGCCCCCGCTGGTCCTTTCGCTCGGCCAGTGCGATGTTGGGCACGGGCATACCGACTATGATCGACTCGATCAAACGGCTTTTCCGCGTTTGATCCCAAGCTCCGCGGCGCTGAAAACTCGGCTGCAGATCAATCGTTCCCTTATTCATCTGCAAGTTGATTGACTCGATCGTCCAGTCGGTGTTCGTGACGACGGCGTCTTTGAACGAAACCTTTGAAAGATCGTCTTCGCTTTCCTGTTGGCTATCAGGGAAGTTATCCGGCTCTTCGGGTGAAACTTCTGGGTCTGTGTCGGCCACTGCGGTTGCTCCGGTACGCGGGATGCGCTTTATTCCGAGAATTATCACTCTAACCGTTGTCTCAGCTGGATAACCCTAGGGAGTAGCCTCAGCCTAGTTTTCAGCCAGCCCCAACATTTATCGAACGCAAGCAACGAGCTCCGTCAAGCAGCAGTCGCTTATTGCATACGCACTCGCTACAAGACGGCAACGGGCAAGGTTGACCATGGTGTTGTGCGTCCGTTTCGGGCCCTGAACCTACAGTGGGTGGTGGCCTACTGGCAAGCTATAGTTTGGTGAGTTGACGCGTGTAGTGTTTCTGAGAATTTTCATAGCTGGATGTTGGAACCAGCCACCCTCTGCTGCGAGCCACTTCCAGAAGAAATCCGTGTTAACAATATCCTGCACAGTCCACATCACTTTAGGCCTTCCAAATGAATGAAACTCATGATCTGGCAAGTGCAGAAGAGGCGCGGTATTTTGCCGAGCGAAGACAGCGGGTCCGCGTAGTGATGACCGCTGTCCCAGCGCTAGCCGGTCTTCTCTTGGTTCTCTGGACTATTGGCGTAGGTGATGATTTCTTCTTCAGGAAATCCCTTCTCCCCAAGGAGACTTTCCTTTCTATTGCTGTATTGCTTATAGGATTCTCTGGCCTGTCCGTAGTGATGACCTATCTTCAGACAGGATTCAAACGCTCTGTCGAAGTCGAGTTGGAAGCCGCAAAATACCAACGCGAGACAGAGGCAACCCGCTCAAACGACCGCGCTGAGCTTGCCAAGCTAGCTGCGGAACTCAAAGTCGAAGCCCAACGAGCGCGGGATGAAATTGCGTCCGCAAAAGCTGTCGCCACATCTATGAATGATGGCGACAGGTCGCTCCTACTCGACGAGCTGATGGCTCGAATTAACAGTGAAGCCGGCGCTAGAGTGCTTGCAGAGCTGAAAAGCCAAGTCGCAGAAACCTACTCTCGAGACAGCCGTGCCAAAGAATTACTGCTGCAATTCGACGAATCGCGTGCTCGTCTTGCCACAGAGCTTGAAGCACTTGGAAGGAGAGGGAACCTCAATCTTGCGCTTGGGGCAGTCACTACGATTATCGGACTAGCTTTGCTCGGCGCTAGTGTCTTCTCCGAAATCACAGCTGCATCTAAAGATCTGTGGGCTTTTGTTTCACATTTTATCCCGCGCCTGACCTTGGTTGTAATGATTGAGCTGTTCGCCTATTTCTTCCTCAGCCTCTACAAGGCAAGCTTGGCCGAGATCAAATACTTTCAGAACGAACTCACAAATGTAGAAGCAAAGCAAGTATCACTGCGTGCCGCTATCAGCTACGGTGACCAAGCAATGATCGGGGATACATTGGCGAAGCTGGCGGCCACAGAAAGAAACCACATCCTTTCAAAAGATCAAACGACGGTCGAACTCGAAAAAGCAAAAATTGAAAGGGATACAAAGGGGGAAATAGCTAAGTATGTCTCCGAGTTGTTTCAGAAGAAGGCCTGACACGGCCCTACAGCTGACACCTCTGCCTCCCCTGCGCTACGGCATGTCTGGGGCTGAGCTTGTGCGTCGAGCGTCTGTTTTCAACCGCCGCCAGCGGCCACCCTTGGCCGGTAGCCCCCAGTGCTGCTGCACGATTACTTTGATGCTGTTGCAGTTAAATTGATTGACGGCTTTCCAAGTCCATGAGCCACCGCTAAGACCGTCGAAAAGTACAATTTGCGCATGTTGAAAGCTCCCCAAATTCTAGTCAGGACGCTTGTCCTTGCTGCCAGTGCGGCAGCCCTTTTCGGCTGCGGTCAGCGGGGGCCGTTGTATCTGCCCACCGGCCCTGCAGCAAGCCAGCGTGCCACGCTGCCGCAAACCCTGACGCCGGGCAACGACACCAACACTGCGCCGTCGCCCGCAGCCAGCGCCTCGCAGCCACGCTGAAACATTCGATCGCCTGCGCAGGATGGCCAGGCAATGCGGTTTCGCTTGATTTCCATCAAGCACAAAGCTTAGGGGTACTCGTACAGTCTGCGCTTTATTGCACCGCAGGATGGCCATGGCCCTGGAACTCTACCGCGACAAAAATCATGCTTGCCTGATGTTCACCGACCTCATTGAGGAAGATGGACAGGCCGTGCAGGCCAATCAGTTCCTGATCGTGGACGACGACACCGGCGCCATCATCGACCCGGGCGGCAACCTCGCTTTCAACGAGCTGTTCATGGGGATGACCAAACATTTCCCGCCGCACAAGCTGTCGTACCTGATCGCCTCGCACGCAGACCCGGACATCATTGCCTCGCTGGACCGCTGGATGACCAGCACCAAGGCCAACCTGGTGATCTCGCGTGTCTGGGAGCGCTTTGCACCGCACTTCACCAAGGTGGGCAAAACCGAAAACCGCGTGATCGGTGTGCCAGACGGTGGCGGCCACCTGCCCCTGGGACGCCATGAGCTGGTGCTGCTGCCTGCGCACTTCATGCACTCCGAGGGCAATTTCCACTTCTACGATCCGGTCAGCCGCATCCTGTTCACGGGCGACCTGGGGGTATCCATGATGTCGGGGGCCGAGGCCCGTGTCCCGGTGACCGACCTCAAGGCGCACATCCCGCGCATGGAGGGCTTCCACCGCCGCTACATGGTGTCCAACAAGATCCTGCGCCTGTGGGCACGCATGGCCCGGCAGCTCGACATTGCCATGCTGGTGCCGCAGCACGGCGCTCCCATCATGGGCAAGGAAGCCATTAGCGACTTCTTTGAATGGATCGAGAACCTGATGTGCGGCATCGACCTGTTCGATGACCGCGCCTACCAGATTCCCACCGCGTACATCGACCCTGTGACCCGGCAAATGCGCCCAGCGCTGCGGGCAGTCAACGGCTAAAAATCAGCCAAATCGGCTGCTAGCGCATTGAAAATATGCGCTGACAGCTATCAATTTGGTAGTAGTCAATCTCAAGACGGTCCTGCGGCTGTCCGTCTTGCCGCAGCACCTGCCGGTGTGGCCGACCGCTTGCGCAGTCGTTGCCAGAACCGCCAGCCCAGCAGCGCGCCGAGGATGCCGGCGTAGACCGCCACTTCGCCAAAGTTGTTCTTGCCAGCACGCATCCAGAAAAAGTGCAGCACCGCCAACCCTGCCACCGCATACACGGTGCGGTGCAGCGCCTGCCAGCGTTTGCCACCCAGTGCCTTGATCGCACGATTGAATGACGTGGCGGCCAGCAGGGCCAGCAGCACCAGGGCCAATGTACCCACCAGAATGAATGGCCGCTTGGCGATGTCGTGCAGGATGTCCGGGATGTCAAAACCCATGTCGAACCAGCTGTAGCTCAGCAGGTGCAGCACGCCGTAGAAAAACACGAACAGCCCCAGCATGCGCCGAAACCGAGCCAGCTGAGGAGTGGAGGTGATGACGCGCAGTGGAGTGACGGCCAGCACCAGGCAGAGCGCCCGCAGCGTCCAGTCACCGGTTGCCCGGATCAATGCCTCCGCAGGGTTGGCACCCAGCTGGTTCGCCACCGCCGCATAGACCAGCCATGCCAGCGGCAACAGGCACAACACAAACACCGCCGGCTTGGCGACGGGGTGGAGCAGTAGTTTTCGCATCGCGATCAAGAGAAGACCACAGCCTCATACACCGCCAACGATGGCGGCGAGACCAGGGCCATCAGTAAAACTTCTTGAGGTCCATGCCGGCGTAAAGCTGGCCAACCTGGGCTTCGTAGCCGTTGAACATCAGCGTCTTGCGCTTCTTGGCAAACAAGCCGTCTTCGCCAATGCGTCGCTCGGTCGCCTGGCTCCAGCGGGGGTGGTCCACATTGGGGTTCACGTTGGAATAGAACCCGTACTCCTGCTGGGCCGCCTTGTTCCACGCGGTGCCTGGCTCCTTTTCGACAAAGCGGATCTTCACAATGCTCTTGGCGCTCTTGAAGCCGTACTTCCATGGCACCACCAAGCGCACGGGTGCACCGTTCTGGTTGGGCAGCACTTCGCCGTACATGCCGAAGGCCAGCAAGGTCAGCGGGTGCATGGCCTCGTCCATGCGCAAGCCTTCCACATAAGGCCAGTCCAGCACACGCGAGCCCACGAAGGGCATGGTGGCCTTGTCGGCCAGGGTCACGAACTCGACGTACTTGGCGCTGCCCTGGGGCTCCACCCGCTTGATCAACTCGGCCAGCGAGTACCCGACCCACGGGATGACCATGGACCAGCCTTCGACGCAGCGCAGTCTGTAAATGCGTTCTTCCTGCGCGCTGAGCTTGATCAGGTCTTCAATGCCGTACTTTCCGGGCTTCTTGACCAGGCCCTCGACCTCCACCGTCCACGGGCTGGTCTTGAGGGTGTGCGCATTGCGGGCGGGGTCGGCCTTGTCGGTGCCAAATTCGTAGAAGTTGTTGTAGGTGCTCGCGTCCTTGTAGTCCGTGAGCTTCTCCATGGAAACCGCACCTGCCACCGCCGACTTGGCGCCTGCCAGAGGCGCCAGCTTGCCGGGACGCGTGACTGCCACCTGCTGCGCCAGGGCCTCACGGCCCGCCCAGGCCGCCATTGCAGCACCTGCGGCGCCACCCGCCATCAGCTTGAGCATCTGGCGGCGATCTTCATAGACCGAGCGGGGGGTGATTTCGGAGGAATGTGGGTGGTGAAAACCCGAATCGCGCGAGGGGATCAGCATGGTGGCTCCGGTCATGTGGGGTGAGACAGCTGCAGCGGTAGAGCAGAACAACTGTTAGTTCGTTCCCTGGACCGCTCAGGTTACACCGAAGACGCAATAGTTGTTGCGCGCCACCGAATGCCCGACATGCCTGCCGCGCCTGCCAACAATCTCGCGGGGAGTCGTTAGCAGGCCTTGAATCATCACAGCGTGCCGTAGCTGTGCAGGCCGCTCAGGAACATATTGACGCCCAGGAACGCGAACGTTGTCACCGCCAGGCCAACCAGCGCCCACCAGGCGGACACGGTACCGCGCAAGCCCTTCATGAGCCGCATGTGCAGCCACGCGGCGTAGTTGAGCCAGACGATCAGGGCCCAGGTTTCCTTGGGGTCCCAGCTCCAGTAGCCGCCCCAGGCCTCGGCGGCCCATAGCGCGCCGAGCACCGTGGCGATGGTGAAGAACGCAAAGCCCACCGCAATGGACTTGTACATCACGTCATCCAGAATCTCGAACGAGGGCAGACGCGCCGCGATGCGCTTGCGCCCCAGCAGGATGCCCGCAACGATCAGCGCAGAAATGCCGAAGTACACCATCCAGTAGCTGCCGCCATTCTCCGTCGCACCCTGGCGGAACACGATGGGCTCGAAACACAGCACCACGCCCAGCAGCCACAGCGGCGCCAGCTTGTACCAACGGGTTTCGGTGGCCTGCTGCTTGATGAGGTAGGCAAACGCCACCATGGCCGACAGCGCAAACGTGCCGTAACCGATGAAGTTGGCGGGCACATGCAGCTTCATCCACCAGCTCTTGAGCGCAGGGACCAGCGGCTGGATCTCATGCGCTTCGCGCACCACGGTGTACCAGAGCAGGAAGCCCACCGCCGCGCTCACCACCAGCATCACGAAGCCGCCCAGGGCGCGCGTGTCGTACTGCTCTTCGTAGTACAGGTAGAACGCTGCTGTCATCCAGCAGAACAGCACGAACACTTCGTAGAGGTTGCTCACCGGGATGTGGCCGATGTCCGGACCGATCAGGTAACTTTCGTACCAGCGCACCAGGGTGCCAATGAGCGCCATGGCCACCGCCACCCACGCAATGCGCGAGCCCAGCATGCTCATGGTCTTGCCTTCGCCACGTGCAAACATCCCCACCCAGTAAAACGCCGTGCTGATGAAAAACAGCATGCTCATCCACAGGATGGCCGACTGGCTGGACAGGAAATACTTGAGGCCGAACACTGTGTCGGCCCGCGCCAAGCTGCCTGCCCCGTCTTGCTGGTACAGGCCAATGGCCATGAGCGCCACGGCCGCCACCACCAGCATCAGCACGCGCAGCGGGCGCCAGAACCAGCCCAGCCAGATGGTGCTCGGAATGGCGCCCAGCAAAATGCCTTTTTCGTAGACATCCATGAAGGCCCCGTAGCGCTGCAGCGCATACAACGCCCCCACGGCCACGATGGCGGCAAACAGCCAGTCAAACCAGTTGCGGCGAGCGAAGAACCCCTCGTTCAGGGTGATCGTGGTGACGGTCGAGGAAGAAGTCGCGGTGTTCATGCGGTGCCTTCGCGGGGCGATGCCCCGATCAGTTTTTGTGCGAGCTGGACAAACTCCTGGTCGCCATCCATGGTCTTGCGGTTGGTGGACAGGGCCATGGTGGCGTGGGTGCGGCCATCCTGCGGAGCCACCCAGACCCACACGCGCCGCTCGCGCACGTAGAGCATGGCAAAAACGCCCAGGATCAGCAAGGCGCAGCCCAGATAGACAACATTCTTGCCAGGGGCTCGCGCCACCTGGAACACGCTGGCCTGGACCTGGGTGAAGTCCTTGAGTTCAAACGCCAGGGGTGCAGGGTAGATCTGCGCATCGCTGAGCGAGAGCACGGCCTGTGTCATGAAACCCCGGGTCTGCTCGTCCTGCGGCAATGGCGGAAGCCCCTCGCGCTGGCGCGACAGCTGGGCCAGCTCGAACAACGTGCCATTCAGAATGCGCACCAGGACCTCGCCTGCGCGCGCGCGTTCGGCCTCGGGCACATTGGCTTCCATGAAGTCCGACACGGCCTGCAGCCCGCCCGTGGGCTTGCCATCGACCATGCCCCGCCCCGCAAACAGCGCCAGCGCACGCACGGCCGACTGCTGCAATTGCTCGGCCAGCTCCGGGCGCGAGGCATCCATGGCCTGAGACACATAGCGGCGCACCGCCTGCTCCCGGGCCTGGGGGTCCGCCAGCGCAGCCTTCATGCGCATGAAACCATCCATACTGCCCTTGTCATCGGCCGGCACCCGCAGGTAGCGGAAGGGCTCTGCCGGAGACTCGCGCACACCGAGCAGGAACACCGGCACGCCGTCGCCGGTGTCCACCGGCAGCATGTAGTTATGGAACTCGCGGGCCTGGCCAGCCGCATCACGCAGCTTGTAGCTCACGCTGGGGCCCACATTGCGCAGTTCTTTTTTGGTGACGGTCTTGTTGGCTGCCCCCAGGCGCGACTCCACCGATTCGCGCAGGTCCACCTTGCGCACGTCTGCACCGCTGGCGCCAGGGCCGGCCCCACCAAAATTCTCGACGTTGATGGTGCGCAGCGCCGTGAATTCCAGCGTCAGCGTGTCGCTGCCGGGGCCGCCGCCCTTATTGGTGAGCTGCGTGGAGTTGCCCACCACCCCTTCGACATCGAAAGGCTTGGCTCCCGCCACCATGGGCACGGCACGCAGCTTGAGGTGCGAGCCGCCGTCGTCAAAACTCGACTGGTAAATCTCGATGCCCTTGTAGCTGGCCGGGTGGTTCACCTCGACGCGCGCGGGTGTCTTCTCGCCCGTGGCCTTGTCGTGGATGATGATCTCGCTGGCGAACAGCTTGGGCATGCCGGTGGAGTAGTGCTCCACGATGAACTTCTTGAGCTCGATCGCAAACGGCAGGTCCTGCAGCAACACGCCGTCGGACTGGCTCAGGATGGCGGTGCTCGACTGTGTGCCCTCAGCCACGAGCAGGTTGCCCCGGAAGGTGGGGTTGCGCTCGGACAGTCGGTGCTCGGGCTTCACATCGGCGATCAGCCCGCCCCCGGTGTAGACCGACTTGCCGCCCAGCAGCATCTGCGCACGCACGATGAGGTCGCCATCCAGCAGGCCGCCCACACACACCAGCACGATGGCGCTGTGCGCTGCGATGTAGCCAATCTTGTTGGCGGCGCCAGCCTTGGCCGCCACCATCCAGCCGGTGCCTGGACCTGCGGCTGTGTCGCGCTGCTGCAGGCGCACCTTCCACCCGCCACCTGCCAGAAGTGTGCCAATGCGGCGTGCCTCGGCCTCGGCCGATTCGGGCAGATCGGCCTGTGCCTTGTGGTGGAACGCCTTGAGGCTCTGCTCGCGGATGTTTTCCTTGTAGGCCTTGAGGTCCACCAGGATCTTGGGCGTGTTGCGGGCAATGCACAGCGAGGTGCTGATCACCAGGAACGCCAGGATCAGCAGAAACCACCAGGCGCTGTACACCGCGTTGAGCTGGATGGCGCCGAACAACTCGGCCCAGAACGGACCGAACTGGTTGACGTAGTTGGCCGCCGGTTCGTGCTGCTTGAGCACCGTGCCGATGACCGAGGCGATGCAGATCACCGTCAGCAGCGAGATGGCAAAGCGCATGGAAGACAGCAGCTCGACCCCGGCGCGCAGGGCCTGGGAGCCGGACTTCATGCGAAGGCCCTGGGTGTTGTCGGACATGGGTGGGAGCGGTGTCTGCGAAGCGCGAAAGAAAAAGGGCGGGACCATCGCTGCGATGGACCCGCCCTTTTTGGGGTTGTTATTGGCGGTAGGTTCCGTGCCGCCCGGTCAATCAGGCCGGGTCATGACAAATATCAAGCAATCAATCAGCGCAGGCCGGCGATGTAGTCCGCCACGGCCTTGATTTCCTTGTCATTGAGCTTGGCAGCCACCTGGGTCATCTGGATGCTGTTGGCGCGCGAGCCGTCGCGGAACATGTTCAGCTGCGACACCGTGTAGTCGGCGTGCTGGCCCGACAGGCGGGGGTACTGCGCAGGGATGCCAGCGCCATTGGGGCTGTGGCAGCCAGCGCAAGCAGCGATCTGGCGGTCGGCAATGCCGCCGCGGTATATGCGTTCACCCATGGCCACCAGGTCTTTGTCCTTGGCAAAGCCGGCCTTGGCGGGCTTGGACGTGAGCCAGTAGGCGATGTTGCGCATGTCGTCATCCGACAAGGCCGTGGCGAAGCCCTTCATGATGGCGTTGTTGCGCTTGCCGGACTTGAATTCCTGCAGCTGCTTGACCAGGTATTCGGGGTGTTGCTGCGAGAGCTTGGGGTTGGCCGCGATGGCCGAGTTGCCGTCTGCGCCGTGGCAGGCCGCACACACCGCAGTGAAGCTGGCCTCGCCCTTGACGAGATCCGGCTTGGCCGCTTTGGGTGCATCACCCGCTGCAAAGGCCGAAAAAACAGGTGCTGCCAGTGCGGCAGCCGTCAGCAATGAGGCGAGCAACTTCATATCGAGGGTGTGTGTTTATGTGCGCAAAACCTCGCGATTCTACAATGATGGTTCTTTCTCTCCCAACTCCCCATGACGACACCCCCCTCTGCGCCAGTTGCTGGCTCTCTCCCGCCCGCACCTGACGCCAAAATCGCCATGGGCTGGATGCACACCGCCAGGTTCCTCACCACGGCGGCGCAACTGCACCACCTGCCGCCCATCGACGTGCCCGAAATCGCTTTCGTGGGCCGTTCCAACGCGGGCAAATCCACCTGCATCAACACCCTCACCCAGCAAAAGCAGCTGGCATTTGCCTCCAAGAAGCCGGGGCGTACCCAGCACATCAATTTGTTCTCGCTGGGCAAACAAGGGGTGATGGACGCCGTGCTGGCCGACCTGCCCGGCTATGGGTATGCCGCCGTATCGCGCTCGGATAAGGTGCGCTGGCAGCAGGTGATGGTGAATTACCTGGTCAGCCGCCCCGGCCTCACGGGCATCGTGCTGTTGTGCGACCCCCGCCTGGGCCTGACCGAGCTGGACGAGGCGCTGCTCGAAGTGGTGCGCCCCCGGGTTGAGGAAGGCCTCAAGTTCCTCATCGTGCTGACCAAGGCCGACAAGCTCACGCGCGCCGAACAGACCAAGGTGCTGTCGATTACGCGACTGCACGCGGGTGGCGGCGAGGTGAAGATGTTCTCGGCCCTCAAAAAGCAAGGGGTGGATGAAGTGGCCCAGCTGCTGTGGCAGTGGGCGCACCCTGTGAAGCCCCTCGTCGAAGAGCCCCCTGCGGCTGCGGACAGCAGCAGCCCCGCACAGCCTTCGCCCACCAGCGAATCCGAGCCCAACTAGCCGCAAGCGCAATTGCATCATGCGCTGGCAGCTACAGAATGCATAGCGCCATGATCCAAGATTGCCCTGTTGACCTCCCCCACGGAATCACCCTGCACTGCCGCGTGAGCGGCATCCCCGGGCGCCCGGTGCTGTTGTTCCTGCACGGATTCCCCGAGGGGGCCTTCATCTGGGACGAACTGCTGCTGCACTTTGCCCGCCCCGAGAACGGCGGCTACCGCTGCGTGGCGCCCTACCTGCGAGGGTTTGGCCCGTCCAGCAACCCGCAGGCGGTGGATGCGTACCGCGCCAAGCACCTGGTCCAGGACCTGGTCGCGCTGATCGCCCACGAATGCCCCGGCAGTGCGCTGGAATGCCTGGTAGCCCATGACTGGGGCGGCGCCGTGGCATGGAACCTGGCCAACCAGCAGCCGCAGCTGATGAAGCGCCTGGCCATCATCAACTCACCCCACCCCGGCGCCTTTGTGCGCGAGCTGTCGCACAACGCCGCCCAGCAGGCGGGCAGCCAGTACATGCATTTTTTGTGCAGGCCCGATGCCGAGGCCCTGCTGGCCGAAGACGACTTCCGCCGCCTGTTTGCCTTTTTCAACGCCCCGGATGGCACAGCCCCCGCATGGCTGACCGACGAGGTGCGCGCCCAGTACCGGGCCCTGTGGCAACAGGGGTTGCAGGGTGCCTGCAACTACTACCGGGCCAGCCCCATCCGCCCGCCGCGCGAGGGCGACCCCGGCGCCCAGGCCATCACCCTGCCCGAGTCGATGTTGACGGTGGACGTGCCCACGCTGGTGCTCTGGGGCATGGACGACCCGGCCCTGCTGCCTGGCCTGCTCGACGGCCTGCCCGGCTGGATTCCCCGGCTGCAGGTGCAGCAGGTGGAGCAGGCATCGCACTGGGTCGTGCACGAGCACCCCGAGCGCGTGGCCATGGAACTGCAACGTTTTTTGCTATCTAAAAAATAGCTATCAGCGCATGATGCACTAGCGCTTCAGGCCATTTTTGCTGATATTTCAGCGTGAATACACCGAGGGCTCGCCCTCCGGGCGGGTCTTGAAGCGCTTGTGCACCCAGTAGTACTGCTCGGGCATGGTGTCGATCACGGCCTGCAGCTCGCGGTTCATACGGGCCGTGTCGGCCTCAGCGTCGTCGGTGGGGTAGTTGGCCCAAGCGGGCGAAACCTCGGCCACGTACCCGGTGGGCGTCATGCGCGAATACACCCCCACCACCTTGGCGCGACCCAGTCGCGCAAACCGCGACAGCGACGGAATAGTGGCTGCCGTCACGCCATAGAACGGCACAAACACCGAATCATTGCGGCCGTAGTCCATGTCGGGCAGCAGGTACAGCAAGCCACCCTTGCGCAGGTTGGCGATGATGGGTTTGACGCCGTCCGAACGGTTGAGCATGCGCACATCGCCAAAACGCTGGCGCCCAGCCATGAACCAGGCATCCACCGCCGGATCAGGGTGGGTGGCAAAGATGGACGTGAACGCACGGCCGCTGCGCAGCGGCAAGGCCAGGCCACCCGCGTCCATGCCGTAGAAATGCGGCGCAAACAAGATGGTGGGCGTGTCGCCCTCCAGCTCGTGCACGGCCCCCGTCAAACGCACGCGCTGCTCCACCACCGAACGCGGCGCGGCCCACAGCCAGCTGCGGTCCAGCCAGGTCTGGCAGAACGCGACAAAGCTGGCCCGCGCCACGGCACGGCGGCGCGCTTCGGTCCAGTCAGGAAAACACAGCGCCAGATTGCGCAACGCCACCCTGCGGCGGGGCGCCACCAGCACAAAGGCCACCTGCCCCAGCAGCCAGCCCATGCCGCGCAACACCGGCAACGGCAGCAGCGCCAGCACCCGCATGAACCACACACCCAAACGCCCTGTGAGGCCCTTCATGCGGCGCCTCCGGCGGCAGGTTCGACCGGAGCAGCCTCGCCACGCGGCTGCTTGTAGCGGCCATAGCCCCACAGATATTGCTCGGGGCATTGGCGAATGAGGTGTTCCATGGCTTGGTTGATTTGCAGCACGGCCTGGTCCATCTGGTCGGACAGCGGCTGGGGCAAGGGCTCGAAATGCGTGACGTAGCCACGCCCCCAGGACAGGCGCTCGCAACGCGCCAGCACCACGGTCGCGCCGGTCTGTTGCGCCAGGCGCACGGCCAGGGTCATGGTGTAGGCGTCGCGCCCAAAAAAAGGTGCCCACTGGCCCTGCCCCTCGGGCGGCACCTGGTCAGGCAGCAGCCCCACGGCCTCGCCCCGGCGCAGGGCCTTGATCATCTGGCGCACGCCCGCCAGCGTGGTAGGCACGGCCAGCATGCCGGGGCGGTTGCGTGCGGTCTCCATCACCTTGGCCAGCCAGGCCTGGCGTGCCGGGCGGTACAACACCGTGATGGGGCCACGCTCCGCGCTCCAGCGGCGTGCAGCGGCCTGTGCCGACAGTTCAAAACACCCCTGGTGCGGGGTCAGAAACACGATGCCGCGACCGGCTGCATAGGCCTGCTCCACACAGGCTTCGCCCGTGAGTGCGCAGGGCATGGTCGCGCCCATCCAAAGGCGTGGCAGCTCGGCCACCATGCGGCCCGCATGGGCCACGGCGGCGCGCACATCGCCAAACGCATAGCCCGCCAGCGCCGAGTTGGAGATAAACCGGCGCCGGTAGGTGGGAGACGCCACAAACGCCACCCAGCCCATGGCCGCGCCCATGATGTGCAGCAACCACAGTGGAAATACGGAAAAGAATCGGAAGACGACTGGCATTAAAATGGGTGGGTCGCTGAGTTAAATGAGCAACTTGCAGGGCGACGTTAAAAAAATCTGCTAAAGCGTTCGCCAGATCTCCTTCGGGGTGAGGGCAACGCCCCAAATGCCGGACCACAGGAGTTTATTCAAATGGCGAACGACTTTCTCTTTACCTCGGAATCCGTCTCCGAAGGCCACCCCGATAAGGTGGCCGACCAGATCTCGGACGCGATTCTCGATGCAATCTTCAAGCAAGACCCCCGCAGCCGCGTCGCCGCTGAAACGCTGACCAACACCGGCCTCGTGGTGCTGGCGGGCGAGATCACCACCAACGCGCATGTGGACTACATCCAGGTGGCGCGCGACACCATCAAGCGCATCGGCTACGACAACACCGACTACGGCATCGACTACAAGGGTTGCGCCGTGCTCGTGGCCTATGACAAGCAGTCCAACGACATCGCCCAGGGCGTGGATCACGCGTCCGACGACCACCTGAACACCGGCGCTGGCGACCAAGGCCTGATGTTCGGCTACGCCTGCGACGAAACGCCCGAGCTGATGCCTGCGCCCATCTACTACGCGCACCGCCTCGTCGAGCGCCAGGCCCAGCTGCGCAAGGACGGCCGCCTGCCCTTCCTGCGCCCTGACGCCAAGAGCCAAGTGACGATGCGCTACGTGGACGGCAAGCCCCACAGCATCGACACCGTGGTGCTCTCCACCCAGCACCACCCCGACCAGAGCGAAACGCAAACCAAGATGAAGGCCTCGTTCACCGAAGCCATCATTGAAGAGATCATCAAGCCTGTGCTGCCCAAGGAATGGCTGCAGAACACCCGCTACCTGATCAACCCCACGGGCCGCTTCGTCATTGGCGGCCCGCAAGGCGACTGCGGCCTGACGGGCCGCAAGATCATCGTGGACACCTACGGTGGTGCCTGCCCCCACGGCGGCGGCGCATTCAGCGGCAAAGATCCAACGAAGGTGGACCGCTCGGCCGCCTACGCCGCCCGCTACGTGGCCAAGAACATCGTGGCTGCCGGCCTGGCGCGCCAGTGCCAGATCCAGGTGGCGTATGCCATCGGCGTGGCCGAGCCCATGAACATCACGGTGTACACCGAAGGCACGGGCGTGGTGTCGGACGAGCGTCTGGCCGCCCTGGTGCGTGAGCATTTCGACCTGCGCCCGAAGGGCATCATCCAGATGCTGGACCTGCTGCGTCCCATCTATGAGAAGACCGCAGCCTACGGCCACTTCGGCCGCGAAGAGCCCGAATTCAGCTGGGAACGTACGGACAAGGCTGCTGCACTGCGTGCAGCAGCAGGGCTGTAAGCCCTCCGCGCGGCACGCGCGGCTTTCCGTACGTGGGCGAAGCTCATATTGCGCAGCAATGTGAGCGGAGACCAAAAGACCGATAAAGCTGCTGCGCTGCGCGCTGCAGCCGGGCTGTAAAGCCCGCCGCGCGATAGCGCGGTTTTCGGTCTGCGGACGAAGCTCATATCGCGTCAGCGATGTGAGCGCAGACCAAAAGACCGTCAGAGCCGTCCCACCTCCAAAGCCGCAACGCTCCGCGTTGCGGCTTTTCTTTTGATGCTTCACCACTGCCCACCAGCGGCCCTCTCCTACACCCACCGCCCGCCCGCACTGACGGCGCTGCCGACGGCCCCTCGGTATCGTTCCTGCACACCCTTTCGCAGCCCCGCGCTGCCTGAACATCCAATGCAAGGAGCGACCACCATGCTGAAGTACGCCATCATTTTTGCCCTGATCTCCCTGGTCGCCGGTGCCCTTGGATTCAGCGGAGTCGCCGCAGGCGCGGCGGGCATCGCCAAGGTGCTGTTTGTGCTGTTCCTGGTGATTGCCGTGGTGTTTGTGGTGCTGGCCGTCATCGGCGTGGGTGCCGCGCGCAAGGTACTCAAGTAGCCCACCGCACCTTTGTCACTGCCCAACATTCCCCACACAGCCGCACCATGACCGACACCACCAATATCTTTGAAGCCCTGCGCGAGAGCCACGAACGCCAACGAGCGCTGTACACCGCACTCACCGACACCAGCGGAGACACCCCCGAGCGGCGCGAGCTGTTTGACCAACTCAAGCAGGAACTGACGGCCCATGAACGGGCTGAGGAACGGCATTTTTATATTCCGCTGATGGCGCACGACGCGGGCATCGACCTGTCCCGCCACGCCATTTCAGAGCACCACCAGCTCGATGAACTGCTGGAGTCGCTGGAAGAGGCCGACCCGGCGAGCCCAAGCTGGCTGCCGCTGGCCAAGAAACTGGCGGAGAAGGTGGAGCACCACCTCAAGGAAGAAGAACACCGCTTCTTCCAGATGGCCGGCAAGCTGCTGACGGAGAAGCAAAAAACCGCGCTGGCGGCGGACTACCGGGCTGACTATGAGGAGGCCAAGGCCGCCATGGCCTGAGCGTGCCGGGCTCTGCCCGGAGACACGCAAGGGGTCATACGGACTCTTCGGCCTGCACCACGCAATTGCGACCGCTGGACTTGGCCTTGTACAACGCCGTGTCCGCGCGCTTGATCAGGGCGTGGCTGTCTTCCTTGTGGTCCCAGGTGGCCACGCCAAAACTGGCGCTGACATGGCCCACCGCGTCGAACGGCACGCCTGCAATGCGCGCGCGCACCGCCTCGGCCATGGCCATGGCGGCATCCACCGGGGTTTCCTTGAGCAGGATGATGAACTCCTCGCCCCCGAAACGCGCAGCGCAGTCGGACGACCGCAGCAGCTCGCGCACACGCAGCGCCGTGCTCTTGAGCACCACATCGCCCGAGTCATGCCCAAAGGTATCGTTGATGCGTTTGAAAAAGTCGATGTCAAACATCACCACCGACAGACTGCCCTTCTTGATGCGGGTGTCGGCCATCTCGGTCTCCAGCCTCTCAAAGAAGCGGCGGCGGTTGACCAGGTCCGTCAGGAAGTCCTTGGTGGCCAGGTCTTCCAGCTTGCGGTTGAGCCGCGCCATGGGCTCGATCACCAGCGACGACAGCGACAGATTGAGCCCGACGAAAAGCAGCACAAAACTACCCACCAGCGCCGCCATCACCGTGTTGAAGGTCTGACGCGCCTTCTCCAGCGGGAAGTACATCGGCACCTTCACCACCTGGATGCCCACCGTCTCGTTCATGCCCCAGCCAAAGCCGTTCTTGTCGCCATAGACCTTGAGCATGGTGGGCGGCGCCACGGCCGGTGTGCTGTGACAGGCCATGCATTGCGCCTGCTTGATGGTGATGGGGCGGGCCACGTACATGGCGCGGTGCATGCCCTCGCCCACCTCGCCGGTGACCTCTTTCTTGAGGTCGGCCCGGCCTTCGCGGAAGTCGCTGATGATCCGCTCCTCCCACTCGTTGGCACGGTCGCGCAGGTTGGTGGGGTTGAGCACCGCCTCCTTGTACTCATAGCCCGGAAACCGGTTCTGCAGGCGGCGCAGGGTTTCGGTGGCCGCGTAGGCAGGCACCGTCTGTGGCAGGAATTTCTCGGCCAGCGTCACATCCAGGTGCGGCTTGACGAGTTCGGTGGTGTAGTCCCGGATCGCCATGGCCGCGTGCATCATGATCTGCGAGTTGTGCTGCACCTCCTCGATGGCGGACTGCTGCAAAAAGCGGTGCACATAGGCGCCCGCGCCCAGCACCGCCAGCAGCAGCACGCCCGCCAGCACCAGATTGAATTTGAGCCGCAACGACATGGATCTCCCTCGGTGGCCCGCGCACGGCGGGCCTGTTATTGGAGGTGCGGACACGCCATATTGGGCGCAGTCCCCCAGGTTCACACAGGTGGGCTTGCACGCCGCACCACGAGACCACAGCACGAAAGGGACGGATTCGCGCTACAGAAATTTTGCGCACAGCGTGCAAGCGGCGCATTGTCGCCACGTTTGTACGGCCCGGTCCATCTCTTTTTTGCCACGCTGCCCTGCGCCCCCGCCCCATGCACGGGATGAACCGCCGGGTCGCACAATAGCGACTTCAGAGGCGGTTGGCAGCGCCGCCCCTCCGCCGCCGCCAGGGCGCCCTGCCACGGTCACCCCCCACCCACGACACTGGCTGGCGGTAAAATCACTACAAAAAAGATAGCTACTAGCATATATACATCCAGCGCATACAGCCCCATTGCTTGCTCGACCTGCTCTAACGCCGCCCCAATGCCCCGGTCAGCCCCTGGCAAGCGACAGCCACCGCGAGGACATGGGCGGCCCCCCGCCAGCAACGCGAAGGGACCTGAAGCGCACCACCAGCCGGAGACACATGGTCGACACCGCCATCTATATCGGACGTTTTGAGCCCGTCCACAGCGGCCACATGGCGCTATTGCAACGTGCACTGGACAGCGCCCCGCAGGTCATCGTGGTGATCGGCTCGGCGTGGCAGGCACGCTCGCCCAAGAACCCTTTCACCTGGCAAGAGCGCCAAGCCATGCTGCGCGCTGCCCTGGCCCCCGCAGACAGCGCCCGGGTGCAGGTGCTGCCCATGCGCGACTACTACAACGAAGCCGTGTGGGTGCAGGCGGTGCGCAGGGCCGTGGCGCGCCTCACCGCCCCGGGCGCAAGCATCGGCCTGGTGGGCCACTTCAAGGATGCGACCAGCGGCTACCTCAGCGCCTTTCCAGGCTGGCAGCTCATTCACATAGAACGCCAGGGCCGCATCGACGCCACCGCCATCCGGGACGCGTACTTTGGCGCCACGCCCGCCACCGCGCGCGCCGCCGTGGAGCCGCTGGCCGCAGAGATTCCCGAGAGCACCATCGCCACGCTGGAGCACTTTGCGCAGACCCCACACTACCCCGCGCTACAGGAGGAGTGGCGCATGCTGCGTGGTTACCGCCAGGCCTGGTCCGCCGCACCCTACCCGCCGGTGTTCGTGACGGTGGACGCCGTGCTGCGCTGCCAGGACCATGTGCTGCTGATCCGCCGCGCGCACGCACCCGGCAAGGGCCAGCTGGCCGTGCCCGGCGGCTTCATCGAGCAGCGAGAAACCGTGTGGCAGTCCTGCCTGCGCGAACTGGTGGAAGAAACCCACTGCGACCTGCCCGAGGCCCGC
Source organism: Acidovorax sp. 22279 (assembly GCF_052045435.1). NCBI lineage: Bacteria > Pseudomonadati > Pseudomonadota > Betaproteobacteria > Burkholderiales > Comamonadaceae > Acidovorax > Acidovorax sp. 22279. The sequence goes on from NZ_JBQEOV010000012.1 coordinate 184,296, forward strand.
ATGCGCGCTGCGCTGCAGTCAGTGGCCGTGTTCGACCACCCCGACCGCAGCCAGCGCGGTCGCACCATCACGCATGCACACTACTTTGACCTGGGCGATGCGCCCTTCCCGGTGGTGCAGGCCGATGACGATGCAGCGCTGGTGCAGTGGATCCCCATCGACCAGCTGGCAGGCCTGGAAGAGGAATTCTTCGAAGACCACTTCCACATGCTGGACCACTTTCTGGGGCTGACGAAGCTGGACTGATCCGTTCCACCCGCTTTTTGCATCCAAACGGGTGCAAGCGCTACGGAATCATGTATCTGCCGCTATATTTTGTATAGCATTAGGTACCAGCCCGCTCCAGCATGGCGTGCAGCAGCACGTTGCATCCCGCCTCGATGTGCTCGGGTTTCGCATCCTCGATCTCGTTGTGGCTGATGCCGTCCTTGCAGGGGATGAAGATCATGCCGCTGGGTGCGAGCTTGGCCATGTACACGGCATCGTGCCCCGCGCCGGAGACGGCAGGCATGTGGCTGTAGCCCAGCTTGGCGGCGGCGCGGCCCACGGCCTGCACGCATTCGGGCTGGAAGAGCTGTGCGGGGTAGCTGGACACCATTTCGATGTGGACTTGCACGCCATGCTCCTTGGCCACTTGGTCGGCAAAGGCCTTGACCTCGGCGGCCATGGCGTCCACCAGCGCGTCGGTGCTGTTGCGCAGGTCGATGCTGAATTTGACCCGGCCCGGAATCACGTTGCGGCTGTTGGGGAACACCTGCACCATGCCCACGGTGCCGCGCCCGTGCGGCGGGTGGCGGTGGGCGGCGGCGACTACGTCTTGCATGATGCGTGTGGCGGCCAGCATCGCGTCCTTGCGCAGGGCCATGGGGGTGGGGCCTGCGTGGGCTTCCATGCCGGTGACGGTGCAGTCAAACCAGCGGATGCCCAGCACGCCGCTGACCACGCCGATGGTCTTGTCGTTGTCTTCCAGCACCGGGCCTTGTTCGATGTGGGTTTCGAAGTAGGCGCCAATGGGGTGGTCTCCCGGTTCCTGGTCTCCGATGTAACCGATGCGCTCCAGCTCGCCTTTCACGGTCTTGCCTTCGGTGTCGGTAGCTGCGTAGGCGTGATCCAGCGTGAAGGCTTTGGCGAACACGCCGGAGCCCATCATCACGGGCACGAAACGCGATCCTTCTTCGTTGGTCCAGAAGGCCACTTCGATGGGGGCCTCGGTTTCGATGCCATGGTCGTTGAGCGTGCGCACCACCTCGATGCCGGCGAGCACGCCGTAGTTGCCGTCGAACTTGCCGCCGGTGGGCTGGGTGTCAATGTGGCTGCCGGTCATGATGGGTGGCAGGCTGTTGTTGCGGCCGGGGCGGCGCATGAAGCCGTTGCCGATCTTGTCGATGGTGACGGTCATGCCCGCTTCACGCGCCCAGCGGGTCACCAAGTCACGACCCTGTTTGTCCAGGTCGGTGAGGGTCAAGCGGCACACGCCGCCCTTGGGGGTGGCGCCGATCTGCGCCAGCTCCAT
>NZ_JBQEOV010000013.1:0-23373 GCF_052045435.1 Acidovorax sp. 22279
AACGCCGAAGGCGTAGCGTCAGCGAGCGCACAGATCGCCTCAGGCAACAACGACCTGAGCGCGCGCACGGAACAGCAGGCCTCGGCCCTGGAAGAAACGGCCGCCTCGATGGAAGAGCTGGGCTCGACCGTGCGCCAGAACGCCGACAACGCGCGAGCCGCCAACCAGCTGGCCGTGAGCGCCAGCACCGTGGCCGTGCAAGGCGGAGACGTGGTGGCCGAAGTGGTCGAGACCATGAAAGGCATCAACGCCAGCAGCAACAAGATCGCAGACATCATCAGCGTCATCGACGGCATCGCCTTCCAGACCAACATCCTGGCGCTCAATGCCGCAGTGGAAGCCGCCCGCGCCGGCGAACAAGGCCGAGGCTTTGCCGTGGTGGCCGGAGAAGTACGCAACCTGGCAGGACGCAGCGCAGAAGCCGCCAAGGAAATCAAAGCCCTCATCACCGCCAGCGTGGAACGCGTGGAACAAGGCACCGCCCTGGTCGACAAGGCCGGAGCCACCATGACTGAAGTTGTCAGCGCCATCCGGCGCGTGACCGACATCATGGGAGAGATCAGCGCCGCCAGCAGCGAACAAAGCGCAGGTGTCGGCCAGGTCGGCGAAGCCGTCACCCAGATGGACCAGGCCACCCAGCAAAACGCCGCCCTGGTGGAAGAAATGGCCGCGGCCGCCAGCGCACTGAACGCCCAGGCCGGAGAACTGGTCAACGCCGTGGCCGTGTTCAAGCTCGACGCCAGCAGCACGAACAGCAGCTACAGCCAGAACCGCCACACGGCAGCCCCCACCCGCACCCCCATTGCAGCGCCCAGCTACAAAGCCGCGGCCCGCAGCACCAGCCTGGGCAAAAGCGCCAAGACCGGCAGCAAACCCGCCGCCAGCCTGGCGGCGCCCAAGGCCAGCAGCCCGGCAGCCTCACCCGCCGCCAAGCCCGCAGCGCCCAGCCCGGCCCCGGCACCCAAGGCTGCGGGAAGCGACGACGACTGGGAGAGCTTCTGAGAAGGGCCAGACAGGCCCCTGGGTGAAGAAATCAGGTCAAAACGGCTGCAAGCGTAGGTGGAACATGCGCTGACAGCTATCAAAAACAAAGCAAAAAAGCACGCAGAGGGGGCTACCTTCTGCGTGCTTTTTTGTAGGTGGGCGCTTTGATGGTGATGGCTGAAGGCATGCGTGGGGTGGGTCTGCCACCCGCTGGCGCGATGTTTGCTGCAGGTGCATGGTGGCGAGTTGCCGTTATGGGCAGCGGCGCGCCAAGGTTGGCGGGCGATTTGTACGCAAACGTAACGGAAAGCGCTATGCTGAGCGGGCCCGCCACGGCGCGCGGCCCGTCGGTGGGTGGACATTCCTTTTTTGGCGCCGTTCTCCACAGGAGTTCTGCAATGGACCGAGGTTTCAACGCGTCGCGCACGTGCATGGGTGGCCGCCCCGTCATCACCAGCGCGAGCTGCTGTGCGCCTGCCGTGTGGTCTTCGACGCCAACCGTGGCACCGCAAAGGCCGCACCTGAGTCTGCTGCGCGCTCTCCGTATGCCCCTTTCCAACCGCTGGTGCGCTGCCAGTCGGGCGCAGCCTGTTTGCTTGTTTCCCTCAGGAGTGTTGTCATGAACCAGTTCAAGATTTCCACCCGCCTGGCGGGTTTGCTTGCGGCCTTGTGTCTGCTGGTGTTGCTGGTGGGCGTGGCGGGGCTGTATGGCATGGGCAATTCCAATGCCGGGCTCAAGTCGGTATACGACGACCGGGTGGTACCGCTCAAGCAGATCAAGGTGGTGGCGGACATGTATGCGGTCAACGTGGTGGACACGGCCCACAAGGTGCGTGACGGTACGCTGACACCCGCACAGGGCCTGCAGTCGGTGGCCGATGCGCGCAAGGCCATCGATGCCAACTGGAAGGCTTATCTGGCCACCCAGCTGGTGCCGGAGGAAACGCAGTTGGTCGAGCGCTTCAAGCCGCTGCAGGCCAAGGCAGATGCGGCCACCGATGTACTGGCGGGGCACTTCAAGTCGGGCGATGTGGCGGCCCTGACCGCGTTTGCGGCCAAGGAGATGTACCCCGCCATCGACCCATTGCAGGAGGTGCTGGGCCAGCTGATGCAGGTGCAGCTGGACCGCGCCAAGGCCGAGTACGACAGTGCGGCCGCCAGCTACCAGACCATCCGCGCACTGGCGGTCACGGCCGTGGTGGCGGGCATTGTGCTGGCGGTACTGATGGGCGGCGCCATGATCCGGCAGATTTCGCGTGCGCTGGGCGATGCGGTGCAGATCACTGACGCGGTGGCGCAGGGCGACCTGACCGTGGCGATCCACGCGCGGGGCAAGGACGAGATCGCCCAGTTGCTCAGCGGCCTCACCGCCATGCGGGACAACCTGGCGCATGTGGTGTCGGGCGTGCGTGGCAATGCCCAGGGCGTGGCGTCGGCCAGTGCCGAGATCGCATCGGGCAACAACGACCTGTCCATCCGTACCGAGCAGCAGGCCAGCGCGCTGCAGGAAACCGCTGCGTCGATGGAGGAGCTGAGCTCCACCGTCAAGCAAAACGCCGACAACGCGCGCCAGGCCAACCAGCTGGCGATGAGCGCGTCCACCGTGGCGGGGCAGGGCGGCGATGTGGTGGCCGAGGTGGTGACCACCATGAAGGGCATCAACGACAGCAGCAAAAAGATCGCCGACATCATCAGCGTGATCGACGGCATTGCGTTCCAGACCAACATCCTGGCGCTGAACGCGGCCGTGGAGGCCGCCCGCGCGGGCGAGCAAGGCCGGGGCTTTGCGGTGGTGGCGGGCGAGGTGCGCAACCTGGCACAGCGCAGTGCCGAGGCAGCCAAGGAGATCAAGTCGCTCATCACCGCCAGTGTGGAACGGGTCGAGCAGGGCACCCAGCTGGTGGATAAGGCGGGCACCACCATGACCGAGGTGGTGGGCGCCATTCGCCGCGTGACCGACATCATGGGCGAGATCAGCGCCGCCAGCAGCGAGCAGAGCACGGGTGTGTCGCAGGTGGGCGAGGCGGTCACGCAGATGGACCAGGTCACCCAGCAGAACGCGGCACTGGTCGAGGAAATGGCGGCTGCTGCCAGCAGCCTGAGCCACCAGGCCCAGGCCTTGGTGGGGGCGGTGGCGGTGTTCAAGCTCACGGCCGACCAGGCACGGGCATCGCAGCCTGGCGGCGCTGTGGACCCGGTGCCGCGCCCTGCGCCCGCAGCGGACACGCGCAAGGCGGCGATGGGCGGCCATGCGGCGGGCAGCAAGGCAACCCTTGCTTTGCGCTCTTCCTTTGCTCCTGCCGCCAAAAAGGCACCTGCTGCCAGTGCCACCCCCAAGGCCGCGGGCGTCGCACCCAAAGCGGCCCCACAGGCAGTGGCCGCCGGTGCCGAGGACGACTGGGAGAGCTTTTGACCGACGGCAGGCCATGCCTGCACCGTTTGTAAGCGTGACGCCCCGTTTTGGGGCGTAGACTTCCCCAAGCTGGTTCGGTGCCTGGCACTGCGCCGACAGCGCCCGCGATGTAGCACTCCAGCCCGTGCGTGCGCTGCACGCACGGGCCTTGTGCGCTGTTTTGATATCCCCACGGCTGACACAGGGGGCCGCACCCATGCCCCCACCGGGGCAGCGCTTGCGCAGTGGGCCGTCGACTCTTTTGTGATGATTAAAATTGATAAAATCATATTTATCACAAATATGATACAATTATCACATCTCAGCCGCTGATTCCTTGTTGTCCCGCGCAGGTGCGCCGAACCACATCGGCGCAGCCATGGCTGGCAAAAGCCCCCATAAAAACCACGAAAGATTCCCATGAGCAACCTGAAAATCGGAGCGCGCCTGAGCCTGGCCTTTGGCCTTGTGCTGTTGATCACCGCCACCATCGCCGCCACCGGCGTCTGGCGACTGGCGGTACTCAAGGAGGCCAGCAGTCGCATTGCCACTGTCGAAATGGAACGCAACGCCCTGGCGCAGGAGTGGAAGGCGGCCATCGACCTGAACTGGGTGCGGGCGTCGGCGTCGCTCAAGGCAACGGATGCGGGCTACATCCAGTCGCTCACGGCGGACATGGCCACCACGTCCCAACGGGCCAGCGAGGCGCAAAAGAAGCTGGAGGCGCTGGTGGACGACCCCACCGAAAAGGCGCTGATGGAACGTGTGGCGGTGACCCGCAAGGCCTATGTGGACGCACGCGCCGAATTGCTGGAGCGCAAGAAGGCTGGGGAAGACGTGTTTGCGCTGGTGGACAGCGACCTCAAGCCCCTGGCCACCGCTTACCTGCAGTCGCTGGCCGATGTGGCGGACAACACGCACAAGCAGCTCGATGAGTTCGAGGGCGCCATCATCCAGGCCGCAGGCACCAGCCAGTGGGTGCTGGCGCTGGGGGCGGTGGTGTCGGTGGTGCTGGGCGCATTGTTTGCGCTGTGGACCACGCGTTCCATCGTGGGGCCGGTGCAGCGTGCGGTGCGGGCGGCCGATGAAATCAGCCACGGCAATCTGTCGGTGCAGATTCCCGACGTGGGCAATGGCCGCAATGAGATGGCCCAGCTGCTGCGCTCGCTGGACGAAATGCAGCAAAACCTGTCGCGCATCGTGGGGCATGTGCGCTCGGGCTCCGAGAACGTGGCCACCGCATCGTCCGAGATCGCCCAGGGCAACAACGACCTGAGCGCACGCACCGAGCAGCAGGCCAGCGCCCTGCAGGAGACGGCGGCATCCATGGAGCAGCTCAATTCGACCGTGCGCCAGAACGCCGACAACGCCCGCCAGGCCAACCAGCTTGCGCAGAGCGCATCGACGGTGGCCGTGCATGGCGGAGAGGTGGTGAGCCAGGTGGTGGACACCATGAAGGGCATTCACGACAGCAGCAGCAAGATCGCCGACATCATCGGTGTGATCGATGGCATTGCCTTCCAGACCAACATCCTTGCGCTGAACGCGGCCGTCGAAGCAGCGCGTGCGGGCGAGCAGGGCCGGGGCTTTGCGGTGGTGGCGTCCGAGGTGCGCAGCCTGGCGGGCCGTTCGGCCGACGCGGCCAAGCAGATCAAGACCCTGATCAACGACAGCGTGGAACGCGTGGCCGCAGGCACCACGCTGGTCGATCAGGCGGGTGCAACCATGACCGAGGTGGTGGGCTCCATCAAACGTGTCACGGATTTGATGGGCGAGATCAGTGCCGCCAGCTCTGAACAAAGCCAGGGTGTGGCCCAGGTGGGCGAGGCTGTGACACAGATGGACCAGGTCACCCAGCAAAACGCTGCCCTGGTGGAAGAAATGGCCGCCGCCGCTGCCAGCCTTAACAACCAGGCGCAGGACCTGGTGAGCACGGTGGCGTTCTTCAAGCTGTCGCCAGCGCAGGCTGCGCAGCCAGCTGCGTCTGCCTTTGCGTATGTGCCCAAGGCTGCAGGCCCATCTCCGGCCTTGGCCGGTTCCAGCCGACCAGCCCCTGTGGCACCGTCCAAGGTGCCGCCTCTGCGTGCGGCCGCCAAGCCCGCACCGGCTCTTGCGTCAACGGCGCCAGCTCGTTCGGGCAGCGGCAATGACGCTGACTGGGAGAGTTTTTGACAGTGACTCGCCGCCCTCGGCAGGCGTGACGGGCCCTGCCTTCGCCGTGTGTCGGTTCAAACCTCGCTTTGATCTCGTCCGCGCGTCCTGCCGGACCGCTGCAGGTCAGGCGGCCTTGAAGGGGCTCCGCGCTTGCAGATCGCCGAGGTAGCTTTCCACGCCAGCGCCTTCGCGGTCCAGAAAGCGCTGCACCGCCTCAGCAAATGCCGGGTGTGCCAGCCAGTGCGCGCTGGTGGCCTGCACGGGCAGCAGCGCGCGGGCCATCTTGTGCTCGCCCTGGGCGCCCCCCTCAAACCGCACGGCACCGTGGGCGATGCACCACTGCAGCGGCTGGTAGTAGCAGGCCGCGAAGTGCAGGCAGTCCACGCGCTCCAGCGCGCCCCAGTAGCGGCCGTAGGCCACCAGCTCGGAGCGTGATTCGGGGCCTGATTCAGCGTCTTTTTGGGCTGATGCGCTAGATGCATATGCGCCGATAGCTATCAAACTGCTAGCAATAGGCCGCCCGTCCCGCTCCCCCACAAACAGCAGCCAGGCCTCGGGCATGTCCGCTGCCATGCGGGCGAAGAAGTCGCGCGTGAGGTAGGGCGGGTTGCCGTGCTCCAGATAGGTGCGCTCGTAGCAGCGGTAGAAAAAATCCCAGTCTGCAGCGCTGATGTCCGCCCCGCGTGACCAGCGGAAGGTGACTCCGGCATCGGCCACTCGGCGGCGCTCCTGGCGGATCTTCTTGCGTTTGTCTTGCGACAGGCTGGCGAGGAACTGGTCAAAGTCCTGGTAGCGCAGGGTTTCGCCGTCGGTGGCGGCTACACCCTGGGCTACAGGGAGCGTGGGCTGCTCATTCTTCCAGTGAAACTGCACGGTGTGCCGCAGCATCAGGTCTTGTTGCGCGCTGGTCAGCACATCGTCATCGCTGGCAAACAGCACATGCACGGACGACACGTCTTCTTGCTCGCACCACTGGCACACCGCCTGCACCAGCAGGGCGCGCGTGGTGGCATCGCGGGCCAGCAGCCGGCTGCCCGGCACGGGCGTAAAGGGCACGGCAATGACGGCCTTGGGGTAGTAGGGCACACGGTGCTGCTCGTAAGCGCTGGCCCAGGCCCAGTCAAACACATATTCGCCGTACGAATGGCTCTTGAGGTACAGGGGGCAGGCGGCCACCAGGGTGTTGCCATCCCACAGCGTCATGAAGCGGGGCGTCCAGCCGGTACGTGGCGTGGCGCTGCCGCTGCTTTCCAGCGCGGCCAGGTATTCATGCCGCATGAAGGGCGTGGCGTGGCTTTGCTGCGCCAGCAGGTGGTTCCAGGCGGTAGTGTCCACGTCCAGCACGGAGGGGAGCACGCGGGCGATAATGGCAGCTTCAGCCATGCAGGCCCCTGTGATGCACCTTTGATTGCGGGCCTGCAACGGCGGTATTCAACCTGGCCGCAGGGGCCGATTCCAGTTCCATGACGCTCTCCATTTGCACTGCGCAGCTCAACTTTGTTGTGGGCGACATGCCCGGCAACGCCCAAAAGATCATTGCGGCAGCCCGCGAGGCCTATGCCCAGGGCGCTCGCCTGTTGCTGACACCGGAGCTGGCCATCTGCGGCTACGCGGCCGAAGACCTGTTCCTGCGCCCTGCCTTCATTGCGGCCTGCGATGATGCCGTGAAAACCGTGGCCCGCGAGACTGCGGGGTTGAAAGGCCTGGCCATCGTGCTGGGCCATCCGCAGGCCATGGCCCGTGGCGCCCAGGCCTTCAGCGTCTGCTTCAACGCCGCCAGCGTGGTGCGCGACGGCAAGATCGAGCAGACCTATGCCAAGCGCGAGCTGCCCAACTACCAGGTGTTTGACGAGCGGCGCTACTTCGTGCCCGGCAGCAAGCCCTGCGTGTTCGAGGTGGAGGGCGTGAAGGTGGGTGTGCTGGTGTGCGAAGACGCCTGGTTTGCCACCCCCGCGCGCGATACCGCTGCCGCCGGTGCGCAGTTGCTGGCAGTCATCAATGCATCGCCTTTCCATCTGGGCAAGGGCACGGAGCGCGAGGCCACCATGCGCGCCCGTGTGGTCGAGACGGGCCTGCCGCTGGTCTACGCCCACCTGGTGGGCGGGCAGGACGAGGTGGTGTTCGAAGGCCGCTCGTTTGCGCTGGCCGCCGACGGCTCGGTGGCGGCGCGGGCCCCTGCTTTTGTGGAAAAACTGCTCTATGCGCTAGTCGAATCTGCCCAGGGTGCTATCAAAATTACAGCAGAGGTTGCCCCAGAGCGCACGCTGGAGGCCGACCTGTGGGATGCCCTGGTGCTGGGTGTGCGCGACTATGTGGGCAAGAACGGCTTCCCGGGCGCGCTGCTGGGGTTGTCGGGCGGCATCGACTCGGCGCTGGTGCTGGCGATTGCGGTGGATGCGCTCGGTGCCGACAAGGTCCGCACGGTGATGATGCCATCGCCCTACACCGCCGACATCAGCTGGATCGACGCGCGCGACATGGCCACGCGCATGGGCGTGCGCTATGACGAGATTTCGATCAAGCCGCAGTTCGAGGCCTTCAAGGCCGCGCTGGCCACCGAGTTTGCCGGGCTGCCCGAAGACACCACCGAAGAAAACCTGCAGGCACGTATCCGGGGCACGCTGCTGATGGCGCTGTCCAACAAGTTCGGCGCCATCGTGCTGACCACCGGCAACAAGAGCGAGATGTCCACCGGCTACTGCACGCTGTACGGCGACATGGCCGGCGGCTTTGCCGTGATCAAGGACGTGGCCAAGACCCGGGTGTTTGACCTGGCCCGCTGGCGCAATGCCAACGACCCGTATGGCACCTGCGCCAGCCCCATCCCTGAGCGCATCATCACCCGGCCGCCCAGTGCCGAGCTGCGGCCCGACCAGAAGGACCAGGACAGCCTGCCGCCGTATGAGGTGCTGGACGCCATCGTGGCCCGCTACATGGAAAACGATGAGCCCATCGAGTCCATCATCGCCAGCGGCTTCGCCCGGGCCGATGTCGAGCGCGTGACGCGCCTGATCAAGCTCAACGAGTACAAACGCCGCCAGGCCCCAATAGGGATTCGTGTCACGCGCCGCAGCTTTGGCAAGGACTGGCGTTACCCTATCACCAGCAAATTCAGGGCGTGACGCTTCGGCGCCGTGCCCCCCGCCCGATTTTTTACATCCTCCAGGAGACCCGCCATGAAAATGATCACCGCCGTCATCAAGCCCTTCAAGCTCGAAGAAGTCCGCGAAGCCCTGGCCGAATGCGGCGTGACCGGCCTCACGGTGACCGAAGTGAAGGGTTTTGGCCGCCAGAAAGGCCATACCGAGCTGTACCGCGGCGCGGAATACGTCGTGGACTTTCTGCCCAAGGTGAAGGTCGAGGTCGTCGTCAAGTCCGAGGATGTGGACCGCTGCGTGGACGCGATCGTGAACGTGGCGCGCACCGGCAAGATCGGTGACGGCAAGATTTTTGTGACCGCCGTGGAGCGCACGGTGCGTATTCGCACGGGCGATCTGGACGACGCAGCGGTGTGAGGTGACAACCCCCTGAGTCGTTTCTTACCTTGCCCTTTCTCTTGAACGGCTGCGCCATTCGAGAAAAGGGAGGCAACGCCAGCGCAAGCAAGCGAAGCGCCGCATGCGCAGCCTGGTGGCCCTTGCGCGGTGGCCTTGGCTTGTGGGCCGCTCGAGTTTCGGAGTGCGGGGGGAGTCAGATCACTGAGCGCAGCGGGACGGGCGCTTGGTCAGGCCCTGCGTCTTGCACCAGCGCGCGCAGCAGGGCTTCTGCATCGGTGGATGCGTGCAACAGGCCCATCTGCCATTCACCCATGAAGCCACTGGCCACGCTGCCCTGCAAGAAACCCAGCAGGCCGTCGTAGTAGCCCGCCACATTCAGCAAGCCCAAGGGCTTGTCGTGGTAGCCCAGCTGGCGCCAAGTCCACACTTCAAACAGTTCTTCAAAGGTGCCGATGCCGCCGGGCAAGGCGAGGAAGGCATCGCTGCGCTCTGCCATCATGGCCTTGCGTTCGTGCATGGTCTGCACGATGTGCAGCTCGTCACATTGGCGGTTGGCCAGCTCCTTGTCCACCAGCGCCTGCGGTATCACCCCCACCACCCGACCGCCCGCCAGACGCGTCGCCTCGGCCACCGTGCCCATCAGGCCACTGCGGCCACCGCCGTATACCAGTTGTCCGTTGTGGGCGCCGATCCACTGGCCCACTGCCTGCGCCGCCTGGGCATAGGCGGCGTTGTCGCCGGGGCGCGATCCGCAATATACGCACACAGAAAAAGTGGGTTCAGCCATGGAAAAACCTCTGAAACAATGCGGCGGCCCAAATGCCGATGCACAGCAGCAAGGCCAGCAGAACCGCTGCGCTGCCCATGTCCTTGGCGCGTTTGGACAGGTCATGCCACTCGGGCCCGATGCGGTCGATGGCGGTCTCGATGCCCGTGTTGAGCAACTCCACAATCATCACGATGACCACGGAGCCCGCCAACAAGGCGACTTCGACCCAACTGCGGCCCAGCCAGAGCGACAGCGGCAGCAGCACCATGGCGGCGATGGCCTCCTGGCGGAAGGCCTTCTCGTTCCAGCCGGCCCGCAGCCCTTCCATGGAATAGCCGGCTGCATGCCAGATGCGATTGAGGCCCGAGCGCGCCTTTTGGGGATTGGCCGGAGCGTCCGGAGCGTCCGGAGAGGGGGAGGAGGGTTGCATGCGCTTATTTTTTGGGAATTTCGTAGTGCACCAGCCGGGTGCCGGCCAGCGCGTCGTGCCAGAACTGCCGCGTGGGGTGGAACCGGCTGAGCAGCGCCCAGATGGCCACCCAGCCCAGCACGATCACGGCGGACTCACCCCCCGACAGGGAGAATGGTGCGATTGCCGCCAGCGGCGGCAGAAACCACAGCCAGCTCAATACATACCGCAACAAGGCGCGCGGCTGGCTGATGGGTTGCCCTGCAGTGCCCACCACGCGGATGTGCCAGGTTTTCTGTGCGAGGGTCTGGCCTTTGGCCCAGAACCAGGTGAAATAAATACCGAACACCACAAAGAGAAAGGCCTGCAGCGCATGGCGGTTGTCCATCGCATTGCGCGTCTGGCTCAGCGTGCCAAACAGGTAGCCGGCGATAAAGACCACGCCGAACATCAGCATGCCTTCGTACAGCCAGCAGGCCATGCGCCGCCACAGGTTGGGCGTGGGGCCGCCCGCAAGGACACCGCTTGATGCGTTGGCCGCAGGCTGGGGCGTGGTGGGAGAGGGAGAAACGGACATTCCAGGTCAGGCCCGTCGGGCCAGGGCAGGTTGAAACCTACTGAGGATACAGGCCGGAGGTGTCAGGTGTTACTGCGGGGGTGCCGGGCGAGCCCGTGCTGTCGGCTCCGCCAGAGCCCAGGGGCGGAAGTACAGCAGGCACCGCACTGGGGATCGCCACGGGCGCTGTTTCCACGCCACCCGTCGAGGTTGCCGGCGCTGCGGATGCGGGGGGGGATGGCATCGCAGGCGCCGTCGGCTGAGGCACTGGGGCCGCAACGCGGGGCGAGTGGTCTACCACCGGTGGAATCTTGGGGGCGTTGGGCCGATCGGGGTTGGCTTGCGTTGCTGCGGGCACCTGGGCCAGCTTTTTGGGCGAGACAGGGCGCAGGGCCGTGGCAGCCCCATGGGGATTGGGGGTCGCCTTGGAGGCCAACGCCTTGCGCTCTTCGTCAGACAGTGCCTGGTAGGCCTCCCACTGCGCCCGTTTGTCGTCCCCAGCCAGGCGCTTGGTGACCGCGTAGTTCAAGCGTGCCTGGTTGCGCTGCTGGGCACTCAGATTGGCCCAGTCGGTGATGCGGTCATGGAACTTGCGTTGTTCCTCTTCCGAAAGACTGGGGTAGTTGATGGCCAAGTCGAGCCAGCGGCGTTTTTGGGCTTCGCTGATCAGCGCCCAGCGTTCCGACAGCGGATACAACGCCAGTTTTTGCGCCGTGGTGAGCGTGCCCCAGCCTGGTCCTGATTCCGTGGCAGGGGGCATGTTTACGGCAGACAGGTCTGTGCGGGCGTTATTGGGGCGGGCCACTGCGGCCTCAGCGCCCGCCTGGAGCACTGTGCTCGGGGCCATGCGCATCTGCACCAACGCCTGCCAGCCACCAGCGGTAAGCGCACCCAGAAGCGCCAATGCCAGCACGAAGGCTGGCAGCGTGGAGGGAGCTTCAGAGGGGCTTGGGTGCATGCAGTCCAGAGTCAGGCAGGTCAGTTTGACTGCGCGGAGGTCTTGAGGAATTGTACGAAGCCTGGGTCCGAATAAGCGGCGGGAGGCAGGTCATCGGTCAGCAGAGCGGCATCCACCTCGGCCACATCGTTGGCACTGCGTTCGTCCTGCGCGATGTTGATGACCACCAGTCCCACGACCAGCGCCAGCAGAGGCACGGCGGACACCAGGGCATTCCACCAGCCACCGCCTTCGCCGCCACGGCCCAGTGTGGCGGTGCTGCCTGCGTTGACCACCACTGCTGCGGGGGCGGTGCGATGCACCGGCGCGGTGACTTTGCGTTTGGCCAACGCCTGCATGCGCGAGGCGCGCAGCCGCTCGGAGATGTCATAGGGCAGGGCGTCGGTGCCGCTGGACAGGCGCGCCGTGACGCGCAGCGCAAAGCGCTCGGCAGCAGCTTCAGCTTGGGGCGGTGGGGTCTGTACAGTGTTCTTCATGGCTCGATTCCTTTGGCCTTCAGTGCCTTGCTGAGGGTTTGTATGGCGCGAAAGCAGTGTGTTTTGACACTGCCTTCAGAGCAGCCCATGGCGGCAGCCGTCTCTGCGACGTCCATTTCCTCCCAATAACGCATCAGGAACGCTTCCCGTTGACGTGGTGGCAACTCTGCAATTTCTTCTTCAATGCCCTGGAATATCTGGGCCCGGCGGGTCAGGTCTTCCGCGCTTTCGGCTTTGTCGCCGTCTTCTGTCCCTGAGTACGCTTCGAGCAGATCAAAATCCGTGCCATCTTCACCTGGGCCTTCGAAGTCGCTCATGCTCGAAAACAGTGCATTGCGCGTCTTCTGGCGGCGAAACCAGTCCAGGGTGCAGTTGGAAAGAATCCGCTGGAACAGCATGGGCAGTTCGCCCGCCGGTTTGTCCCCGTAATGCTCGGCCAACTTGAGCATGCTGTCTTGCACGATGTCGAGCGCCGCTTCCTCGTTGCGAACGTGGTAGACCGAGCGCTTGAACGCGCGCTTTTCTACGCTTTTGAGGAAATCGGAAAGTTCTTGTTCGGTTGCCAAGACGGGTCAGCCCGGGAGGAGATCGGCGCAGATATCTGCAGTTTCGCAACTCAACGGCGCCGTAAAACCGCAGATTATCGCACCCGCCGGAGTTTTTTTCGGCTGCGGAGCGTTTTGTGAGTGTTGCAGTGCGATAATCCACCTGCAATTCAAAAGGCAAACGGGTCACGGTCCGGCGCGGCAATCATCCCGCCCATGTCCTTGGCCTCAAGTTCCAAGCTGGCTTCACAAGAGCGCGTGCGAGGGGCACCCAAGGTTTTTCGTCAGAGAAATTCACAAAGGTTGATCGATCATGGAAATCTCCAAGGCTGAAATCTCTTCAGCAGCCGCTGCTTCGCAGGGCAACACATCTCCCGCTTCCGGTTCGCAGGACCTCATGGGTTCTGAGATCCTCATCAAGGCCCTCCAGGCAGAGAACGTCCAGTACATCTGGGGCTACCCTGGTGGCGCGGTTCTGTACATATACGACGCGCTCTACAAGCAAGACACCATCCAGCACGTGCTGGTGCGGCACGAACAGGCCGCCGTGCACGCTGCCGACGGCTACGCTCGCGCCACGGGTGAAGTCGGCGTGGCCTTGGTCACTTCGGGCCCGGGCTTGACCAACGCCGTGACCGGCATCGCCACCGCATACATGGATTCGATTCCCATGGTGATCATTTCTGGTCAGGTGCCCACGCCCGCGATCGGGCTCGATGCCTTCCAGGAGTGCGATACGGTCGGTATCACCCGCCCCATCGTCAAGCACAACTTTCTCGTCAAGGACCCGCGCGACCTGGCCACGACGATGAAGAAGGCCTTCCATATTGCCCGTACCGGCCGCCCAGGCCCTGTGGTGGTGGATGTGCCCAAAGATGTTTCCTTCAAGAAGGTGCCTTACACCGGCTACCCGCAAACGGTAGAAATGCGCTCGTACAACCCCGTGCGCAAGGGCCATGGCGGACAGATCCGTAAGGCCCTGCAGTTGCTGCTGGCGGCCAAGCGCCCTTATATCTACACGGGCGGCGGCGTGCTGTTGGGCAACGCCACCAACGAGCTGCGCACGCTGGTGGACATGCTGGGCTACCCGGTCACCAACACGTTGATGGGCCTGGGGGCCTATCCGGCCAGCGACCGCAAGTTCCTGGGTATGCTGGGCATGCACGGCACCATCGAAGCCAACAACGCCATGCAGAACTGCGACGTGCTGCTGGCAGTGGGTGCGCGCTTTGACGACCGGGTGATCGGCAACCCCAAGCACTTCGCGCAGAACGACCGCAAGATCATCCACGTCGATATCGACCCGTCGAGCATCTCCAAGCGCGTGAAGGTCGACATCCCGATCGTTGGTGACGTGAAGGACGTGCTCACCGAGCTGATTTCCATGATCCGCGAGAGCAGCACCCGCCCTGACGCCGGTGCCCTGGCTGCCTGGTGGGACACTATTGAAGGCTGGCGCAAGCGCGAGTGCCTGAAGTACAGCATGGGCAGCGGTGATGTGATCAAGCCACAGTACGTGGTAGAGACGCTGTGGAACATGACGAAGGATGGTGATACCTACATCACGTCCGACGTGGGCCAGCACCAGATGTGGGCCGCGCAGTACTACCGCTTCGACGAGCCGCGCCGCTGGATCAATTCCGGTGGTCTGGGCACGATGGGTGTGGGCATTCCCTATGCCATGGGGATCAAGCTGGCCAAGCCACAGTCCGAAGTGTTTTGTATTACGGGCGAAGGCTCGGTGCAGATGAACATCCAGGAACTGTCCACCTGCCTGCAGTACAACACGCCGATCAAGATCTGCTCGTTGAATAACCGTTATCTGGGCATGGTGCGCCAGTGGCAGGAGATCGAATACTCCGGTCGGTACAGCCACAGCTACATGGACGCGCTGCCCAACTTCGTGAAGCTGGCTGAGGCCTATGGCCACGTAGGGATGCTGATCGAGCACCCCAAGGACGTGGAGCCCGCATTGCGCGAAGCCCGCAAGCTCAAGGACCGCACGGTGTTCATGGACTTCCGTACCGACCCCACCGAGAACGTGTTCCCGATGGTGCAGGCCGGCAAGGGCATCACCGAAATGCTGCTGGGGTCGGAAGACCTTTAAGCCAAATCGGCCTCAGGCGCATGTTTTTCATGCGCTACCAGCTATCGAATAGATAGCATCTAAATTTTTGACGAATCTATTGCCTGCCAAGCCCATGCATTACCGTGCATGGGGGAGGGCAGCAAAAAGAGGAATCTCTTCATCATGAAACACATCATTGCTGTCTTGCTGGAAAACGAGCCTGGTGCTCTTTCCCGCGTTGTGGGTCTGTTCTCGGCCCGTGGCTACAACATCGAGTCGCTCACCGTGGCGCCCACCGAGGATGCATCGCTGTCGCGCATGACCATCCAGACCACGGGCTCCGATGACGTGATCGAGCAGATCACCAAGCACCTGAACCGCCTCATTGAAGTGGTCAAGGTGGTTGACCTCACCGAAGGTGCCTACACCGAGCGTGAGCTCATGATGGTGAAGGTGCGCGCAGTGGGCAAAGAGCGCGAGGAGATGAAGCGCATGGCGGATATCTTCCGTGGCCGCATCATCGACGTGACCGAGAAGAGCTACACCATCGAGCTGACGGGCGACCAGTCCAAGAACGACGCGTTCCTGCAAGCCATCGACCGCACGGCCATCCTGGAAACCGTGCGCACGGGCGCCAGCGGCATCGGCCGGGGCGAGCGCATTTTGCGTGTGTAAGACAATTCACCCCGTTTTTCCCATTTCAATCCCCCCAACAACGCATTTCAACCGGAGCGACCCATGAAAGTTTTCTACGACAAAGACACCGACCTGAGCCTGATCAAGGGCAAGACCGTGGCCATCATCGGCTACGGCTCGCAGGGCCATGCCCACGCACAAAACCTGAACGACAGCGGCGTGAAGGTGGTAGTCGGCCTGCGCAAGGGCGGTGCCTCGTGGGACAAGGTTGGCAAGGCCGGCCTGAACGTGCTGGAAGTCAACGACGCTGTGAAGGCCGCTGACGTGGTCATGATCCTGCTGCCCGATGAAGACATCGCAGCCGTGTACAAGAACAACGTCGAACCCAACATCAAGCAAGGCGCTTCGCTGGCCTTTGCCCACGGTTTCAACGTGCACTACAACCAAGTCGTGCCCCGCGCCGACCTGGACGTGTGGATGGTTGCCCCCAAGGCCCCGGGCCACACTGTGCGCAACACTTACACCCAAGGCGGCGGCGTGCCCCACCTGGTCGCAGTGCACCAAGACAAGTCCGGCAAGGCCCGTGACCTGGCCTTGAGCTACGCTGCTGCCAACGGCGGTGGCAAGGCTGGCATCATCGAGACCAACTTCAAGGAAGAAACCGAGACCGACCTGTTCGGCGAACAGGCCGTGCTGTGCGGCGGTGCCGTCGAGCTGATCAAGATGGGTTACGAAACCCTGGTCGAAGCTGGCTACGCTCCTGAAATGGCCTATTTCGAGTGCCTGCACGAGCTCAAGCTCATCGTGGACCTGATCTACGAAGGCGGCATTGCCAACATGAACTACTCGATCTCGAACAACGCCGAATACGGCGAGTACGTGACCGGTCCTGAAGTGATCAACGAGCAATCGCGCGCCGCTATGCGCAATGCGCTCAAGCGCATCCAGAACGGCGACTACGCCAAGATGTTCATCCAGGAAGGCCGTCTGAACTACCCATCGATGACAGCCCGCCGCCGCAACACGGCCGACCACAGCATCGAAAAGGTGGGCGGCCAGCTGCGCGCCATGATGCCCTGGATCGCCAAGAACAAGCTGGTCGACCAGACACGCAACTGATGTTTCGTTTCTGAAGCGTCAAAAGGCCACTTCGGTGGCCTTTTTCATTGGCGGGCGGCATGGTGGGCAGGCGCTACACTGCGGCCTTCGCCTTTTGCGCGCTTGGCAGTCGGTATTCCTGCGGGAAATGGTTCAATACTATAAATTTAATAGCTGCTTGTGCAATATTTGCAAGCGCTGGAGGTCTGTTTGATGCATGACGGCAATGAGTCCACCGAGAACCCCGGTGTGATGGTGCGCAAAAGGCGCAAAGGCATCTACATCCTGCCCAATCTGTTCACGCTGGCGGCCCTGTTTGGTGGCTTTTACTCCATCGTCATGGCCATGAATGGCCGGTTTGATCAAGCGGCGGTCGGCGTCTTCTGCGCCATGGTGCTCGACAGCCTGGACGGGCGCGTGGCCCGCATGACCAATACCCAGAGTGCGTTTGGCGAGCAGATGGACTCGTTGTCCGACATGGTGTCCTTTGGTGCTGCGCCTGCCCTGATTGCGTATGAGTGGTCCCTGCAGGGTCTGGGCCGCTGGGGCTGGATTGCTGCGTTTGTGTACTGTGCCTGTGCGGCGCTTCGCCTGGCGCGCTTTAACGTGAATACGGGCGTTGTGGACAAGCGCTATTTCCAGGGGCTGCCTTCACCAGCCGCTGCGGCCTTGGTGGCAGGGTTTATCTGGTTGATGACCGAGCTAGGCGTGCGTCCCGGCGAAGACCACTGGCTGACATGGAGCCAGGTGACCTGGATCATGTTCTCCTTCACGCTGTATGCAGGGCTCACCATGGTGACCAATGTGCCGTTCTACAGCTTCAAGGATGTGCAGATGAAAAAGAGCGTGCCTTTTGCTGCCATCGTGCTCATCGCGCTGGGCATCGCTGTCATCAACATTCACCCCCCTATCGTGCTGTTTGGTGTGTTCGTGTTCTATGGCCTGAGTGGTTATGGCGTGTACGCCTGGCGCAAGGCCAAAGGGCAGCACAGCAGCGTGATCAGCACCTCTACCGACGAACCCGACGAGCGCGGTCTGCACAAGTGATGACCGTGATATCCGGCCAGTTGTGCTACATTGCGCGACATGAATTTGTTTGCTTTGGCGCTACTGCTACTTCCCCACGGGCGGAGACAGTAGGCGCACGCGCACACTTTTCCAAAAAGGCCCGTTTGCACCCGCGACGGGCCTTTTGTTTTGGGCGCCAGATTTCTACGTTGCGGGGCCCCACCCACTGATACCAGGAGAACAACATGGCTGACAAACTGATCATTTTCGATACCACCTTGCGCGATGGGGAGCAGTCTCCTGGCGCCTCGATGACCAAGGACGAGAAGCTGCGCATTGCCCGCCAGCTCGAGCGTCTGAAGGTGGATGTGATCGAGGCCGGTTTTGCAGCCAGCTCCAATGGCGACTTTGAAGCCGTGCAGGTGATCGCCAACGCCATCAAGGAGTCCACCATCTGTTCCCTGTCTCGGGCCAATGATCGTGATATTTCACGCGCTGCCGAGGCCCTCAAGGGCGCGGCGAGTGCCCGTATTCACACCTTCATTGCCACTTCGGCGCTGCACATGGAGAAAAAGCTGCGAATGACGCCGGACCAAGTGCTGGAGCAGGCCAAACAGTCGGTCCGTTTCGCCCGCAACCTGGTGGGTGACATCGAGTTCAGCCCTGAGGACGGCTACCGCAGCGACCCCGACTTTTTGTGCCGCGTGCTGGAAGCCGTGATTGCCGAAGGTGCCACCACCATCAACGTGCCCGATACTGTGGGCTATGCCGTTCCGGAGTTGTACGGCAACTTCATCAAGACACTGCGCGAGCGCATCCCCAATAGCGACAAGGCGATCTGGTCAGTGCATTGCCACAATGATCTGGGCATGGCGGTGGCCAACTCGCTCGCCGGTGTGAAGATTGGCGGTGCGCGGCAGGTCGAATGCACCATCAACGGTCTGGGTGAGCGCGCCGGTAACTGCTCCCTCGAAGAGGTGGTGATGGCAGTCAAAACCCGCCGTGACTACTTTGGCCTTGAACTGGGGATTGATACCCAGCACATCGTCGCAGCCAGCCGCATGGTCAGCCAGACCACTGGTTTTGTGGTGCAGCCCAACAAGGCCGTGGTGGGTGCCAACGCATTTGCTCATGCCAGCGGTATCCACCAGGATGGCGTGCTCAAGGCACGCGATACCTACGAGATCATGCGGGCGGAAGATGTGGGCTGGAGCGCCAACAAGATCGTGCTGGGCAAGCTCAGTGGTCGTAACGCCTTTAAACAGCGCCTGCAGGAACTGGGTGTCAGCCTGGACAGCGAAACCGAAGTCAACACCGCTTTCACGCGCTTCAAGGAATTGGCTGATCGCAAGAGCGAGATCTTTGACGAAGATATCTTGGCACTGGTGAGCGACGAGAGCGTGACTGCTGAAAAAGAGCAATACGGGTTCGTATCGTTGTTCCAGCAAAGCGAAACCGGTGAGCAGCCCCGTGCACGTATTGTGTTCACCGTGGATGGGCAGGAAGTGCGCGGCGAGGCCGAGGGCAACGGTCCTGTCGACGCCTCGCTCAAGGCCATCGAATCGCATGTGAAGAGTGGTGCCGAAATGGTGCTGTATTCCGTCAATGCCATCAGTGGCTCTACCGAGAGCCAGGGCGAGGTCACCGTGCGGTTACAGAACAGCGGGCGTGTGGTGAATGGGGTGGGCGCGGACCCAGACATCGTCGTGGCGTCGGCGAAGGCCTACCTTAGCGCTTTGAACAAGTTACAAAGTAAAGCCGATCGGGTGGCCGCACAAGGCTGAGTGATCAATTTATAATTCACTCACTTTCTCGGAAAGTCGCGCAAGGTATTGATCTTGCGCGACTTTTTTTGATTCTGTACACTGCTCAATAATTTTTACCGTTTGGAGCACTTTGATGCACCATCGCCGCAACGCTGCAGTGAATCGATTTTTCCAGTGGATGGGTTTGGCGCTCGTGAGCGCTGCCCTCATTTCGCCCTCTGTGCATGCGGCGGATGTCAAAAAGCCAGGGGTCAAAAAACAGCAGGTCAGCGCAAGCAACGCGAAGCGCGCCGTGGCACCACGCAAGGTGGCCGCCAGCATCAAGCCCACGCGCGTCGCTGCCCGGACTGCCAAAGCACCGACCAAGGTGGCGTTTGTTCCAGCCAAGCCCTCTTTCGGCCAGATGGCGGGCTTGCACGAG
This sequence comes from Acidovorax sp. 22279, assembly GCF_052045435.1. Classification (NCBI taxonomy): domain Bacteria; kingdom Pseudomonadati; phylum Pseudomonadota; class Betaproteobacteria; order Burkholderiales; family Comamonadaceae; genus Acidovorax; species Acidovorax sp. 22279. The sequence continues at coordinate 19,738 of NZ_JBQEOV010000013.1, forward strand.
GTCAATGATCCGCTGGACCTCAAGTCCAGCGTAGCGCTGGTGGTGGACCAAGACACCCATGAGGTGTTGCTCCGCAAGAACGATCAGGCTGTGCTTCCCATCGCCTCGCTGACCAAGCTCATGACGGGTATGCTGATTTCGCAGGCCAAGTTGCCCATGGACGAACCTGTCACCATCACGCAGGACGATGTAGATACCGAAAAGGGGAGCCGGTCGCGTTTGACCGTGGGTACCACGCTGACGCGTGGCGAGATGCTGCACTTGGCGCTGATGTCCAGCGAGAACCGGGCAGCCCATGCACTGGGTCGTACTTACCCGGGTGGGTTGGAGGTCTTTGTGGCCCAGATGAACGCCAAGGCCAAGTCACTGGGCATGAACGATACTCACTATGTGGAGCCCACGGGTCTGTCTAGCCGTAACCAGTCCAGTGCCCGCGATCTTGCAACGCTGGTGGGTGTGGCGCATGGAGATCCTTTGTTGCGCGAGCTGTCCACTTCCCCCGGCTATGAAGTGGCGGTGGGGCATAAGACGCTTCAGTACAACAACACCAACGGTCTCGTGAAAAATCCTACCTGGGACATCGGTCTGCAGAAGACCGGTTATATCTCCGAGGCAGGGCGCTGCTTGGTGATGCAAGCCCAGGTGGCGGGACGCAAATTGATCATGGTGTTCCTGGACTCTGCAGGTAAATTCAGTCGACTGGGCGATGCCGAGCGGGTGCGCCGCTGGGTGGAGTCGAATCCTTCGTTGGCCGCACCTTTACAGGCGGTACGGAGCAACAACGGCTGATAGGCAGACATCTCCCCACATGCGCCTGGCAGGCTGGTCCTGTCAGGCGTTTTCTTTTGTAGTGCGAGTCCGGCCTCGCAAACGGTCTTGGGTAAACAGGGTCAGCGGGCATCTCTTGTCTTGAGTGGGTTGGGATGCGATGAGCTGGCAAGACCATGCCGGAGGCTTGCTGCGCGTGTCCCACGCACACCGTGCAGCGCTTGCCTCGATGCCTCAATACGCCACTGCGGCCCCGCCCATTGCGCCATTGGCAAATGGGGTGTGGATGCAGAACATCAGCGCAATTCGGTGCGTTGGTTGGTGATTGGGTTATGACTCGCGTCGGTACTTGGCGTATAGCCCAGGGCCAGTGAAATTTCGTTCGCCGTTGCTTGTAGCTTGGGCAGCCAGCCTTCATCCAGTCTGTCAGCGGGGGCAGAAATGGACAGGCCTGCTACCAGTTTTCCCTGGTCGTCATACACACCGGCTGCCATACAGCGCACGCCCAACTCAAGCTCTTCGTTATCGCGGGCAATACCGTATTGCCGGGCCTTTGCCAGTTCCCGCTCCAGCACGGGCAGCTGGGTGATGCTGTTGCGGGTGTGGCCTGCAAGACCGGTGCGGGTGGCATAGGCACGAACGCGCTGGGGGTCATCCAGTGCGAGGAAGAGCTTTCCTGTAGAGGTCAGGTGCAGTGGCGCCCTGCCGCCAATGGCGCGCACGACCTGCATGCCCGACCGCTCACTGTAGGCACGCTCCACATACACAATCTCGTCGCCCTGGCGCATGCTCAGATTCACGGGTTGCTGGATCAGCTTGTGCAGACTGCGCATGGGGGTCAGCGCTGCATCACGAACGCTCAGGCGTGCCTTCACCAGGTTGCCCAGCTCCAGCAGTCGCATGCCCAGCCGGTAGCTGCCCGATTCGGGGCGGTCCACAAACCGTCCGATGGTCAGGTCGTTCAGGATGCGGTGGGTCGTAGAGGGGTGCAGCCCTGTCTTCTCGCTGATTTCCTTGAGGGAAATCGCCTCTTCACGAGAAGCCAGAACATCGATCAGAGTGAACATGCGCTCAAGCACCTGAACGCTGGGTTTGAGAGGGATGCTGGAATCGGTTTTTTTCATGAGCGGCTATGGTGCGAAGGCCGCCACATTTTATCTTGTGAAATGTTAACGCGTATTCAGGTGCTCGCGTGGCCGGTGTCTGCTACCCGGTGCCATAGCCCATCGGTACGGATTTCATGGGGCACAAAGCGTGCCTTGTAGTTCATCTTGGGGCTGGTTTCTATCCAGTACCCCAGGTAGACATGGGGCAGGCCCAGTGCATGGGCTTGCGCAATTTGCCACATGACGTTGTAGGTGCCGTAGCTGCAATGGGGCTCGGGTTCGTAAAACGTATACACGGCAGACAGGCCGTCATCGAGCACGTCAAGAATGGAGACCATCTTGAGCGCACCGGGTTCGCCTGATGCGTCTGTCTCGCGGAACTCCACCAGTCTCGAGTTCACCCTGCTTTGCAGCAGAAACTGTGTGTACTGGTCGATGCTGTCATGGTCCATGCCACCGCCTGCATGGCGGCCGTTCTGGTAGCGCAGGTACAGCTGGTAATGTTCGGGCACAAAACACAGCCGTAGCACCCGGGCCTGCAGTTGGCCGTGGCGTGTTGCCGCGCGTCTTTGGCTGCGATCAGGCTTGAATTCGTTGACCAGGACCCGCAGCGGTGTACACGCCTGGCATCCGTCGCAATAGGGGCGGTAGGTGAACATGCCACTGCGGCGAAACCCTTTGGTTACGAGGTCGGAATAGAGATCGCTCTGGATCAGATGGCTGGGGGTGGCGACCTGCGATCGTGCCTGACGGTCCGGCAGGTAACTGCAGGGGTAGGGGGCTGTCGCGTAAAACTGCAGGGTCTGCAGTGGAAGGTCATTGAGTTGCGTCATGCCGGATCGATCTTGGGTGGCAGCAGCTCGTTCCAGTATACGGGCTCAAATCTCCAGGGGATGGCAGGCTGTTGTCGCGCTTTGTCCACATGTACCAGGAAATCGGCGCGGGGTATTTCCCGGCCGCCCAGGGAGGTCAGGTGCTGCGTATTCTGCTGGCAGTCAATCAGGGTGATGCCATGGCGGCGGCAAAGGCAGACCAAGGCTGCAAGAGCGATCTTGGAGGCGTCGGTCGCATGGGCAAACATGGATTCTCCGAACACCGCACGACCCAGTGCCACGCAGTACAGGCCCCCTATGAGTCGGTCGTCCACCCAGGTTTCCACGCTGTGGGCATGGCCTGCTCGGTGCAAATCAGTGTAGGCGTTCACCATCTCCGGCACGATCCAGGTTCCAGCCTGGCCCTCGCGTTCCTTGGTGGCACAAGCCGTGATGACGTCCTGGAATGCGCTATCGACGCGTATTTCGCAATGCGCCTGTCTGCGAAACGCCTGCAGCCGTTTGTTCAGTGATCGATGCAGCCGAAATTCCGACACTGGCAGCACCATGCGCGGATCGGGTGCCCACCACAGGATGGGTTGCCCAGGGCCATACCAGGGAAAGGTACCCTGCGCGTACGCGGCACGGAGGCTGTCCACATCCAGTGCACCACCTGCGGCCAGCAGTCCCGGCGCAGGGTCACCCTCTCCCCATGCAAGGGTCGGGGCTGGAAGGGGGGCGTCAGGTTCGAGCCAGGGGAGTTGCGGGGGCATGCGGGCGTGTGTCGCAAAGGCACTATTGTCTGGCAAGCACTGGCGCGCTGCGTGGTGGGGTTTCGGCCAACAAAAAAGCCCCACACTCAGAAAGTGTGGGGCTTTTTCAGATTGGCTCCTCGACCTGGGCTCGAACCAGGGACCTACGGATTAACAGTCCGGCGCTCTACCGACTGA
>NZ_JBQEOV010000013.1:23423-141423 GCF_052045435.1 Acidovorax sp. 22279
CCTGGGCTCGAACCAGGGACCTACGGATTAACAGTCCGGCGCTCTACCGACTGAGCTATCGAGGAACAAGACTTAGATTATATACACAAAAATTGTCCCGAATCCACAAAACTGACTGCATCGGTTCGCAAACCCACGCGCCAACCTGAAGCCGCATGGCGCGATATGCTGGGCACCCTGCTGCCAATTTGGCGGTCTGTGCCTTGCCTCCAAGCCTGTCTGATATTTCATGACCATTCACACCATTTTGAAAATGGGCGACCCCCGCCTGCTGCGCGTGGCGCAGCCTGTCACTGCGTTCGACACTGACGAGTTGCATCAGCTGGTGCGGGATATGTTCGAGACCATGGCCTCCGTGAACGGAGCCGGCCTTGCCGCGCCGCAGATTGGGGTGGATCTGCAACTGGTGATTTTTGGTTCCAACGACCGCAATCCGCGCTATCCGGATCGGCCGCTTGTGCCGCCCACCGTACTGCTCAACCCGGTGATCACGCCCCTGGGGGTGGAAGAAGAGGAAGACTGGGAGGGTTGTCTCTCCGTGCCCGGCTTGCGCGGCAAGGTGCCCCGCTGGTCGCGCATCCGCTACACAGGCTTCGATCTGTACGGCGACCCCATTGACCGCACGGTAGATGGCTTCCATGCGCGCGTCGTACAGCACGAATGCGACCACCTGATCGGCAAGCTGTATCCCATGCGGGTGCGTGATTTCACGCAGTTCGGGTTTACCGAGGTGCTGTTCCCGGAGATCAGTGCCACCGAAGACGACTGATAGAGATCCTCTCCTGGGCCTATCCCTGCGCGGTCAGGACGACAGTTCCTGCAGCAGCTCGGTTTCGATCTGGATCTGGCGGGCGTTGTTTTGCAGCTCTGGGCCCTGGATGAGAAAGGTGTCTTCCACCCGCTCGCCCAGGGTACTGACCTTGGCCAGTTGCACGCTCAGGTGGTGCTGCGCCAGGATGCGTGCCACGAGATAGAGCAGACCGGCACGGTCGCTGGCCGAGATCGCCAGCAGCCAGCGCTGCGCCTTTTCGTCGGGGCGCAAGGTCACCCGGGGCGCTACAGGAAAGCTCTTGACCCGGCGTGACACCCGCTTGCGGGTGGGTTCTGGCAAAGGGCCGCCTTCCTCGATCACGCGCATCAGGTCGCTCTCCACCATGTGGGTCAGCTCGCGGTAGTGCCCTGGCTGCTCCGATGCCGAAGAGGCCACGACCTGAAAGGTGTCCAGCGCATAGCCGTTGTTGGCGGTGTGAACCCGCGCATCGAGGATGCTGAAACCCACACGGTCGAAGTAGCCGCAGATGCGTGCAAACAGGTCGGCCTGGTCGGCGGCGTAGACCATCACCTGCAGCCCATCACCCGCCAGCGACTGGCGGGCGCGCACCACCGGCTTGGCCGTGCCCACATGGCGCGACAGGTGGCGTGTATGCCAGGCAATGTCGGCCGCGTCATGGCGCATGAAATAGCTCACATCCAGCGTGGCCCACAGTGCCTTGTGGGCCTCAAAGGGCAGCGCATTCAGCGCCAGCAGCACCAGCGCCTCGCGCTTGCGGGCTTCGATTTCGGCCGCAGCATCGGGTGCGCGGCCACCCAGGGTGCGCAGCGTGGCGCGGTACAAGTCTTCCAGCAGCTTGCCTTTCCAGGCATTCCAGACCTTGGGGCTGGTGCCACGGATGTCCGCCACCGTGAGCAGGTACATGGCCGTGAGGTTGCGTTCATTGCCCACGCGGCGTGCAAAGGCAGCAATCACATCGGGGTCGCTCAGGTCCTGCTTTTGCGCCACGGTGCTCATGGTCAGGTGCTCACGCACCAGAAACTCGATGAGCCGGCCATCTTCGCGGTCCACGCCGTGCTGGCGGCAAAAGCGCCGTACTTCTTCTGCGCCGATTTGCGAGTGGTCGCCACCGCGTCCCTTGCCAATGTCATGGAAAAGCGCTGCCACATACAAAATCCAGGGCTTGTCCCAGCCGCCCGCCAGCTGGGAGCAAAAGGGGTATTCGTGCGCATGCTCGGCCATGAAGAAGCGGCGCACATTGCGCAGCACCATCAGAATGTGCTGGTCCACCGTGTAGACGTGGAACAGGTCATGCTGCATCTGCCCCACGATGCGACGAAACGGCCACAGGTAGCGGCCCAGCACCGAGGTCTGGTTCATCAGCCGCATGGCGTGCGTGATGCCCGAGGGCTGCTGCAGGATGCGCATGAAGGCATCGCGGTTGACCGGATCTCGACGGAAGGCGCTGTCCATCACGCCGCGTGCGTTGTACAGCGCGCGCAAGGTGCGCGCCGACAGGTCCTTGAGTCCGACCGTGGTCTGGTAGAGCAGGAAGGTCTCCAGGATCGCGTGCGGGTCGCGGGTATACAGATCGTCGCTGGCCACCTCGATAAGACCTGCCTTCTCAAAGAACCGTTCGTTGATCGGACGCGGCTCATGGGTCGATGGGTTCAGGCGCTCTTCAATGTTGAGCAGCAGGATCTGGCTGAGTTGCGACACCGCCTTCGCTGCCCAGTAGTACCGCCGCATCAGACTTTCGCTGGCCCGCATGGGCAGGCGCGAACCATCGGGTGCTTGCGAGCGGTAGCCGAACGACTCGGCCACGGCGGTCTGCAAGTCGAATACCAGCCGGTCTTCGTGCCGCCCGGCAGCCGCATGCAGACGGGCGCGGATCAGGCACAGCAGCGCCTCGTTGCGCTCGATCTGGCGCACTTCAAAGGCCGTGGCCAAGCCACTGGTGGCCAGTTCCTTCCAGTTGCTGCCCAGCCCGGCAGCCTGCGACACCCACAGGATCATCTGCAGGTCCCGCAGCCCGCCGGGCGACTCCTTGCAGTTAGGCTCCAGGGAGTAGGGCGTGTTCTCGTACTTGGTGTGGCGCTGGCGCATCTCCAGGGTCTTGGCGACCAGAAACGCCTGTGGATTCATCTGCGCGCGGTACTGGCGCTGGAATTCTGCAAACAGCGCGGCGCTGCCGCACACCAGCCGCGATTCGAGCAGCGAGGTCTGCACGGTGACATCGCCCGCGCTTTCGGCAAGGCACTCGGCCACCGTGCGCACGCTCGATCCGATCTCCAGGCCCGTGTCCCAGCAGCTGCCGATGAAGCCTTCCAGCTTCGTGCGCAAAGCACTGCCGGCCTCGGGCGCCGTGCCGTCGGGCAGCAGCAGCAGGACATCGACATCGGAATAGGGGAACAACTGGTCGCGCCCAAATCCACCGACGGCCACCAGGGCCATATCGTCGGGCAGCTCAGCGCGCTGCCACAGGGTCTGCAGCAGGTTGCCCGCCAGCGACGACAGCTTACGCAGCAGCACACGGATGCCGCGTGTCGATGCGCCGGTGGATTGCATGGCCGCCAGCAGCGCAGCCTTGTCGCTGCGGTAGGCGTCGCGCAGGGCATGGAGTTCAGTCATGGTCGGTAAGTATCGTGGGAGGCCATGAAAAAGCCATGCAAGAGTTGTGCAAGCGGCTGCCCTTTTGCGCGGGAACCGGTGGCCCGGCGCTCACCTCAGGTCTTGGTGGCGGTCACAAAGGACGGCAGCGGGGGCGAACCCGCTGACAACGTCATCACCTCGTAGCCCGTGGGCGTGACCAGTACCGTGTGCTCCCACTGGGCCGACAGGCTATGGTCCTTGGTCACGATGGTCCAGCCGTCGTTGCCAAATTCCTTCACGTCGCGGCGGCCGGCATTGATCATGGGCTCGATGGTGAACACCATGCCGGGTACCAGTTCTTCGAGCGTGCCGGGCTTGCCATAGTGCAGCACCTGGGGTTCTTCGTGGAACTTTTGGCCAATGCCGTGGCCGCAGAACTCGCGCACCACCGAGAAGCCGTGCCCTTCGGCAAACTTCTGGATCGCGTGGCCGATATCACCCAGCCGCGCGCCGGGCTTGACCTGCACGATGCCATGCCACATGGCTTCAAACGTCAGCGCTGACAGGCGCTTGGCGGCGATCGAGCATTCGCCGATCAGGAACATACGGCTGTTGTCGCCGTACCAGCCGTCCTTGGTGATCACGGTCACGTCCACATTGACGATGTCGCCCTTCTTGAGCGGCTTGTCATTGGGGATGCCGTGGCACACCACATGGTTGACCGAGGTGCACAGTGAAGCCGGGTAGGGCGGGTAGCCCGGTGGCTGGTAGCCCACGGTGGCCGAGATGGTGCCCTGCTGGGCCATGCATTCGGCGCCCAGGCGATCGATTTCTTTGGTGGTGATGCCGGGCTTGATGTGCGGTGTGATGTAGTCCAGCACTTCGGAGGCTAGACGGCAGGCCAGGCGCATGCCCTCGATGTCCTCGGCGCTTTTGATGGTGATGCTCATGGCGCAATTATCCCATTGGGCCCCCGGCTGCGCAGGCGGCCCGGCCATGCCCGGTAAAATGGAGGGCTCCGGTGCTGGTTGCACGCTGGCGCCCGGAGCCACCCTCTACCCCTGACACCCCCCAACAGGCCGCTACCGTGACCTTGCACATGACCACGCTGGCGGGCGGCAACGCCCTCAGCTCCTTCCGCGCCCAGCAACTTCAACCCGCCCTGGAGGCGATCCACCCCAAGATCAGTGGCATTGCAGCGCGTTTCGTGCACCTGGTCGCCACCGATGCGGCCCCCACTCCTGCAGAACAAGAACGCCTGGCCGCGCTGCTGACCTACGGCGACCCCTACGCGGGCCCTGAAGACGGCGCCGCGCTCATCGTCACGCCCCGCCTGGGCACGCTGTCGCCCTGGGCCTCCAAGGCCACCGACATTGCGCGCAACTGCGGCATCGCCATCCGCCGTGTCGAGCGCATCACCGAGTACCGCGTCAGCCTGAAATCCGGCCTGCTGGGCAAGACGCCCGAGCTGACGGCCGAGCAACTGGGCCATATCGCGGCCCTGCTGCACGACCGCATGACCGAATCGGTGGTGGCCGACCGCAGCGCCGCAGCCGCCCTCTTCACCGAACTGCAGCCCGCCCCCATGGAGCATGTGGATGTGCTGGCCGGTGGTCGCGCGGCACTCGAAGCGGCCAACACCCGCTTCGGCCTGGCCCTGGCCGACGATGAAATCGACTACCTCGTGACCGCCTTCACGGGCCTGAAGCGCAACCCCACCGACGTGGAACTGATGATGTTCGCGCAGGCCAACAGCGAACACTGCCGCCACAAGATCTTCAACGCCGAGTTCACCATTGACGGCGTGGCGCAGAGCAAGAGCCTGTTCGGCATGATCCGCAACACGCACCAGCTGGCGCCCCAGCACACGGTGATCGCGTATTCGGACAACGCCTCGGTCATGGAAGGCCATCAGGTGGAGCGTTTTGTGGCAAAAATGGCCGCAAGCGCTAGTGAATCAAGCGCTAATAGCTATCAAAAAAGTAGCGTTACCCAGCATGTGTTGATGAAGGTGGAAACGCACAACCACCCCACTGCCATCTCGCCCTTCCCAGGCGCATCGACCGGCGCGGGCGGCGAGATCCGCGACGAAGGCGCCACCGGCCGGGGCTCCAAACCCAAGGCGGGCCTCACGGGTTTCACCGTGTCCAAGCTCTGGGGCAGCACCGTGGGCAAGCCGGAGCACATTGCCAGCCCGCTGCAGATCATGGTCGAAGGCCCATTGGGCGGCGCGGCGTTCAACAACGAATTCGGCCGTCCCAATCTGAACGGCTACTTCCGCGAGTACGAGCAGAACGTCGGCGGTGTGCAGCGTGGCTACCACAAGCCCATCATGATCGCGGGCGGCGTGGGCGTGATCGATGCAGAGCTGACGAAAAAGATCGAATTCCCTGCAGGCTCGCTGCTGATCCAGCTGGGCGGCCCCGGCATGCGCATCGGCATGGGCGGCAGCGCGGCGAGCTCCATGGCCACCGGCACCAATGCGGCCGAGCTGGACTTTGACTCGGTGCAGCGCGGCAACCCTGAGATCGAGCGCCGTGCACAAGAGGTCATCAACCACTGCTGGGCACAGGGCACGAACAACCCCATCCTGGCCATCCACGACGTGGGCGCGGGCGGTTTGTCCAACGCCTTCCCCGAGCTGACCAATGATGCTGGCCGCGGCGCGCGCTTTGACCTGCGCGCCGTGCAGCTCGAAGAATCGGGCATGAGCCCGAAGGAAATCTGGAGCAACGAGTCGCAAGAACGCTACGTGCTGGCGATTGCGCCCGAATCGCTGGAGCAGTTCAAAGCCTTCTGCGAACGCGAGCGCTGCCCGTTTGCCGTGATCGGTACGGCCACCGAAGAGCGCCAGCTGGTGCTGCACGACCCCGCTGCCACGGCCGACGACCAGAAGCTCCCCGTGGACATGCCGATGAACGTGCTGCTGGGCAAGCCGCCCAAGATGCACCGCGACGTGAAGACCGTGGTGCGCGAATTTGCACCGATGGACTTGACCGGCGTGCCGCTGCAAAAGGCCGTGATCGACGTGCTGGCCCACCCCACGGTGGCGTCCAAGCGCTTCCTCATCACCATTGGCGACCGCACCGTGGGTGGCCTCAGCCACCGCGACCAGATGGTCGGCCCCTGGCAAGTGCCTGTGGCCGATTGCGCCGTGACACTGGCCGATTACAAGGGTTTTGCGGGTGAAGCGATGAGCATGGGCGAGCGCACGCCGCTGGCCGCCATCAACGCGCCCGCCTCGGGTCGCATGGCCGTGGCCGAGGCCATTACCAACTTGCTGGCCGCGCCCATTGAGCTGCCGCGTGTGAAGCTGTCGGCCAACTGGATGGCCGCCTGCGGTGAGCCCGGCGAAGACGCTGCGCTCTACGAAACCGTGAAGGCCGTGGGCATGGAACTGTGCCCCGCGCTGGGCGTGTCCATCCCCGTGGGCAAGGACAGTCTGTCCATGCGCACGCAGTGGAATGAAGGTTCCGACAAGAAGAAAGTCACCTCGCCCGTCAGCCTGATCGTGAGCGCCTTTGCTTCGCTGTCCGACGTGCGCGGCACGCTCACTCCCCAGCTCAACGCCACCGAGGCCGATACCACGCTGGTGCTGATCGACCTGGGCAAGGGCCAGAACCGCATGGGCGGCAGCATCCTGGGTCAGACGCTGGAGCAAAGCGGCAACGTGGTGCCCGATGTGGACGACCCCAAAGACCTGGTCAACTTGGTCAACGCCGTGAACGCACTGCGCGCCAAGGGCCAGATCCTGGCCTACCACGACCGCAGCGATGGCGGCCTGCTGGCCGCAGCAGCCGAAATGGCCTTTGCAGGCCATGTGGGCGTGGCGCTCAACGTGGACATGCTGGTGACTGAAGGCGACGGCATCAGCGACAGCCGCATGGAAACCGGTGACGCCAAGAACTGGGCGCTGCAGGTCAGTGCCCGCCGTGAAGAACTGACGCTCAAGGCGCTGTTCAACGAAGAGCTGGGCGTGCTGCTGCAGGTGCGCACGGCCGAGCGCAACGATGTGATGCAAACCTTGCGTGAGCACGGCCTGTCCAGGTTCAGCCACTTTGTGGGCAAGACGCGCCCTGCATCGTCTGAGATCGACGCAGGCAAGGGTGAGCTGCAGGTCTGGCGCGATGCCAAGGCCGTGTTCAGTGCGCCGCTGGCCGACCTGCACCAGGTGTGGGACGCGGTGAGCTGGAAGATTTGCCAGCAGCGCGACAACCCCGCCAACGCCGACGCAGAACACGCCGCAGCGGGCGAGCCCACCGACCCGGGCATGCATGTGCACCTTTCGTTTGACGCGGCAGACAACGTGGCCGCGCCGTACCTGAACCTCGCAAAACCCAAGGTCGCCATCCTGCGCGAGCAGGGCGTGAACTCGCACATCGAAATGGCCTACGCCTTCACCGAGGCGGGCTTCGAGGCGTTTGACGTGCACATGACCGACCTGCAGACCGGCCGCGTCCAACTCGAAGAATTCAAGGGCGTGGTCGCCTGCGGCGGCTTCAGCTATGGCGACACGCTGGGCGCTGGCATTGGCTGGGCGCGGTCCATCACCTTCAACCCGGTGCTGGCCGCACAGTTCCAGGGCTTCTTCGGTCGCACCGACACGTTCGGCCTGGGCGTTTGCAACGGCTGCCAGATGTTTGCTGAGCTGGCGGACATCATCCCCGGTGCACAAGACTGGCCACGCTTTACCACCAACCAGAGCGAGCGCTTCGAGGCCCGCCTCTCGCTGGTGGAAGTGCTGGAATCACCCAGCCTGTTCCTGCAAGGCATGGCAGGCAGCCGCCTGCCGATTGCGGTGGCACACGGCGAGGGCTATGCCAACTTCAAGTACCGGGGCAACGCCGACAAGGCCATTGCTGCGATGCGCTACGTGGACAACCACGGCCGCGCGACGGAGCAGTACCCGTTCAACCCCAACGGCAGCGCGGGTGGCCTGACGGCAGTGACCACGGCCGACGGCCGCTTCACGGCCATGATGCCGCACCCCGAGCGCGTGTTCCGCAACGTGCAGATGAGCTGGACCAGCGAAGACAAGGCGCAGTACAGCGGCTGGATGCGCATCTGGCGCAACGCGCGCAAGTGGGTGGGGTAGCAGGGGGCATCCCCCTGAGCGGCTGCGCCGCTTCCCCCTTCTCTCGATTCGCTGCGCGAATCGGGAAGAGGGACGCAGCCCTCGCTGCGGGGCGGCCCTTGCTCGGCAGCCCTGGCGCTTAGGGTGCGCGGGCTCGGCGGTCTGATGGTGGCGCTATCGTGCCGGGCCAACCCTTCAAAGTTGCGTTCAGGCCGCTGTTAAGGTGCGCTGGTACATCAGCAGCCGCCCTTTGTACGCCGGCACATCGGCCTGGGCGGGGTGGTCCAGTCGCTCTTCGATCACATCGAAACGGTGCACAGCCATCTGCTTATGGAAGGTGGAGCGGTTGCCCCTGTTCGGGTCCACGATCCAGATCTGCGCGCCGTCGCCTGCGTGGTGGTCCAGAAAGGTGGCCAGGGACGCACGAGCGTCGCGTTCGTACAGCACATCGCTGCCGATGATGAGGTCGAACTGGCCTTGCACCGCGTTGGCCGGTGCTGGCGCGTCCGAGCCCCATTGACCCGTGCGGTACTTCACGGGTGACAGGCCGTTCAGGCGCGCGTTTTCCTGCAGAAATTGTTGGGCCAGAGGATGGCAGTCGCTGGCAGTGACATCGATACCGCGCCGATGGCACACCAGGCTGGCCAGACCCAGTCCGCAGCCGATCTCCAGCACACGTTCGCCCGCCAGCAGGGGGCGGCTGGCCATGCGCTGGGCCAGCTGCGCGCCCGACGGCCACAACAGGCCGAAGAGGGGCCAGGCGGCCGATGAGATACCCAGCGCCTCGGCGGCGCCCAGCGGGTCGGCAAACTGCTGCTTGTCCAGCAGCGACTGGATGATCAGGTCTGCCGCGCCGGTGATGGCGATGTCTTCTTGCTTGGTCAGGTAGCCGGGCATGGCGGGGCGGTGAAGCCCGCAGAAGGCCCCATAGCGGGTAGTGGATGAGGGCGCGAGTATGCGCCTTGTGGCTGGGCAAGCATGCCCGCAGGCGGTGTGGGGCTATCTGCGAATGGCATGGCCGCTGCACGACGATGGGGCTTGCGCGGCGGTTGCCTGTGCGTTGCTATAGTGCGGCGCACACCGGCGGCTTGTTCGCCGCAATTTTTTGCGACTCATCCCAAGGACTTCCCATGGCCGCTGGCAGCCTGCTTGCTTTGCTCGACGATATCGCCACCATCCTCGACGATGTGGCCTTGATGACCAAGGTGGCGGCCAAGAAGAGCGCTGCCATGGCCGACGATGTGTCGGTGATGACCAAGGTGGCTGCACAGAAGACGGCGGGCGTGCTGGGGGACGACCTGGCGCTCAACGCCCAGCAGGTGACTGGGGTGCGCGCTGAGCGCGAGATTCCGGTGGTGTGGGCGGTGGCCAAGGGCTCGTTCATCAACAAGGTCATCCTGGTGCCCGCTGCGCTGCTGATCAGCGCCTTCGCGCCGTGGGCCGTGACGCCGCTGCTGATGGTGGGGGGCGCCTTCTTGTGCTTTGAGGGCTTTGAGAAGGTGGCGCACAAGCTGCTGCACGCCCAACATGAAGATGAGGCCGAGCATGAGAGCCACGCCAAGGCCAATGCCAATCCGGCGGTGGATCTGGTGGCCTTTGAAAAGGACAAGATCAAGGGTGCCGTGCGCACGGACTTCATCCTGTCGGCCGAAATCATTGCGATCACGCTGGGCACGGTGGCCGCTGCGCCCTTCGTGCAGCAGCTCACGGTGCTGTCGGGCATCGCCATCATCATGACCATCGGTGTCTATGGGCTGGTGGCGGGTATCGTCAAGCTGGACGACCTGGGTCTGTGGCTCAACAACAAGGCCAGCAGTGCCGCGCGTGCCCTGGGATCGGGCATCCTGCGCGCAGCACCCTGGCTGATGAAGGGGCTGTCCATTGCGGGCACTGCGGCGATGTTTCTGGTGGGTGGTGGCATTCTGGTGCACGGCGTGCCTGCGTTGCACCATGCGGTTGAGGCTGCAGGTACGGCAGCGGCGCAATGGCCCGTGGGTGGGCTGTGGGCGGTGCTGGTGCCCAACCTGCTGAATGCCGTGGTGGGCATCGTGGCGGGTGGCCTGGTGCTGGCCGGGTGGACCATGGTTCAGCGCCTGCGGGGCAAGTCCACAGCTTGATAGTGGGTATTCCTTGATCTAGGTCTAAGGGTTACTACCGAGGGCTTGAGGTAAGGCAAGGCCGGGTCGTGGCCGCAGCGGTTCAATGCATGCACGGGGGTCGTCCCCGTCCAACCGATGCGAAATACCATGAAAAAGAACCTGCTGGCTGTCGCCGTTCTCTGTGCCCTCTCTTCTGGCGCTGCCCTGGCGCAACAGGCTGAAGGCCCCTGGATGGTCCGTGCACGTGCGGTGCACCTGGACAGCGCCAACAAGGACAGCACACCGCTGGGCCTGTCGGTCAACAACAAGACCATCCCTGAAGTGGATGTGACCTACTTCTTCAACAAGAACATCGCGGCCGAGCTGATCCTGACCGTGCCCCAGAAGCACACGCTCAGCGCTGGCGGCGCAGCCATTGGCACGCTCAAGCACCTGCCCCCCACACTGCTGGCGCAGTACCACTTTGATGCCCCCGGCTTCAAGCCCTACGTGGGCGCGGGCCTGAACTACACGCGTTTCTCGAGCGTGAACCTGCCTGCGGGTGTGAGCATTGACCGCAACAGCTTCGGCCCCGCGCTGCAAGTGGGTGTGGACATCCCGCTGGCCAAGAACCTGTACCTCAACTTCGACGTGAAGAAGGTTTTCATCAAGACCGACGTGAGCGCAGGCGGTGCCAAGCTGGGCACCTTCAAGGTGGACCCCGTTCTGGTGGGCGTGGGTCTGGGCTGGCGCTTCTAAGGGCACAGGGCCCCAGGCGGGCCCTGCGTTCCTGACAATAAAAGTTCTCCAAGGGTCTGAAGGGCTGGCGCATGCGCCAGCCCTTTTTTTGTGGGTGCGGAAATGGCCTACACACGGCAGTCAGCGAGGGAACGCACAATGGGGCAGGGGAGCGTGTGGGGCGTGCCGCAATGTGGGCGCTCCAGGTGCCTCTGCTTTTGACCACCCGGCGGCGCTGCCGCCCCAACGTCCTGACGACCCATGCTCCTGCCTCGCTATTCCGACATCACCCACGGACTGACCCAGCGGCCCGCACGCATCTCCCCCAAGTATTTCTACGACCAGCATGGCTCGCAGCTGTTTGAAGCCATCACACGCCTGCCGGAGTACTACCCCACACGCACCGAAATGGCGCTGATGCAAACACATGCAGACAGCATCGCGGGCGCCGTGGGCGCAGGGCGCACCCTGATCGAACTGGGCGCGGGCAACTGCCAGAAGGCCCGCACCCTGTGCCGCCTGGTGCAGCCGGCCTGTTTTGTGGGCGTGGACATTTCGGCGGATTTTCTGGAGCAGGCGGTGCAAGGGCTGCGCGACGACTTCCCGGCGCTGGATGCCCGCGCGCTGGCGGGCGACATGACCCTGGGGGTGTCACTGCCTGACGACATTCCCCGCACCGGGCGCCTCGTGTTCTACCCTGGCTCGTCCATCGGCAACTTCGACCCGCCGCACGCGCTGGAGCTGCTGGCCCACATGCGCGAGCTGATCGACGACGATGGCGGCCTGCTCATCGGCATCGATTTGCCCAAGGATGTGGCGGTGCTCGAAGCCGCCTACGACGATGCAGCGGGGGTCACCGCCGAGTTCAACCGCAATGTGCTGCGGCATGTGAACCGCCTGATCGGCAGCGACTTTGACGTGGCGCAGTGGCAGCACCGTGCGTTCTTCAACACCGAGGCGTCGCGCATTGAAATGCACCTGGAGGCTGCCTCTGACACCGAGGTGTGCTGGCCCGGCGGCGGTCGCAGGTTCGACCAGGGCGAGCGCATCCACACCGAGAACAGCTACAAGTACCCGTTGCCCGTGTTCACCGACATGCTTGCGCGCGCCGGTTTTGCGCAGGCCCAGGCGTGGACGGACGAGCGGGGCTGGTTCGCGGTCGTCCACGCCCGTCCTTGACCGGTGGCTGCCATGACCGTGACATCCCCCGCATTCGACACGCTGCTGGCGCGCTACACCGCCGTGCGCGGCCGCTCGCTGGCCCTGGCGGCACCACTGTCGCCCGAGGACTGCGCCGCGCAGTCCATGCCCGATGCCAGTCCCACCAAATGGCACCTGGCCCACACCACCTGGTTCTTTGAGACCTTTGTGCTCGAAGCCCACGAGCCCGGTTTTCAGCCGTTTGCACCGGCGTTCCGGGTGCTGTTCAACTCCTACTACAACGGTGTGGGTGCCAAGCACCCGCGTCCGCAGCGCGGGCTGCTCACGCGGCCATCGCTGGACGAGGTGCTCGCCTACCGGGCCGACGTGGACGCCCGCATGGCGCGCCTGTGGCCCGCTGTGGCGCACGACACTGCGCTGCGTGGCCTGATCGAGCTGGGCCTGCAGCACGAGCAGCAGCACCAGGAGCTGATGCTCACCGACATCCTGCACCTGCTGTCCTGCAACCCCTTGTTCCCTGCCTATGCCAAGGCTTCTGACGCTGTGGCGCCCGAGGCTGGCGAAGCACTGGCGTGGCATTCCTTTGACGGGGGGCTGGCCGATATCGGCGACGCTGGCAACGGCTTTGCCTTTGACAACGAGGGCCCGCGCCATCGTGTGTATCTGCATCCCTACGCGCTGGCCTCGCGGTTGGTGACGCAGGCCGAGTATCTGGCGTTTGTGGAAGGTGGCGGCTACCACAACCCGCTGCTCTGGCTGGCCGAAGGCTGGGACTGGCGGGCGGCGCAGGGTCTGGAGCAGCCTCTGTACTGGCATCGCATCGACGCGGCCTGGCACCAGTTCACGCTGGCCGGCCTGCAACCGCTGCAGGGCAACCAGCCGGTGGTGCATCTGTCGTACTACGAAGCCGATGCCTACGCGCGCTGGGTGGGCGCGCGCCTGCCCACCGAGGCTGAATGGGAGCATGCGGCCGCGCAGGGTGCCGCTGGCGTGGCGCAGTGGCACGGCGCTGCCTGGCAGTGGACGCAGTCGAGCTACGCGCCGTACCCCGGCTTCCGGGTGGCCGAAGGCGCCGTGGGTGAGTACAACGGCAAGTTCATGGTCAACCAGTACGTGCTGCGGGGCTCGTCCAGCGCCACGCCGCCGGGGCACGAGCGACTGACCTACCGCAACTTCTTTCCGGCCACGGCGCGCTGGCAGTTCACCGGCATTCGGCTGGCACGCGACATCGGCTGAAGGCGGCCAGCGCCTGGCGCTGGCCGTCATCGACCCGCCGCGTTGGGGCCAGCATGACGGTGTCGCTACGTGTCGTGGTCTTGTTTGCTATTAAATATGTAGCTGATGGCGCATATTCCACTAGCGCTTGGACGCAAAAAGTCTCAAAAGTACGGTGACAGGTGCCTGGCCATGCGCCTGTGGGGGCGCATGGCCATTCGCACATCACACCTTGTCGAGTGCCTGGGCCAGGTCCGCCCGCAGGTCGTCGATGTGCTCGATGCCGACCGACAGGCGCACCATGCTTTCGCTCACGCCCGCCTTGGCCAGCTCTTCGGGATTGAGCTGGCGGTGGGTGGTGGACGCGGGGTGGGTGGCCAGCGACTTTGCATCGCCAATGTTCACGAGGCGCGTGAAGAGCTGCAGCGCGTCGAGGAAACGGGCACCTGCCGCACGTGGATCGGCGTCGCTGTTCTTCACGCCAAAGCTCAGGATGCCCGATGCCTTGCCGCCTGACTGGCGTTGCACCAGCGCGTGGTCCGGGTGGTCGGGCAGACCGGCGTAGCGCACCCATTCGACCTTGGGGTGGCTTTGCAGGTACTGGGCAATGGCCAGCGTGTTGTCGCAGATACGGTCCATGCGCAGCGCCAGGGTTTCGATGCCTTGCAGGATGAGGAATGCATTGAGCGGCGCCAGCGCCGCACCCGTGTTGCGCAGTGGCACCACGCGTGCACGGCCGATGAAGGCGGCGGGGCCCAGCGCCTCGGTGTAGACCACGCCGTGGTAGCTCACGTCGGGCTCGTTCAGGCGCGGGAAGCGTGCCTTGTGCTCCGCCCACGGGAATTTGCCGCTGTCCACAATCGCGCCGCCCACGCTGTTGCCGTGGCCGCCCAGGTACTTGGTGAGCGAGTGCACCACGATGTCCGCGCCATGCTCGATGGGGCGCAGCAGGTAGGGGCTGGGTACCGTGTTGTCCACGATCAGCGGCACGCCATGGTCATGCGCCACCTTGGCCAGCGCGGCGATGTCGGTCACATTGCCCAACGGGTTGCCGATGGACTCGATGAAGATCGCCTTGGTGCGCGCATCGATGTGCTGCGCAAAGCTGGCCGGGTCGCGCGGGTCGGCAAAGCGGGTGGTGATGCCCTGCTGCGGCAGCGTGTGGGCAAAGAGGTTGTAGGTGCCGCCGTAGAGCGTGCTCGCCGAGACGATGTTGTCGCCCGCCTCGGCAATGGTCTGGATGGCGTAGGTGATGGCGGCCATGCCCGAGGCCACGGCCAGCGCGGCAATGCCGCCTTCCAGCGCCGCGACGCGCTTTTCGAGCACGTCGGTGGTGGGGTTCATGATGCGGGTGTAGATGTTGCCCGGCACCTTCAAGTCAAACAGGTCGGCGCCATGCTGGGCGCTGTCAAACGCGTAGGCCACCGTCTGGTAGATGGGCACGGCCACGGCCTTGGTGGTGGGGTCGGGGCTGTAGCCCGCGTGGACGGCCAGGGTTTCGATTTGCATGGGTGCTGTCTCTTTCATTGAAGGGATGGGAGTGGCACAACCGGGCTCAGCCCATGGCTGGACGAGGCCCGGTGTGCCGATGGCGCGGGCCATTCTGGCACCCTGGACCCCTGGCGTCATCGAATCGTTGGCTATGTGCTTATGACGTTCTTGTGCGCGCTGGACTCTTTCAGGCCGAGGGCTCGTCCATGGCGCTGTCCATGGGCTCTGGGGTGGTGCGGCGCGCCTGCTGGCTGCGGCGCCAGGCCTTCTCGATTTCCACGACCACCAGCACCACCAGCGCGGCGCCGATGCACAGCACCAGCTCACCCAGGCTCAGCGGCTCGGTGCGGAAGATGGGGTTGAGCCAGGGCACATAGATGGTGGCCATCTGCAGCGCAAAGGTGAGCAGCACGGCACCCAGCAGCGGACGGTTGCTCAGCAGGCCCAGGCGCCAGATGGGTTCGGATTCGGAGCGGATGGCGATCACATGCGCCATCTGCGCCAGCGTGAGCACGGTGAACACCATGGTCTGCCAGTGCGTGTGGCCGGTGTGCAGGGCCCAGGCCTGCACCGCCAGGCACAGCCCACCAATGAGCAGGCCCACGCCCAGGATGTGCTGCCACATGCCGTGGGCAAACAGGCTTTCGCGCGGCGCGCGGGGCGGGCGCTGCATGATGCCGCGCTCGGCAGGCTCGGCCGCCAGAGCCAGGCCGGGCAGGCCGTCTGTGACGAGGTTGACCCACAGGATGTGGATGGGCAGCAAAGGGATGGGCAACAGCAACAGCGGCGCCAGGAAGATGGTCCAGATCTCGCCCGAGTTGCCCGTCATCGCGTAGCGCACAAACTTGCGGATGTTGTCGTAGATGCGGCGGCCCTCGCGCACCGCGGCGACGATGGTGGCGAAGTTGTCGTCCAGCAGCACCAGGCTCGATGCCTCGCGCGCCACGTCGGTGCCGCCCTGGCCCATGGCCACGCCGATGTCGGCACGTTTGAGCGCCGGGGCATCGTTCACGCCGTCGCCCGTCATGGCCACAAAGTGGCCCTGGGCCTGCAGCGCCTCGACGATGCGGATCTTCTGCGCCGGGTCCACGCGGGCGTAGACCTGCACCTGCTCCATGCGGGCGCGCAGTGCGGCATCGTCCAGTGTGGCCAGGTCGGCGCCGGTGAGCACCGGGGCATCGCTACTCTTCACAATGCCCAGGCGGTGCGCAATCGCGCGCGCGGTGGCGGGGTGGTCGCCCGTGATCATCACCGGGGTGATGCCCGCGCTGATGCAGTCGCGCACTGCGGCCTGGGCCTCGGCGCGGGGTGGGTCGATGAGGGCGATCAGGCCCAGCAGCTCCAGCTGGTTTTCTACTGCGTCGATGTCGTTGGTGTCGGGCAGGCGGGCGTGGCTGCGGCGGGCGAGGGCCAGCACCCGCAGGCCCTGGGCGGCGAGCTGCTGGGCGGTGGCGAGGACCTTGGCGGTGTCGAGTGCGGCAGCGCCTTCAGGCGTCCAGTGGGCGGTGCAGCGGGGCAGCACGGATTCGGGCGCGCCTTTGGTGTAGGCCACAAAGCCTGCGGCCGCGCGGTGGAAGGTCGTCATGCGCTTGCGGTCGGAGTCAAACGGTTGCTCCTGCACGCGGGGGCTGGCGGCATCGAGCTGGGCCTTGTCCAGCCCGCCCGCGTGGGCGGCCAGCACCAGTGCGGTCTCGGTGGGGTCGCCCAGCCAGTGGATGCCCGACTGGCCCTCTTCGTTGTGGACCTGCAGCGTGGCGTCGTTGCACAGTGCGGCGGCGCACAGGGCTTCGGCGTGGGCGGGGCCGGGCAGGGGATCGCCGGGCACCCAGCGCACGCCGTGGGCCAGCAGCAACTCGGCATGCATGCGGTTCTGAGTCAGGGTGCCGGTCTTGTCCGAGCAGATGGTGGTGACCGAGCCCAAGGTCTCCACCGAGGGCAGACGCCGCACCAGGGCATGCACCGCCACCATGCGGCGTGCGCCCAGGGCCAGCAGCACCGTGACCACGGCGGGCAGGGCCTCGGGGATGGCGGCCACCGCCAGGCTGATGGCGGTGAGGGCCATGAGCAGCGGCGCCTCGCCGCGCAGCACGCCCACCACAAAGATCACCGCGCAGATGCCCAGCACCGCTATCGCCAGGCGCTTGCCAAACGCCGCCAGGCGCAGTTGCAGCGGCGTGCTGCGGTCGCCGGTGTCGAGCAGCGTGGCCACCTTGCCCAGCTCGGTGTGCATGCCGGTGGCCACCACCAGGCCGCGTGCGCGGCCGTGGGTGGCGGTGGTGCCCTTGAAGGCCATGTTGGTGCGGTCGCCGAGCGCGCCCACGTCTTCGGCTGCCAGGGCTTCGGTCTGTTTGGCTACGGTGACGGACTCGCCCGTGAGGGCCGATTCATCCACCTGCAACTGCGCAATCTCGATGAGCCGCAGGTCGGCCGGGATCTGGTTGCCCGCCTCCAGCAGCACGATGTCGCCGGGCACGAGCACGGTGGCAGGAACCACCTGCAACGCACCGCTGCGCAGCACGGTGGCGTGCGCCGCCGCCAGCTTGCGCAGCGCCGCCATGGCCTGGTCGGCGCGCCAGGCCTGCACAAAGCCGATGACGGCATTGAGCACCACGATGACGAGGATCACCAGCGTGTCGGTGACCTCGCCCACCAGCCCCGAGATGACGGCCGCGCCCAGCAGCACCAGCACCATGAAGTCCTTGAACTGGTCGGCCAGCAGGCGCCACCAGGGGCGGTCCTGCGATGCGACCAACTCGTTGGCGCCATGGGTGGCGCAGCGGCGCAGCGCTTCGTCGGCATGCAGGCCTGCGTCAGGGTTGACGCCATGGGCCTGGGCCACGGCGTCGGTGGGGTGCAGGTGCGGCGCGGTGGATGGGGACATGCGGCGATCAGTGAAACGGGCCGCACGCCCGCACAAAGACTTCTTCGGCGTTGCCTTAGTGCGCGACTTGCGGCCGGGCTTTGTAGAACTGGAGCGGGGCTTCTGGCACCTGGTTCAGCACCTGGCGCTTGATCTTGCCCACCACATGCATTTCACAGGGCTTGCAGTCAAAGCGCAAGGTCAGCTTTTCCTTGCCATTGATCAACATCAAGGGTTCGGCCTTGATGGTGCCCTGGACACCCGTCACGCCCTTGGCCTGTTTGGGGCAAAGGCTCATGGAAAAGCGCACGCAGTGCTTGGTGATCATGAGGCTGACCTCGCCTTCCTCTTCGTGCGCCTCGTAGGCCGCGTCGATCACCTTCACGCCGTGGCGCACGTAGAAGTCGTGGGCCTTGTGGTTGAACACATTGCCCAGGAAAGAAAGCGTGTCCTCTGGGTAGGGTGCAGGCGGCTCCACCGGCGTGGCGCGCGGCAGGCGGGCAAAGTTGCGGGCGCGGTTGGCTTCCAGGTCGGCCACGGCATCGCGGCGCAGGGCGTTGACCACCGAGGCGGGCACAAACCAAGGCTGCGAGAGCTGCAGCGCAATGTCATGCACCGCAAACACCGTGGCGCCAAAGCGGCCGAGCTGCTCGCGCAGGCTGGCCTCGGCCTTGGCCGCATCAGTGGCTGGCTGGTGGGGTTGCTGCACGGATGCAGAGCCCACGTTGCCGTCCTCGTCGGTCAGCATCAGGCTGAAGCCGGTGGGCGTTTCGCTCAGGTGCGCCCACAGGCCGATGCGGCGGTCGCTGGACTTTTTCTCCAGCGTGCGCACCCAGTCCATGTCGCGGTTGCGGTTGACCTCGGTGCCCTTGCGCAGGTCCTTGAAGCCGTCCATCGGGTCCTTGGGGTACACGCGCCACTGGCCCACGCTGCGGGCCGACACCGGCTCGGCCACGTTGATGGCCATGCCCACCAGCTCCTTGTGCAGGTCGTAGTAGCACAGGCCGTCGCCGTTGTGCAGCACGGTGGCGGGGTCACTCAGTTCAAGCTCCACAAAGTCTGGGCCCAGCTTGGTCACCCAGCCGATGGCCTGGCCGGGGTTTTTGGGGGTGTCGAACGCGCCGATGTCTTCCTTGCGGCCGGTCACGAAGTAATCGGTGAACTCGCGGTTGAAGTTCTGCAGCGGGTCGGGCGTGAAGGTGAAGGTGGTGCGACCGCTGGACGAGCGCGACAGCGGCCGGCCTTGGGCCTCGCGCTCTTCGATGATCTCGTCGAGCAAGGTGCGGTAGTGGGCGGTGATGTTCTTCACGTAGCCCATGTCCTTGTAGCGCCCTTCGATCTTGAAGCTGCGCACGCCCGCATCGATGAGTGCGCGCAGGTTGTCGCTCTGGTTGTTGTCCTTCATGCTCAGCACGTGCTTGTCGTGCGCGATGAAGCGGCCCTGCGCGTCGGTCACCTGGTAGGGCAGGCGGCAGGCCTGGCTGCAGTCGCCGCGGTTGGCGCTGCGGCCCGTTTGCGCATGGCTGATGTTGCACTGGCCACTGTAGGCCACGCACAGCGCGCCGTGGATGAAGAACTCGATGTTGGCGCGCCCCGGCGCATCCACGGGCCCCAGCGCCTTGTGCACTGCGGCGATCTGCTGCACCGTCAGTTCGCGTGCCAGCACGATCTGCGACAGGCCCGCGTCCTGCAAGAAGCGTGCTTTTTCGGGCGTGCGGATATCGGTCTGGGTGCTGGCGTGCAGCTGGATGGGCGGCAGGTCGATTTCGAGCAGGCCCATGTCCTGGATGATCAATGCATCCGCGCCCGCCTCGTACACCTGCCAGGCCATCTTGCGCGCGGCCTCCAGTTCATCGTCGCGCAGGATGGTGTTGAGCGTGATGAAGATGCGGCTGTTGAAGCGATGCGCGTGCCTGACCAGGCGCTCGATGTCCCGGATGTCGTTGCCCGCACTGGCCCGCGCGCCAAAGGCCGGGCCGCCGATGTAGACGGCATCGGCGCCGTGGTTGATGGCTTCGATGCCAATGTCTGCATCGCGCGCGGGCGAGAGCAGTTCGAGCTGGTGGGGCAGTAGGGACATGGGGCGTGATTATCCCAGCCTGCCTGGCCGGGCGGTGGGCGCCGGACTCATTAGCCCGGTTAATGCCGGAGCAAATTACTAAGTTTGCTTAGTAATTTTGCGAAAACGAGGGTTGAGGTGGCTACGATGCGGGGTTTGTTGTGTACAAGTTCGGTGCACAACAGGATGATTTGACCGACCCAGGAGACTTTGTACCGTGCTGCGCCCCGTTTTTGCTTCTTCGCCCCTGTTCCGAATTTCTGCGCTGACCGCCCTTGCGATGGCGGCCCATCTGGCCTCTGCCCAGGACGTACAGACCGTCAAGATCGCACATGCGGGCCCGGTGTCGGGCGGCATTGCCCACATCGGCAAAGACACGGAAAACGGTGTGCGTCTGGCCATTGACGACCTGAACGCCCAGAACCTCGTCATCGGCGGCAAGAAGATCAAGTTTGAAATCGCGGCCGAAGACGACGCGGGCGACCCACGCCAGGCCACTGCCGTGGCCCAGAAGCTGTGCGACCAGAAGGTGGCGGGCGTGGTGGGGCACCTGCAATCGGGCACGTCCATTCCCGCCTCGGCGGTCTACGCCAAGTGCGACCTGCCACACATCACGGCCTCGGCCTCCAACCCCGACCTGACCAAGCCCGGCCACAAGACCACCTTCCGCCTGATCGCCAACGACAACGCGCTGGGTGCTGCCCTGGCCTTGTTTGGTGCGGACCACCTCAAGCTCAAGAGCGTGGCCATCATCGACGACCGCACGGCCTATGGCCAGGGCGTGGCCTCGGTTTTCAAGGCGACGGCGCAACAAAAGGGCCTGAAAGTGGTGGCTGAGGAGTTCACCAACGACAAGGCCACCGACTTCATGGCCATCCTCACCGCCATCAAGAACAAGAAGCCCGACGCGATTTTCTACGGCGGCCTGGACGCCCAAGCTGGCCCCATGCTGCGCCAGATGGAGCAGCTGGGCCTGGGCAACGTGAAGTTCTTTGGCGGTGATGCGCTGTGCACCGAGAAGCTGCCCGAACTGTCAGGCAAGACCCCCGCGCTGAAGAATGTGACCTGCGCGACGGGCGGTGCCTCGGTGGACAAGATGCAGGGCGGCTCGGACTGGAAGAAGCGCTACGACGCCAAGTTCCCCGGCCAGTTCCAGATCTACAGCCCCTATGCCTATGACGCCGCCATGGTGCTGGCCGACGCGATGAAGCGCGCCAACTCGGTGGACCCCAAGGTGTTCGCGCCGTTCCTCGCCAAGACTGAATACAAGGGC
This sequence comes from Acidovorax sp. 22279, assembly GCF_052045435.1. Lineage (NCBI taxonomy): Bacteria > Pseudomonadati > Pseudomonadota > Betaproteobacteria > Burkholderiales > Comamonadaceae > Acidovorax > Acidovorax sp. 22279. The sequence goes on from NZ_JBQEOV010000013.1 coordinate 44,737, forward strand.
GTGACTGCCAACATCGCCTTCACCGCCAAGGGCGAGCTGACCACGCCCGCCGTGACCTTGTACACGTTCAAGGACGGTAGCCGCGTGGCATTGAACTGAGGTCACCCTCCGGCGTTGCTTCAGCGACTCCTGACCCAACGGCCGCTCCCTGCGGCCGTTTTTGCGTGCGGCGTTTGGCTTTACAGTCAGATCCCATCGCAAGAACGCGCGGGCCCCCGGTGCCCGCCAAGGAGCCCAGGTATGCGCGCACTGTTTGGATTGGTCGGACTGGTGGTGGTGCTGGCCATCGTGGGCCTGCTGGCCAAGAAGCAACTGGCGGCCACGAGCGCCCCCGTGCCCGCATTGCAAACCGCCACAGGCGCGGCGGGGCCTGCGTCGGTGCCGACCGGAACGGTGCGTGAGCAGAGCCAGCAGATGCAGCAGCAGGTCAAGCAGCAGGTAGAAGGCCTGATGCAACAGGCACGCCCCATGCCCGAAGACGAGAAAAAATGAGCCAGATCGGCTTCAAGCACTGATACTTCATGCCTTGGATGCTATTGAAAATATAGTGATGAAAACCGCCGACGATGCGCACTGGATGCGACTGGCCCTGGCCGAGGCGCAAGCCGCAGCCAGCGCGGGCGAGGTGCCCGTGGGCGCCATCGTGGTCAAGGACGGCCAGGTCATCGCCACCGGCCGCAATGCCCCGGTGGAAGGTCACGACCCGACGGCCCATGCCGAGATCGTCGCCCTGCGTGCGGCAGCCCAGCGCCTGGGCAACTACCGGCTGGACGGCTGCAGCCTGTATGTGACGCTGGAGCCTTGCGCCATGTGCAGTGGCGCCATGCTGCATGCCCGCCTGGCACGGGTGGTGTTTGGCGCGATGGAGCCCAAGACGGGTGCGGCAGGCTCGGTGCTCAACCTGTTTGGGCATGCCGAGATCAACCACCAGACCGAGGTGCAGGGCGGGGTGCTGGCCGAGGAGTGCGGCGGCCTGCTGAGCCGCTTTTTTGCGCAGCGGCGCCGCCAGCAACGCGCCGAGGCATTGGCCCGCCACCCCCTGCGTGACGATGCCTTGCGTACACCCGATGCGGCTTTCGCGAACCTGCCCGGCTACCCCTGGGCTCCCCACTACGTCAGCGACCTGCCGAGTCTGGCAGGCCTGCGCCTGCACTACCTGGACGAAGGCCCCCGCGATGCGCGCCGCACCTGGCTGTGCCTGCATGGCAATCCGGCTTGGAGCTACCTCTATCGCCGCATGCTGCCCACCTTTCTGGCTGCAGGTGACCGCGTGGTGGCGTCCGACCTGATCGGCTTTGGCAAAAGCGACAAGCCCAAGAAGGAAGGTGCGCACCAGTTCGAATGGCACCGCCAGGTGCTGCTGGAGCTGATCGAGCGGCTGGACCTGCGCAATGTCGTGCTGGTGGTGCAGGACTGGGGCGGCATCCTGGGCCTCACGCTGCCCATGGCGATGCCTGAGCGGTTTGGCAGCCTGCTGGTGATGAACACGCTGCTGGCCACAGGCGATGCACCGTTGCCCCAGGGCTTTTTGGACTGGCGTGCGATGTGCCGGGACAAGCCGCTGTACGGGGTAGGGCGCCTGGTGGCACGCGGCAACCCGCACCTGCATCCCGACGAATGTGCGGCGTACGATGCGCCCTTTCCGGACAAAGGCTACCGGGCTGCGCTGCGCGCGTTCCCCGAACGTGTGCCTGCCGATCCCGATGACCCCGGCGCGGCGCTGTCGCGTGCAGCCCGCGATTTCTGGCAGCAGCAGTGGCAAGGCCGCAGCCTGATGGTGGTGGGGGCGCAAGACCCCGTGCTGGGGCTGCCCACCATGCGGGCGCTGCAACACAACATCCGTGGATGCCCCGAGCCGGTGGTGCTGCCCCATGCGGGCCACTTTGTTCAGGAGCACGGCGAGGCCATTGCCGCACAGGCTGTGGAATACTTCACGCACTGATGTGCCCGCTCGTGCCCCTTGACTGCATGGGGCAGCGGGCATCCCCCCTGTTTACGGAGCAGGCCCCCCCGGGGCCTGAGCGCTTTGCACGACCACCATCACGATCCCTCGCAGTGCGACCACGACCACGGTCCCAAGCACATCTACATCTACTCGCCTTCCAGTGCAGTGCGCGACAAGGCCGCCTTCAAGCGGGGCATCGCCCGTCTCAAGGCCCAGGGCCATGAGGTGGAGGTGGATGTGGACGCGCTGGCCACACACACACGCTTTGCGGGCGACGACGCCACCCGGTTGGCCGCCATCCACCGTGCGGCGGCCAGTGGTGCCGATGTGGCGCTGATCTCGCGCGGGGGCTATGGCCTCACGCGCATCCTGCCGGGCATCCGCTACAAGGCGGTGGCCAAGGCCATCGAAAAGGGCACCCACTTCGTGGGCGTGAGCGACTTCACCGCCTTCCAGCTCGCCGTGCTGGCCAAAACCGGGGCCACCACCTGGGCGGGGCCGTCGCTGGGGGCCGATTTTGGCGTAGAGGGCGCGCCCGACGACATCATGGAAGCCTGCTTTGACGACCTGCTGACCGGCCATGGTGAAGGCACGGGCTGGCGCATGCACAAGGAAAAGCCCCATGCCACTACCGGCAAGCCTGCTGTGCCCAACGTCTATGTGAAAAGCGCCACCCTGTGGGGCGGCAACCTGGCGGTGCTGGCTTCGCTGGTCGGCACGCCGTACTTCCCGCAGGTCAAGGGTGGGGTGCTGTTTGTGGAGGATGTGCACGAACATCCCTACCGCGTTGAGCGCATGCTGACCCAGCTGCTGCACGCCGGTGTGCTGGCCCAGCAGAAAGCCGTGGTACTGGGGCAGTTCACCAACTTCAAGCTGGCGCCGCACGACAAGGGCTACAAGCTGCAGTCGGTGGTGGACTGGCTGCGCACCCAGATCAAGGCGCCCGTGCTGACCAACCTGCCGTTTGGGCATGTCGAGACCAAGGTGCTGCTGCCCGTGGGTGCAACGGTGTCGTTGTCGGTGGAAGAGCGCGATGCGCTGATCTATTGGGGCCACCAGCACTGAACAGGCGGCGCTATCCCGGGGCCGCTGCGTGGCACGATGCCGGTGCAGCGTGGTGACCGGCCCCGGCCGTCAGGGCTGCAATCTCAAGGTTTCAGAGGTGCGCGCGGGGTGCGTTGGGCATTTGTGGCACCCGCAGCGACAGCGGCAACTGCCCCTGGAACATCGGCGTCACCCGGTCCAGCACCGTCTGTGCGATGGCCTCGCCGCGCAGCAGGGTGAGCGTGTCGAGCAAATCGCTGCGCAGGTACCACAGCGCTTCAATGTCGCCCGCATAGCGCAGGCGCATGTTCATGCGCGCCACTTCGCAGCCGGTCAACCCCATCAGGCTGTGCAGCATGGCACGCCGCACCTCTTCCAGACCCTGGTCGCGCACCCAGGCCGTCGATGACGGCTTGTCACGACCTAGCAGGTCGTGCAGGTTGTTGCGGAGATTGGGCTTGTTCCAGCGCATGGACGGTGGGCTGTGCGATTTTTGTAACAGGGTCGATCAAAGTAAGCGGGAGTGAGGATTGACGCAAGGGTGACGCTCCTGTTTTTGCATAAAGACAACACGGCGCCCCCGTTTGTTGCGAACTTTTACGCAATTCATCGCGAAGGCTTGCGGCGGCCTGACGCGAGGCAAGCGGGCGAACAGGTGCGCTGCTCGGCGTGGGCTTTGCCGGGTCTTCAGGCACCCAAGATGCGCGCCCTCTACGCCTACTGCCACCACCAGCGCCTGCAGTGAGGCCGCAAGTACTGGCTTGCGTGGCCCGCAAAGACCTTGGCAAAGGATTGTTGACGCTTTGATAGATGCGTCTTCGTTGAGCTTGCACTAAACTGGTTCACATGATGTTACTAATCGGCCATCGTTCATGAGTGTGTTGTCAACGGTGGTCTTCGCCGACATTTCGGGCAGCACCTCGTTGTATGAAACGCTGGGCAACGAGCGCGCCACCGAGGCGGTGACTCAGGTCACGCAGTGGATCAGTGACACCATCGAGGCGCATGCGGGGCGCGTGGTCAAGAAGCTGGGCGACGGGGTGTTGTGTGTGTTTGGTGATGCGGCCAGTGCCGTGACCGCCACCACCCACATGCTGCGCCAGCACCAGGCGCGTCTGGACCGGTGGCCGCAGCCGCTGCGCATGGACATCCGCGTGGGAGTGGCCAGTGGCGAGGTGGTCGATGTGGATGGCGACTGCTACGGTGATGCCGTCAATGTGGCCTCCCGCCTGTGCGAGCGCGCGGGCCCCGCCGAAATCTGGGCCACCGAGACGACTGTGCTGCTGGCGGGGGCCGCTGCCGATGTGTGGTACCGCAAGCTGGGCCTGATGGAAATCCGCGGCAAGGCCGAACTGCAGATGCTCTACCAGGTGGAGTGGCGCGAGAACGAAGAGCCCGACTCGCTCACCATGCAGGCGGCGCTGGTCAGCAGTTTTGCTCCGGCCGATTCTATCCTGGGGCAGATCCAGTTTTCCTGGCATGGGGTGGACATGTCGTTCACCTCGTCGGATGCACCCGTGCATGTGGGGCGCGCCAACCATGCCCAGCTGTGCATCAATGACCCCCGCGTTTCACGGCTGCATGCGCGCATCGACTGGCGCAACAGCGGCTTTGTGCTGACCGACATGAGCAGCTTCGGCACCTGGGTGCGGTTTGACGGCAGCGACTCGCCCGTGCGGCTGCGCCGCGATGCCTGCATCCTGCATGGCACGGGGCAGATTGCGCTGGGGGTTCCCTTTACCGAGTCCAGTGCTCCGATCATGAACTTTCAGGTCGCCGGCACCAGCGTTCATCTGGGCTGAGGCCGTCGGCTGCCGCCGACAGCTGTCACAGCGCGGCGGGCTCCCGGTCAGCGCGCAGCCCTTTCACTTCCGAACCCACACAAACAACCCAGAACAATCAGGAGACACGAGACATGGCGTGGATGAAGCGAACGGCCGTCGGGCTGGTGGTGGCGGCCTTGGTGGCTGGCACGGGGGCCGCCGTGTATGTACAGCGCAGCTTTGCGACACTGGATGGCAAGCTGGTCGTGAAGGGCCTGCGGCAGGCCGTGCAGGTGCAGCGCGATGGCGCAGACTTCACCCACATCCGCGCGCAGAGCCCGCAAGACGCCTGGTTTGCGATGGGCTACGTGCATGCGCAGGAGCGCACCTGGCAGCTGGAGTTCAACCGCCGCGTGATGCACGGCGAACTGTCCGAAGTGTTTGGGCCGGCCACGCTGGAGACCGACAAGCTCATGCGCACGCTGGACATCATGGGCACGGCCAGGCGGCAGTACGCAGGCCTGCCGTTGTATGCCAAGGAGGCCCTGCAGGCGTACAGCCAGGGCATTCATGCCTTCCACCAGAACCGCCCCCAGGCGCTGCCGCCGGAGTTCCATATCCTGGGCGTTCAGCCGGGTGGGGCCACGGGCGCCGTGTGGGAGCCCGAGGACAGCGTGGGCTGGGCGCTGATGATGGCGCTGGACCTGGGCGGCAACTGGGGCAACGAGTTTGCGCGGCTGTCCATTGCGAAAACGCTGGACACCGAGCGCTTGTGGCAACTGATGCCACCGTACCCGGGCGAGCGCCCCGCAGCCTCGGCCGACCTGGCCGCGTTGTACCGGCAGTTGGGGGTGTACCGGGCCACCGATGCCAGCGCTTCTGCTGCACCGGCGGCCGCCGCTGAACCGGTCGACCGGGGGGCTGCATCTGCCGCGCTGGGTGATGGGCATTTGTCCCGCCAGATCAGTGCCGGCATGCTGGCCTGGGCTGACGAACTGACCCGCAACGCAGGTACCAACGAGGGCAAGGGCAGCAACAACTGGGTGCTGGCGGGCACCCGCACCGTCAGTGGCAAACCGCTGCTGGCCAACGACCCGCACCTGGGCCTGTCGGCACCTGCCATCTGGTACTTTGCGGGCTTGCAAGCTCCCGCAGGCCAGGCGTCTGACGGCACCCCCATCGGCGCCATCGACGCGGTGGGCGCCACCTTGCCCGGCATGCCCTTTGTGGTGCTGGGCCGTACGGACAAAGTGGCCTGGGGCTTCACCAACACGGGCCCCGATGTTCAGGACCTGTACCTGGAGCAGATCAACCCCGCTGATGCCTCGCAGTACCGCACGCCCGAGGGTTGGGCGCCCTTCACGGTGCGCAACGAAACCATTCGCGTAAAAGGGCAGGCCGACGTCGCCCTGAAAGTGCGCAGCACCCGGCATGGTCCTGTGTTGAGCGACGCGCAGAAGTCGCATGCGGACGTGCTGGACCTCGGCAAATACGTGCTGGCGCTGCGCTGGAGCGCGCTCGATGCCGACAACCAGACGGTGCTGGCGGGCCTCCAGACCAACCAGGCGAAATCGGTGGACGCGTTGTTCGCGGCCCTGTCGCACTACCACTCGCCGATGCAGAACGTGGTGGCGGCCGATGACCAAGGCAACATCCGTTTCAAGGCCGCAGGCCGCGCACCTGTGCGAGACCCGGCCAACGACATCCGGGGCGTGGCGCCCTCACCGGGCTGGGATGCGCGGTACGACTGGAAGGGCTGGCTGCCGTATGACCAGACGCCCGAGGACAACGGCGCCCGGGGTTGGATTGCCACCGCCAACCAGCGGGTGACCGCGCCGGACTATCCCCACTACCTCACCCAAGACTGGGCCTTGCCCTACCGCTACGAACGCATTGCGCAGCTGATCGAGGCGACCGACAAGCACGATGCCGCGAGCATGCAGGCCATTCACCGCGATGTAACGTCGCTGGCCACGCGCAGGCTGCTGCCCTATCTGCAGCAGGCCAAGTCATCACACCCCCTGGCCGCAGCTGTGCAACAGCAGCTCCAAGGCTTTGACGGTGTGATGGATGCGGGCAAGGCTGCGCCCCTGGTGTTTGCCGCATGGACCGACGAGCTGGCGCGTGGCCTGATCGTGCCGCGCATCGGTGACGCGCGGTTTACCGCCACCTACGGCAAGCGCGACTACCGGGCCGCGCTGGAGGGCATCCTGGAGCGCAACGACCCCTGGTGGTGCCAGCCCGCAACGTGTGCAGAGCAGTCGGCCGCAGCCCTGGGGCGCGCGCTCGACAGGCTGCAGGCGGCGTACGGCGCAGACCCCGCGCAATGGCGTTGGGGCGCGGCGCACCCGGCACTCAGCGTGCACCGGCCATTTGGCAATGTGCCTGCACTGGCCCGCTTTTTTGACGTGAGCGAGCCATCGCATGGCGATGCCTACACCGTCAACGTGGGGCAGTACAACGCGGGCGAAGCCAAGGGGCCGTTTGTGAACCGCCACGCCGCATCGCTGCGCGCGGTGTACGACCTGGCCGACCTGGAGCAGTCGCGCTTCATCTACCAGACCGGGCAAAGTGGCCTGGTGTTTTCGCCGCGTTACCGCGACATGAGCAGCACCTGGGCGCAGACGGGCTACCGTGCCCTGCAGCGCCAGCCCGCAAGCTGGGCCCATGAGCTGACGCTGGCCCCCGCACCGGCGGCGCAGTAGTCACGCTGGAGATCACCATGGGTTTTGTTCCGCTGATCGAGGTGACCCGGGGCGACCTCGCCGAATGCCAGCACTGGGGCGCCGTGGCGGTAGCCGATCGCCATGGCCGTGTGCTGGCACAGGTGGGCGACCCGTACACGGTCACGTTCACGCGCTCCACCATCAAGGCATTTCAGGCCCTGCCGTTCATGCAGTCTGGCGGCGCCCAGGCGCTGGGCTGGGGCGCGGGCGAACTGGCCCTGCTGTGCGCCAGCCACAACGGTGAGGCCATGCATGTCGAGCAGGTTGAGCACATGCTGGGCAATGTGGGGCAGAGCTACCACGCCCTGCGCTGCGGCTGTCACCGGCCGCTGTTTGCCGAGCTGGAGCTGGGTTCGCTGCCAGAGGGTTTTGTGCCCGACGAACGCCACAACAACTGCAGCGGCAAACACGCGGGTTTTGTCGCCCATTGTGTGCGGCAGGGCTGGCCGCTTGACAACCATCTGGACCCTGCGCACCCGTTGCAGCGGGCGATTCGTGAGCGGGTGGCGCAGGCAGTGGGGCTGGGGCCTGAGCAACTGGTCATGGGCATCGACGGCTGCTCCGCCCCCAACTACGCCATGCCGCTCGCGCACCTGGCCCGGGGCTATGCGCGCCTGGCGGGTGGGGCGCCCGACACGGATCTGGACCAGAGCCTGACCGCACTGGCCGATGCCATGGTGCAACGCCCGGAGCTGGGCTCCGGCACCGGTCGGCACGACCTGGATTTCATGCGGACAGGGCGGGGCGATTGGGTCTCGAAGACCGGGGCCGACGGGGTGCAGGTGGTGGGCAGCCGCAGCCGTGGCGAGGCCTTTGCCCTCAAGATCATGGACGGCAACATGGTGGCGCAGGTGGCGGCTGCCGTGGAGGTGATGGACCAGCTGGGATGGCTGGACGCCACCCAGCAAGAGGCCCTGGCGCTGCGCAGAAACGCGGTCATCCGCAATGCCAAGGGGCTGGTGGTGGGCGGCCGGCGGTCGGTCTTTCGCTTGCAACGCGCAGCGGCTTGAGCCTGGGTGACGTCTGGGTGGCTACCGTCGGAAGTGCCGGTTCCTGCTCCCACGGCGTGTTGGGCAGAGAATTTGCGTGAAATCGGCCGGTAGCGCACTATTGATATGTGCTGGCCGCTTCAAAAAATGTAGCAAAAGGCTCGGTGTCCGGCAGCACGTAGATCACCCCTGACGCCCGCCCGAACCAGGGAGCTATGAACTGGTCGTAAAACGCTGCGGGTGCGTTCACACAGCCATAGCTGATGCGTTTTTCTCGGGTGCTGGAGCTTGCCAGGCGCTGTAGGCGGCGCTCTGCGGCGCTCACGCTGCGCACCCGGTGCAGTGAGACGGCAGCGTCGTAGTCGATCCACACAATGTCTTCACCCTGCAGGTTGCGGCCGGGCTCGGTCACAAAGCGGCCTGCAGGGGTGGTGCGTTCGTGCGGGCGGATGTGGGCCAGCGGCTTGGCCCCGATGCCCAGGGCTGAGCGGTCACCCGCAGCGGCCCCCAGCAGCACGGGCGCGCTGCCGAGCCACTGGGCCTGGGCAGAAAACACGTGGATGCGCGCGGCTGGCTTGTCGATCACGGCAAACGGCAAGCCCTGGTGATCGGCCGTTGCGGTGGACCAGCGCACCAGCTGGCGCACCCGGGCCGATGCGTCGTCGGGCAGTGCCAGGGCAATCCCCGGTGCGACGAGCGCACCAGCCAGGGTGATCAGTGCAAGTCTGCGGTCCATAGAGAAGAGCATGTGGGCTGTTCAGATCGCCAAAAGTGAATGCGGCGGGGTTGCTCCGGCGCGGTGCAGTGCCCATGCGCGTGGGCAGTGGCCGCACCAGCCGTTCGCCGCTTTGCCCTTCCGGCATGGTGAACCAGGTCACAGAAGGCGTTCCGCCGGTTTGCCGCAGCGGCCGATGCCCCCAATAATGCCTGCATCCGTGACTTCCGCGAAGCCTTGGGCTTCGAATCGCCATGTTTGACCGTCTTCGCAAAGCGCTGCATCTGCCCGGTGGCCCGAATGCCGCACGGCCCGTGTCCAACCAGGAGGTGGTGCGTTGGGCGGCCACCCAGCGCCTGGCGGTGGTGCCGCAGGCGGTGGACGGGCATTTTGACCTGGGGGGCGACCTGAATGGCCACCCGTGGCGGCTGGAATGCGGCAACCCCACGCGTGACTATGTGCGCGGCCTGGAGTTGCGGGGGCGCGCCGATCTGGGGGTGGACCCGGACGCGGCGGTGATGGTGCTCAACCGCCCCTTGCAGGAGTCCCTGGAGGGCAATGCCTACAACGCCATCACCGACACCCTGCAGACCACGGTGAATGCCAGCCTGCCCGAGGAAATGCGCTGGCTGGCCATGTTTGAAGAGGTGACCTGGCCGGGCCTGCCGGCCTCGTTTCGCCAGCACTTTGCGGTGGTGGCCGAGCGCATGGAGACCGCGCAGCGCTGGATCCATGCGCCGGTGGTATCCCAGTTGCTCAACGTCGTGGAAGGTGAGGGCGGGGAGGTACGGGCGCAGTCGCCGCTGCTATTGATGCTGGTACGCGGCAAGGTGTACCTGCGCATGGAGCACACGCAGCGCAGCCTGACGGAGATCGCCCAGGCCACGCAATTGCTGCTGGCGGCTGCCCAAGGGGCATTACACAACCTGCCGCCCCCTGCGGCCGCAGGCGGGGCGACGGGAGACGCTGAAGACCCGCAGTAGAGCGTCTGCGGGTCCTGTGTCCTGTGCCGTGGAGCGTCAGCTACCCCGGGTCACCGGCACGGCGGCGTCCCGGCCGTAGGTGCCGTACTTGCCCAGTTCCCACTTGGCAATGGCGTTGCGGTGCACTTCGTCCGGGCCGTCGGCAAAGCGCAGGGTGCGCGCACCGGCGTAGGCATAGGCCAGCGGGAAGTCGTCAGACATGCCGCCACCGCCGTGCACCTGCATGGCCCAGTCGATGACCTGGCAGGCCATGCTGGGGGCCACCACCTTGATCATGGCGATCTCGGTCTTGGCGACCTTGTTGCCAGCCACGTCCATCAGCCAGGCAGCCTTCAGGGTGAGCAGGCGCGCCATGTCGATCTTGCAGCGGGCCTCGGCAATGCGCTCCTGTGTCACGGTCTGCTGGGCCACGGTCTTGCCAAAGGCCACGCGTGACGATGCGCGCTTGCACATCAGCTCCAGCGCACGTTCGGCCAGGCCAATGAGGCGCATACAGTGGTGAATGCGTCCAGGGCCCAGGCGGCCTTGGGCGATCTCGAAGCCACGGCCTTCGCCCAGCAGGATGTTGGAGACGGGCACACGCACGTTCTCGAAGGTCATCTCGACGTGGCCGTGCGGTGCGTCGTCGTAGCCCAGAACATTCAGCGGACGGATGATCTTGATGCCAGGGGCGTCGGCGGGCACCAGCACCATGCTCTGCTGCGAATGGCGCGGGGCTTCGGGGTCGGTCTTGCCCATGGTGATGAACACAGCGCAGCGCGGGTCGGCCGCACCAGAGATCCACCACTTGCGGCCGTTGATCACGTACTCATCGCCCTGGCGCTCGATGCGGGTCTCGATGTTGGTGGCGTCGCTCGATGCCACATCGGGCTCGGTCATGGCAAAGGCCGAGCGGATCTTGCCTTCGAGCAGGGGCTTGAGCCAGCGGGCCTTGTTGGCTTCGTCGCCGTAGCGGGCAATGGTTTCCATGTTGCCGGTGTCGGGCGCGGAGCAGTTGAACACCTCGCTGGCCCATGGCACGCGGCCCATGATTTCGGCCAGCGGTGCGTATTCCTGGTTGGTCAGCCCGGCACCTGCATAGCCGGATGCTGCGGCGCTGTCGACCGGCAGGAACAGGTTCCACAACCCGGCGGCCTGGGCCTTGGGCTTGAGGTTCTCGATGGTGTTCAGCGCGCTCCAGCGCTTGCCTGCGACGGTGTTGGCGGCCAACTCATCCTTGTAGGCAGACTCGTTCGGATAGATGTGGTCATCCATGAACTGGAGCAGCTTGGCCTGCAGTTCCTTGGTTTTGGGCGAGTAGTCAAAGTCCATGGGTTTCTTCTCCGTTGGTAATCGTGGGCGGCGCTGGTGTTGCGTCGTGTGTTCAACCGCGTTGCGCGAAGGACCAGGCCAGCTGGGCCATGGGTCGCGCGGTGTCGCCCGAGGCCTTGGCCTGGGCGCTGGAGGCCGTGCCAGCCTCTACCCGCTTGGCAATGCCCTGCAAAATGGCGGCGATGCGGAACATGTTGTAGGCGAGGTAGAAGTTCCAGTCGGCACGCAGCGCATCGGGGGTGGTGATGCCGGTGCGCTCGCAGTACAGGCGGATGTAGGTGTCTTCGTCGGGAATGCCCAGCGCGCCCAGGTCCAGCCCCGCAATGCCACGCCCCAGCGAGGCAGGAATGTGCCAGCTCATGCAGTGGTAGCTGAAGTCCGCCAGCGGATGGCCCAGTGTGGACAGCTCCCAGTCGAGCACGGCGATCACGCGGGGCTCGGTGGGATGGAACATCAGGTTGTCCAGGCGGTAGTCGCCGTGCACGATGGACACATGGCCCTCGTCGCGTGCGCTGGCGGGCATGTTGGCGGGCAACCATTCCATGAGGCGGTCCATCTCTTCGATGGGCTGCGTGATGGAGGCCACGTATTGCTTGCTCCAGCGGCCGATCTGGCGGTCAAAGTAGTTGCCGGGCTTGCCGTAGTTGGCCAGGCCTCGGTCTGCAAATTTCACCGTGTGCAGCGCTGCGATCACCCGGTTCATCTCGTTGTAGATGTCACCGCGTTCAGCTGGCGTCATGCCGGGCAGGGACTGGTCCCACAGCACGCGGCCCTGCATGCACTCCATCACGTAGAAGGCGCGCCCAATCACCGACTCGTCCTCGCACAGCACAAACATGCGCGGCACGGGAACGTCGGTGCCGTACAGGCCGCTCATCACCGCAAACTCGCGCTCGATGGCGTGGGCAGAAGGCAGCAGCTTGGCCACGGGCCCGGGCTTGGCTCGCATCACGTAGCTGGCGCCGGGGGTGATGAGCTTGTAGGTGGGGTTGGACTGCCCGCCCTTGAACATCTCTACCGTCAGCGGGCCCGCAAAGCCCTCCATGTTCCTGGAGAGCCATGCAGTCAGCGTTTCGATGTCAAAGGCGTGCTGATCGGAAACAGGGCGGGTGCCAACGAAATGGTCAAAGTTGCTCATGGAGGCGGATGAAGGTTCTGGCGGTCAGTGATGGGGTAAGGGATTCAGTTGTCGGCTTCAGCGATGCGCATCAGGGCTTCGCGGTCCCGCACCACCAGGCCGCCCGGCTCGATGCGGATGGCGTCTTCGCGTTCCATGGCCTTGAGTTCCTGGTTCACGCGTTGGCGCGACGCACCCAGCAGTTGTGCCAGTTCTTCCTGCGCCAATTGCAGGCTGATCCGCATTTCGCTGCCGTCCGACAGGCTGGGCACGCCGTAGCTGCGCACCAGGTGCACCAGCTGCTTGGCCAGGCGCGATCGCAGGGGCAGTGTGTTGAGGTCCTCCACCAGCCCGAACAGCTGGCGAATGCGCCGCGCATGCAGGCGCAGCATCGCTTCGTACAGCTCGGTGTGCACCGCCAGGATCTTGCGAAAATCGGCCTTGGCCACACACAGGATCGTGGTGTCGCCGTGCGCGTAGGCGTCGTGCGTGCGCCGGTCCCCATCGAAGATCGCCACGTCGCCGAACCAGATGCCCGGCTCCACGTAGGTCAGCGTGATCTGCTTGCCCGAGATGGATGTGGAGCTCACCCGCACTGCACCGCGCGCGCACGCAATCCACTCCTCGGGCGGGTCGCCGCGTGCGGCGATGAGGCCGCCGTCCTTGAAGCGTTTGACGTATGCACATCGCAGGATGTCGTGGCGTAGCGAAGGTGAGAGTGATGAAAACCAGCGACCGGAGTTGATCGCTTCACGTTCTTCGATAGTAAGAATCGGGTCGTCCATGGCCTGTCTTTTGGGTGACTAGAAACAGGCCCATTGTCGCGTCAGGGACCTGCGCAATGCGTCAGGGTTGTCACTTGCGTGTCTGCGCGTAGGCCAAAAGAAAACCCCCGGCGCTGGGTGGCAGCGTACCGGGGGTTGATGGGTCTGCGACGGTGGATGCGTCGAGGCGTTTGTGGTGCAGCGCTATTCGTAGCGGGGAACGCGCTTTTCCAGAAACGCTGAGATGCCTGCGCCGCCATTGGCGTGGTGCAGGTTCTTCACGAAGTGGTCGCGCTCATGGCCCAGGTGGTGTGTGAGCTGGGCATGGGGAGCTTCGTTCAGCAGCTCCTTGATACTGGCCAGTGCATTGGGTGCACGGGCATTGAGCTGCTCGGCCAGCGCCAGGGCGGTGTCGAGTGCATTGCCTGTTTCGGCAAGGCGGTTGACCAGGCCCAATGTGTGCAGGCGTTCTGCGCCGATGCGGTCCCCGCACATGAGGATCTCGGTGGCTATCTGGCGGGGCAGCGCGTGGGCCAGGCTCCAGCTGGCGCCGCCATCGGGCGACAGGGCCACGTTGCTGTAGGCCATCACAAACACGGCATTGCGGGCCGCCACGATGAAGTCGCAGGCCAGCGCCAGCGAAAACCCTGCGCCGGCTGCTGCGCCCTCCACGGCGGCGATCACCGGCTTGGGGTAGGTGCGGATGGTCTCGATCCAGTTGTGCAGGCCTTCAATGCTTTGTGCCTGCACCTGCGGCGCTTCCTGGCGGTTGGCCAGCAGGCGCTGCAGATTGCCGCCCGAGCAGAACATGCCATCGGCGCCCGTGATGACCACGCTGCGGATGTCGGGGCTGCTTTCGGCCACGCCCAGTGCTTCCACACCCGCGGCATACATCACCGGGTCGATGGCATTGCGCCGCTCGGGGTTGCGAAGGGTCAGGATCAGGGTCTGACCCTGGCTGGTGCTCTGGAGTTCTGCGGGCATGGTGGTCTTCAGTGAGGCGGCCGTGGTGCTTGGCAATCAGTCTTCTTCGACATGGCTCAGGCTCAGGCCAATCGCACCCCTTCGGCGCAGCCATGGGCTGGGGCGGTAGCGCGTGTCGCCATACACGGTCTGCATGTTGAACAACACCTCCAGGATGTTGGTGGGGCCCCAGCGGTCGCCCATGGCCAGGGGGCCCAGCGGGTAGCCCAGGCCCAGGGTCACGGCGGTCTCAAGATCCTTGGGGGAGCAGATGCCTTGCTGGCAGATGTCGCTGGCGATGTTGACGATGGTGGCCACCACGCGCTGCGTGACGAAACCACCGCTATCACGGATCACACTGACAGCCTTGCCGTCGCGCGCAAACAGCGCATGCGCCGCGTTGCGGATGTCAACGCGCGTGGCGGGGTTGGTGGCCAGCACGCGACGCTTGGTCGCGGCGTCATCGATGAGCATGTCGATGCCGATGGTACGGGCCGGGTCCAGCCGCTCCACCACCGCGACGGTGGTCACGTCAAAGCCCAGTGGGGCAACCAGCGTGATGGCCTGGGGGGAGGGGGATTGGCCGGTTTCGATGGTGGCCCCCAGGTCCTTGAGCAACTGGTACAGCTCGGCCCGGCGTGCAGCGCGCGGGGACACCCACACCGGCGGAATGTCGTTGACCACGGGGGCAGGCGCCTCGGCAGGCACCTGCGCCATGCCCTCCACGTAGCGATAGAAGCCTTCGCCCACCTTCTTGCCCACCACGCCCCCCGCCAGACGCTGCGCGGTGATCACGCTGGGGCGGAAACGGGGTTCGTCGTAGTACTGGCGATAGATGGACTCCATGACCGGGTGCGACACGTCTAGCGCCGTCAGATCCATCAACTCGAAGGGCCCCAGCTTGAAGCCGACCTGGTCGCGCAGGATGCGGTCGATGGTGGCGAAATCGGCCACACCTTCGCCCACGATGCGCAGGGCCTCCGTGCCGAAGCCGCGCCCCGCGTGGTTCACGATGAAGCCAGGGGTGTCCTGCGCCTGTACAGGGGTATGGCCCATTTCCTTGGCATACGCGGCCAGCGCAGTGCAGATCGCTGGATCTGTCTTGAGGCCCGCGATCACCTCCACCACCTTCATCAAAGGCACGGGGTTGAAGAAGTGGAACCCGGCCAGGCGTTCGGGGCGCTTGAGGGCTGCGCCAATGGCCGTCACGGGCAGGGAGGACGTATTGGTGGCCAGCACCGCATCGGCGCGCACCACCCCTTCCAGTTCGACGAAGAGAGCCTGTTTGGCATCCAGCCGCTCCACGATGGCTTCCACCACCAGATCGCAGGCCGCCAGGTCTGCCGCCGTTTTGACGGGGTGCAGCCGCGCGGTCAGCGCTGTGGCTTGGTCCGCTTCGATCCGGCCCTTGGCGACCAGCTTGTTCCATTGCTCCTGCAGGGCGGCCCGTGCGGCGTCGGCGGCTCCGGGGTTGGCGTCCAGCAGAAAGACCTGGCTGCCAGCCTGGGCAGCAATTTGTGCGATGCCCCGGCCCATGGCACCGGTACCCACGATGGCGATGTTGGGAAACTGAATTTTCATAGCGGCATTATGGCTCTGGCCTTATCTGGGTCTTATGTGCAAGAATCCTTCGGACCGAAAAACAGAATTGATTGTGAAAATTCGTAACACCATTTTTGGGCCAGGATTGTGGGCGCTTGCAGCCGGTGCTTCGGCGCTGTCCCTGGGCAATGGTAGTGGTACGGTCGTATTGGGCTCCCCGGTCGATCTCTCGTTCGAGTTGCAGCCCGACCCGGGCACGGATGTCGCATCGTCCTGCGTCACGGCCAAGCTGGTGGCAGGCGACAACGCCATCAGTGACAGCAAGGTGCGCGTGGTCCCATTGCCCGAGGTGCGTGGGCGTCCTTCAGGGGTCCGCGTGCTGGCCTCGGTATCGCTGGATGAACCGGTTCTCACCGTAACCCTGACCGCAGGGTGCAACGGAAAAACCACGCGCAGCTACACCTTCCTCTCGGATTTGCCGACCACCGTCACCCGGTCCGCCTCTGCATCCCCGGTGGACTTGGCGCGGCTTCCTGCAGCAACCCCCAGCGCAGCTTCAGAGTCACAGCGTTCGCCTTCACAGGGCAGTGGCAGTGCATCTGCGGCTGCCGCCGGTGCGATGCAGGCCACCAGGCCCCGTGACAAGGCGCCTGCACTGGCAAGGGCCTCGGGCTCGCCCTCCGCTGAGAGCCGCCCTCCCGGCTCTCCAGCTGCCGCACGGCCTTCCGCGCGTGTGGGCACGGCAGCACCTGGCAAGTCGGTGGTGGCCGCTGCACCTGCAGCGCGCTCGCGTTTGGTGGTTGAGCCCCTGGACACCTGGCTGGACAGTCCTGTGGCGTTGCGCTCTACCGCGCAGCTACCCACGGCGCCTTCTGAAGAGATGTCGGCCCTGCGCACCCAGGCCGCCGCGTTGTGGAGGTCGTTGAACGCGCAGCCGGAAGAATTGCAAAAAGACGGCGAACGGTTGAAGGCGCTGGAATCAGACACCGCCGCATTGCGAGCACAGGCCGCCAAGGACCGTGCAGCCGCTGGCCAGTTGCAGCAGCAGCTGGAGGCGATGGAACAGGAGCGTTTTCCTGCGACGATGGTATATGCCTTGGGCGGTCTGCTGGCCTTGGCCTTGGCGGGGGTGGCATGGATGTGGTCGCGGATGCGCAGCGCCTCTGACAAGGCAGTGCGTTCGTGGCGCGATTCTGTGGCCTTGGGCGCACGTGGCGATGCAGCATCGGCGCATGAAGAAGCGGTCAGTCTTACCCCCCATCCCGGCGACACGTGGCTGCCGTCGGAAACCCAGCCTCATGCCGTCGCGGCGAACCCAGAGTCCGGTGCCATGCCCCTGCGCAAGGCAGCCCCTGCGGCCGTGGAACCACGCTTCGTAGCGACCAGCCCGGCGGCGAGTGCTCCCGCCCCCTTGCAGGCGAAGTTGGTTTCCGCGCCGGCTGCCGCCTCGGTAGCTCCCCACATCGTCAACCCTGAAGAGCTGTTTGACATCCAGCAGCAGGCTGAATTTTTTGTTTCGGTGGGCGAGCACCAGCAGGCCATCGAGGTGCTGAAGAATCACATTGCCGAGCACCGCCAGACCTCTCCGTTGGCCTACCTGGAGCTATTGCGGCTGTACCACACGCTCAGCCGTGTGGATGAGTTTGCGCAGCTGCGAACGCAGTTCATGCAGTCCTTCAACGCGCAAGTGCCGGAGTTTGCGGGCTTTCACCGCACGGGCCGCATGCTGTACCACTACACCGACGCACTCGCCGAGATCGAGGCCGAGTGGACAACGCCTGCGGTGTTGGGCTTGCTGGAGAAATTCCTGTTCCGCCGCACGGGCGCTGAAGCGGTGGAACCGTTTGATCTGGCGGCCTATGACGATCTTTTGCTGCTGCTGGCGATTGCACAGACCACGCCCGCCAGTGCGCGCGGTGCAGCGCCCCCGCGCAAGCGGACGACGCCCCTGGCACCGCCCCGGTCCGAGACCCTGGTGGCACCTGCAGCTCATGCACCGGTGGCGTTGCACGACGACCAGCCGCTTGATTCACTGGCAGCCAGCCTGGAGTTCGAGTTCGCGATGAAGGCCCAGCAGGAGCCCGAGCCCGTGCGCTCTGCAGCCACTCCCTCCAGGCCCGCAGCAGCCGTAGGCGAGGATTCGCGGGGCATTCCGCTTGACCTGGATCTGTCGGACCCACCCCACCTCACGCTGAGCGATCTGCCCCCGGTGCCCGTGACGGCGCCGCCGCCAGCGGGTCAGCCGGTCGGCTTTGGCATGGAGAACGATCTCATGGAGCTCCGCCTTGAGCTGGAGCAGATGAAGAAGCCCGACAACAAGTAGCGAGCAGGCGAGCAGGCGACCAATCGGCCACCCGGCGACTATCCAGGTGGCGCTGCGATGGTCGTGAGGGATGCGCGATAGCCGCCGTGGCCGCTATCGCCACCGAGCCGTCACCGCATCAGCGCCATCAGCTCTGCGGCCGATGCTTCAGGGTCCGGCGCGTTGACCAAGGCCCGCACCACGGCCACGGAACCCACGCCAGTGGCCAGTACCGTGGGGAACTGCTCGGCGCTGATCCCACCAATCGCCACCTGAGGGTAGTGCTGCATCAGCCGCGCATACACGCCCAGCCTGCCCACGCCCTGGGGAGCGGTGGCCATTTTTTTCAGGGTCGTGGGGAACACGGCACCCATCGCGATATAGCTGGGCCCCACGGCGTCGGCACGCACCATTTCGGCATATCCATGGGTGCTCACGCCCAGGCGCAGGCCCGAGCGATGAAGCGTTTGCAGTTCCTCGGTGGTGAGTGCGTCCAGGTCTTCCTGGCCCAGATGAATGCCGTAGGCGCCAGCTTCGATGGCGTCCCGCCAGTGGTCGTTGATGAACAACAGCGCGCCCGTGCCTTGCACCGCCTGGACGGCGGCCTGCACTTCGGTCCGGATGGCCTGGGCGTCGTCCGACTTGAAGCGCAATTGCACCGTGGGCACCCCGGCACGTGCCATGCGGCCCACCCACTGGGCGTCGGGCAGTACGGCATACAAGCCCAAATGCTCCGGGCACGCGGCGAACTGATGGGCGCGTGGAAGGCGCTGCAGGCCAAAGTCCTGGGGCTCGTCGGGCCATTGCTTGGGCTGTGCACTGCCAGTGCGCAGCGCGCGCGCCTGCCAGGCGCGGGCCAGGCATTCGGCGTCATGGGCGATGAAGCCCAACTGGCTGCAGGCCTGTAGCGCGGCGAGGTAGACAGGGTCCTGCAACGTGGGGGTTGGCACGGGCTCGGGCGCAAACCCCGCAAAGGTGGCCGCGTGGTGGCTCAGGATGGCGTGCGCCAGGGCGGTGGTGTCATGCATGGGCGTGGTGCCAGAAAGGGGTACCCAGCACGGGGGTGCTGGGCTGGGCGGCGTCTTGTGCGGCCATGGCACCGGCCAGGCGGGCTGCGCGCCCGGCGCTGACGGCATCGGCAAATGCGCCGGCCATGGCCACGGGGTCTTGGGCCAGAGCCACGGCGGTGTTCAGCAGCACGCCGTCGTAGCCCCATTCCATGACCTGGCAGGCGTGCGAGGGCAGGCCCAGCCCGGCATCGACCAGCATGGGCACATTCAGGCGCTCGCGCAGTGTCTGCAGCGCATAGGGGTTGACCGGGCCGCGCCCGGTGCCGATGGG
Organism: Acidovorax sp. 22279; assembly: GCF_052045435.1. NCBI lineage: Bacteria > Pseudomonadati > Pseudomonadota > Betaproteobacteria > Burkholderiales > Comamonadaceae > Acidovorax > Acidovorax sp. 22279. The sequence continues at coordinate 64,242 of NZ_JBQEOV010000013.1, forward strand.
GGCGGCCCAGGGCATCACGGCCTGGCAGCCCACGTCCACCAGGCGCTGACACAGCACCAGGTCTTCGGTGCAGTAGGGCAGCACCTGAAAGCCTTCTTTGATGAGATGCTCGGCCACACCCACCAGGTTCAACGTGTCGGGCTGCAGGGTGTAGTCGTCGCCGATCAGCTCCAGCTTGATCCACGGGGTGTTGAATACCTCGCGCGCCATCTGCGCGGTGGTGATGGCCTCTTGCGCACTGTGGCAGCCGGCGGTGTTGGGCAGCACGGGCACGTTGAGTTTGCGCAGCAGCTCCCAGAAGCTGCTGCCGCTCTCGGCCGGGTTGCTGCCCTGGCGACGCAGGGATGCCGTAACCATGGCGGGCCGGGCGCGTTGCACAGCGGCTTCGAGCACGGCGGGCGATGGGTAGCGCGAGGTGCCTAGCAGCAGGCGGCTGGCGAACGTCTGGCCGTACAACACCAGCGGGTCTTGGGGCGTCGGAGTGGTCATTGGTTTACTATGGTTTTTGTAGCTGCTGGTGCATGATTTATATGCGCTTACAGCTCTTTTGATTGAATTTTTGCTGACTCAGCCGCCCGTGACCGGCGAGATGATCTCCACACGGTCGCCGGGCTGCAGCGCATGGGCGGCGTAGCGGGTGTTGGGCACAAAAGTGGTGTTCACCGCCACGGCAAACGGGGGGCGCGCTTCGATGGCGGCCACAGCATCGGCCACGGTGGCGCCTTCGGGCAGTTCGTGCGGGATTTGGTTGATCGAGATGTTCATGCAAATGTGGGGGCTGCAACGCCGGTCGGGGCGGGTGCGGTTGGCTCCAGTTCCAGCCGGAGGTCAAAACGTTCGGACAAGGTCGATTGTCCCGTGTTCAGCACCTCCAGGGTCACATCCAGCATGGCGGGCGAGATCATGAAGCCGTGGCGGTACAGACCGTTGATCTCCAGCACGCCCGGGCGGGTCTGGCGGATGGCGGGCAGGTTGTCGGGCAGCGTGGGGCGGCACTGCGTGGCCAGTTCGAGGATGCGGCCTTCGCCAAAGCCGGGGTGTACCGCATAGGCGGCGCTCAGCAGTTCCAGGGTGGAGCGCACGCTGGCCGGGGAGCGGTCGTCGGACTCGATCTCGGTCGCGCCAATGACAAACAGATGGTCGTCCTTGGGCGCAATGTAGATGGGGTAGCGCGGGTGCACCAGCCGGGTGGGGCGCTGCAGTGTCACGTCGGGCGCATGGATGCGCGCCACTTCGCCGCGCACGCCGCGCAAGGCACTCCACTGGCCCTTGGCGCCCAGGCCCCGGCAGTCCAGCACCCGGTCAGGCTGGCCGGGTGCGCCGGGCGTAAAGGCTTCGGGCGACTGGGGCGTGTGCCAGTGCATGCGTACTCCCAGGCGCTCCATTTCCACCACCAGGGCGGCCAGCAACTGGCGGTTGTCCAGCTGGCCCTCGCCGGGCAGGTACAGGCCCTGGTTGAAGCGGTGCGCAAGGGCGGGCTCCACCTGCTCCAGGGCGCCACTGTCGAGCTTTTGCAGGGCGGGCAGCTCGGGCAGGCCGCGCTGGTTGTTTTCGAGCTGGCGGGTGAAACGCTGGGCTTCGGCCGCGTCCTGGCGATGCCACACGATCAACGTGCCGGCCTGCTGAAAAAACACAGGCGCTGACAAGGTTGCCAGCAATTCGGGCCAGCGCGTCAACGCGTGGTGACCCATGCGCACCACGCCGGGTTCGGTGATCGCAGACTCTGCCAGCGGGGCCAGCATGGCCGCAGCCACGGTGGCGGCCGAGTTTTCGGCGGCGGGGCTGCCCGCGTCGTAGATGTCTACACGGTGCCCCAGACGCGCAAGCTCCACAGCCAGCAGACGGCCCATGAGCCCTGCGCCCAGGATGGCAAAGGAAGAAGGTGGAAGTGACATAGCTCCGTCAGTGTGTCCATGTAGTGGCAAGCAGCCATGGACAAAACGGGGTCACCGTTGATGGAAACTCCCCACGCCAGCATGACCTGGATCGGGTAGCGGGGCTGCTGCGTGTGCCGCAGTGCACAGGGTTCTGTGCGGGCCCCAGGGTATTTCTCAGTCGCGTGCCAAGAGCCGGTTCCAAGTCTTTTTGGAGTTGCACAAGTACCTTGCCGGGAAGGGGTGCTAGGCGCGGTGCGCAGTTGATAGCTCGGCTATCAACAAGCGCCGCAACGCCGCAGACCGCCCGGCAAGGCACTTGCCCGAAGGGTTGGAGTGAAATCGGGCGATTGGACGCCCCGGCTGTTTGCATGGGCATGAGCCCATGCGGCGCACCCGAAGCATCCACTCATCCCGATTGCACTCCAATGCAGTCTCCAAAAAGACTTGGAACCGGCTCTAGGGTGGGACACCCCTGTTTCGTCCGGAAAATGAATTACAGCACATCCCCCATACGCCCCGTTTTGACGTGGCGCATAGGCCATAATTTTTGCCATGATTTCACCGACGATCTCCTTGCCCTCCACGGGCCACCGCTACGCACGCGTGCTCTCCATTGCCGGGTCTGACAGCGGCGGCGGCGCGGGCATCCAGGCCGATCTCAAAACCTTCAGTGCCCTGGGCTGCTATGGCATGACGGCCATCACCGCCATCACGGCACAGAACACCTGTGGGGTGACAGGCATCCACGGCATTCCGCCCGAGATGCTCAAGGCCCAGATCGATGCGGTGGTGCAGGACATTGGCGTGGACGCCGTCAAGATCGGCATGCTGCACTCACCGGACGTGGTGCACGTGGTGGCAGAAGCCATTCGGACCTATCAGCTGCCGCACGTGGTGTTGGACCCGGTGATGGTGGCCACCAGTGGCGATCGGCTGATTGCCCAGGAGACGGTGGCCGTGCTGGTCCAGGAGCTGTTTCCGCTGGCCGAAGTGGTCACGCCCAACCTGGACGAGGCCGGATGGCTGCTGGGGCGCCGCATCGAGGGCGTGGAGGCGCTGGAGCTGGCCGCGCAAGACCTGCTGCGACTTGGCGCCCGCGCTGCGCTGCTCAAAGGCGGGCACCTTCCGGGCGACTGGGTGGTGGATGTGCTGGCCGTGCAAGGCGGGGAACACGCACAAGGACAGGGCCACCGGTTGCAGTCACAACGCATCGCCACCCACAACGGGCATGGCACCGGGTGCACCCTGTCGTCCGCGATTGCCGCGCAGCTGGCACTGGGCCAGCCGCTGCAGCAGGCCGTGGAGCAGGCACGGGCCTACATCCTGGGAGCCATTGCTGCCGGCGCGGATGTCACCACCGGCCACGGCCATGGTCCCCTCAACCACGGCTACGCGCCCGTGGCGCAGCGGGTGTTTCAGGCACTGTAGAGCGATTTTTGGGTGTTTTGAGACTCAAGCGTTAGTCAATCATGCGCTGAGTGCTCATCTTTTGATAGTGGCTGATTGGTTCAGTGTGCCTTGGGCCTCGTGGCCCAGGCGAGCACAAAGCTGAACACCAGTGCGGGCAGTGCAGAGCCCGCGTCAGGCAGTACCTTGGGTGCCAGGTGGTACACCGCAATGCCCGCCAGCCAGATGGCCACGGGCGCCGCATTCACCTTGCGCGCAGCCGCGAGCAGGGCGGGCGCATCGGTGCCGAAGGCCAGGCGCCCCAGAATCACGCCAAACAGCGGCACAAACACCGAGCTGAGCAGCAGCAAGAACGGCTCCAGGCTGTGCATGGGCAGCACCAGCGCCAGCCCGGTGCACAGCGCGGCCACCAGCAGGCCCCAGGCGCGCACGCCCCAGCGCGGCAGCAGGCTGTGGGCCGACACGGCGCCCGAATAGGCGTCACCATAGGCGTTGTCCACCTCGTCGATCAGGATCAGCGACAGCGCAATCAGCCCGCCCTGGGCCAGCAGCAGCGCCTGCACCAGGTCCTGGCTGGGCAAGGTCAGCGCCACCAGCACCCCCAGGCTGTAGCACCAGATATTGGCCAGCGCATAGCCCAGCCAGGTGCCGCGCAGTGCGGAGCCGCCGTTCTTGCCATGGCGCGCGTAGTCGGCCACCAGCGGCAGCCACGAGATGGGCATGGCGATCACCAGGTCCAGCGCGGGCAGCACGCCCATGCCGCCCGCACCCTGGCGTGTCCACAGCGCTTCAAAACCTTGGGTTTGCGCCAGCGAGAGGAACTGCCACGACAGCCACAGCAGCGACAACACCACCAGCGGCAGGGCAATGCGGGCAATCAGTTTGCGCACCAGCTGCACCATCGATCCGCTGATCAGCAGCATCACCACGCCGCCCCACAGCAGCGTCGCCAGCACGGGCCAGTGGGCACCAGCCATGGCGCCCGACCGCTGGCCGATGGCCACGGTGGCATCGCGCATCACCACCAGCTCGAAGGTGCCCCAGCCCACCAGCTGCACGATGTTCAGGACGATGGGCAGGCTGGCAAACGTGCGGCCGTACACGGCGTGCATCAGCCCCGCGCTGGCCAGGCCGCTGTCGCAGCCCAGCTTGGCCACCCAGCCCAGCAGGCCAGCGCCCACGATGGAGCCGGCGACGATGGCGATGAGTGCCTCTTTGGTGCCCAGCGCAGGCATCAGGTAGGCGCCCACCTGCATGACCAGCAGGCCCACGCCCAGGCTGAACCAGAGCGAGGCGTGGTCATGCCACTGGAAAACGCGGCGGTCGGGGGAGACGGGGGCCAGCGCTTCGTTGGTGGCGTGCGTGGCAGGCGATGAGGACATGGAATGGCTCCGTAAGCAGATACAGAGCAGGGGCCGCCCACCAGTGCGCCCTGACGTGTTCAGGGCCGTGCCATGGCGGACTTGCTTCCCTGCGCGAGGATGATCTCAAGCCTGCAAAGTAAAACAATGCAGGCAACAGGTTCGAAGGGTTTGATCTCAGCCCAGCAACGGATTTATTGCAGGACACCCCCAGCGATATGGTTGGATTCTAGTTAAACAGGGTTGAGTGAGGTCAACGAGCTGTTTCACGAGTGGCGCAGTTCATTTCCTTCATGGGTGCGAATGGCGCCTTGAGGCAGCGGTGACTGTCTAGAGCGGGCCCGCTCGTGTCCCCCGCCGTGGGGCAGAATCCGGCCAGAAGCGGACCTAAAGAGTTATGAAAAACAGAATCATGTACATCGAGGCGAAGTCTGGCGGGCTGACTGGTCCTGCTCGAATCGGCCGCGTGACTGCGTCGAAGACAGGAGCGACTCTGTACTACCAAGGCAAATCGTTTCAGAGCCTCAAAGGCTCTGGATTTAAGTCAAACTACTTTGACGTTGAGACTGGTGAACACTATTGGATATCGGGTCCGCGTCGAGATGGTAGGGATGCGCTCTATCCGACGAATATTCAGCCAGGCATTGATGCGGACGTGGCTGACGAGTACTGGACAAAGATCGGGCAGCAACCAATGTCCCGGCGGTCGTAGTGCAGTTTCCGAATTCCCACTTTGATTCCGCTAGCACCTGCGCATGGCGGCAGGCCCTGGCCAGCGGCAGACTTTCAACTTAAAAGGCAGACTCCCCGGCATGAGTAACCACTTCAATGACGCGCATCCATGGGATATCACCCTTGCGATGCAGCTCCCAGGGAAAGTAGTTCTCGTGGGATTGGCCTACTTCGAAGCGCGAGCCGAGGAGCCTTTCGAGCAGCAACAACTGTTCGGCCGCGTCGTCCATGCAGATGAGCACAGCGGAATTCTGCTATCGCTGCAAGGCCTGCGGGACGGCGAGCAGTACAACCTACCTCCAGATACGCGCTCGTTTCGAGAAGCACCACCCGGTGAGTACCGGCTTCGGAGCACCGGAGAAGTGGTGGTCGACCCCGACTTCACGGTCACGTTCTCAATTCGAAAGCAAGCGAACACTCAGCACGAGGGCTGAAAACGGCCACAACCGGACATTGGATGCACCATGACCATTGAGCACAAATTCGGATGGGGTCCAAAGACAATGCCTCGACCGAGCGAGGCTGACATGAATCGTTTGGCTGGAATGGTTAGCCGTGGCGAGTTACACCCCGTTCTCAATCACACGAAGTGGGCGGAACTTCGAGCCGAGATGCTCACGGCGCTTCCCGAGCAGCATCCACAATTTAGAGCTCGCAGCGTGTTCGCACCACCTGACTTCTGCACCGACTGGGATGGGGAGTTTTATTACCACGTGCACCCGGTCGCAGACCTGGAGTGGATGGAGCTGCAAGCCACCTCTACGGATTGGCTTCTTGGAATTCTCCGGCGTCATAGCATCCCCTACTCGATAGAAGATGGCGTCGTGCGGGTGTGGGGTTACACCCGCCCCGGACCGCAACCAGTGTGGCAGTGAGCGGCCAGAAGCAGCCTTGGATGACAAGAATGAAACCACAACTCCGGATCAGGGTCAGCACCGTGCTGCTATGCGCGGGTTTGCTTCTCCTGCCTTGGTCATCAACGCTGCTCACAATCCCCAAACTCCCTCCATCTTTGGATGGCATCCAGCATTTTCTGAATGGCACGATTCTCGATGTTGGGCCCCTGTTGTTTTTTGTGGCTTTTGTCATCGCCTCCGGCCTTCTCGTCGCTGCAATCTGGCGGCGGCAATGGGCATGCGCAAGTCAGTCAATGGCAGAGATGTCAGCTTGTGTTCTGGCTCTAAGCGCAGTACCAGCGTACTAATTCAGCGCCTCATTGATCGCAGGCATTGCTGTTTTGAACGCATCAAATTTCCGCTTTGGGCCCATACCTGCCGCTGCATCAAGCATCCGAGCCTTCGTTTTTGAGCAGATGTAGCCGCTCTGAAAAATTGATGGTCCAACTGAGTCCGAACAGGAACAGTCGAATAGTGACCGTGAATGCGGCGAGCATGCTGAGTGCCGCGCTTATCAATGCCAGTCCCAAGCTTGGTGTGCTCAACCTACCCACGAGCCAATAAAGACCAAAGTAGCCGTACCAAAAAACGGCGCAGAGAATCAATATCTGCAACACGGCGACCGTCGCGACAAGAAGGATTCGCATGCTGGATTTGTTCCGATAGGACTAGGCGGCGAAGTTCCGCTTTTGGCCGAATTCTGCCCCACACAGAAGGACGCTAGCGGGCCCGTTGCAGACCTTTGGCCCCCCGGTAGCAGACGACTTGCCGGTACGCATCATCTTGATTTGAGGATTAGCTTTCACTAAGGTAGCCCCCCTCCACCTGCTGCTGCTGATTCTTAAAGATGGCCATAGCCGTCTTCATTCGCATGAAACCGAATTTCCTGTAAAAAGGTTCTTTGCCAGGGACCGCATACAAGATGATTTTCTTGTGACCGGATGACATTTCCACCAGGTCACTGACAACTTGTTTGCCGAGGCCTGTGCCTTGATAGCTGGGCAATACCGCAACGTCGCATATGTACGAGCAATCTCCACCATCAGCGAGCGCGCGTCCCACCGCTACGAGCTTCGCATTCTCGTAGACGAAACACTTGAACATGCTGTTTGAGAAGACTTTCTGCAGATGAAGCGGCGGCTTCTCGCCTAGTGGTGCAGCCCGATAGAGGGCAGACAGTTCTTCCCAGTCGACTCCATCTGCGGAGTGTTTCCATTCGAGTGGCATTTGTGGCTCCAATGTCCGCTTCTGGCCGGTAGGTAGCGGGCAGCTCGATTACTGTTCCGACCCTGGCTCCGGATGATCTTAATCAGGTTCAACGGGACTCTCTCAGTCGGTTCCGGCAGGCCGGTTCGACGCCCTTAGCGATGGCGCCCCAAAGGGGCACGGTCCTCTTGGAGGGGGAGGGTCAGCGCTTGCCCTGGGCAATCGGGATCGCGTAGTGCATCACGGAGTCGCTGGACGTCGGGTGGTATTGCGAGCCGTAGATTTCCAGATCCGGCCCCAGGGTGTGCGACGGGCCGGCCGACAGCAGCCAGCTCGCGTAGATGTAGTTCACCGTCGCATCGACGTTCTGCGCAGGGCCCCGGTGGGTGAAGCGTGCATAGGTCGATCCGGGGATTTCCATGGCCACCATGCCCGGTGGCAGCGCACCGAGGCCCCGCACTTCGATGCAGGCCAGGTAGCGCAGTTCTTCGGTGTGGGGCCCCGCTGGGGCTACGACGCCGTAGCAGACCCTGGGCACGGCGTTCGCAATCTCGCCCAGCCGGGGCAGGAACTTCGCCCACAGGGGCGGCAGTTTTTGCCCCAGATTGTTCTTTTCGGAGTCGATGCCGTAGTAGTCCGTGGGCAGCCCGACCAGCTGCATGGCAGGCTGCTCCTTGATGTCGGGTTCCAGCGAAATGTTGTGGTGAATGTGCGCGAGGTAGCTTTCGTCGAAGCGGATCTTGCGCACGAACCGCGAGCGGTTGCCCATCTTGCGGTACTGCGACGGCGTGAGCCGAAAGCAATCCCTGAATGCGCGCGTGAAGCTCTCCTGCGTCTCGTACCCGCACGCCAGCGCAATGTCGAGCACGCTCAGCCGTGTGTTGGTCAACTGCTCCAGCGCCCGGGAGAACCGGCGCGACCGGATATAGGTCTTGAGGGTTTCGTTGGTCAGCGCCTTGAAGATCCGCTGGAAGTGCCACTGGCTCATCCCCGCAGCCCGTGCCACCTCGGAAAGCTGGATATCGGATTCGAGATGGGCCTCGATGAAATCGATGCCCTCCTGGATTTGCCGGAGATAAAGCACGGTGGCGTCGGTTCAAGGGGTTTCAAAGAAACCGGTCATGGCAACCAGGCGATTCTGGTCGTTGTACCGGCCGTAGCTCACGCCTTCCCCGATCACCTGTCCGCTGCCATCCACCATGTTCCATTTGGCGATGCTCTGCTGGTTGTGGCTGGCGAAATAGTGGGTCACAAAATGCCCGCCGGGGACCTGACTGTGAAAGTTGTCCATGTAGGCCGTCAATTGGTCCCAGCCCTGGGCGGTGGCCAGCGGGTCGTTGTAGGTGCAGGCAGGGTCGAGGGACTGGGTAAAAAGGGCTGTGCGGTCCGCGGCCGAATCGGTCTTCCACGACGCGGTGTAGGTGTCCCAGATGGATTGAAGGGGTGGTTGGCTCATGGCGTGCTCCTGGTGGGTGGATGGAGGCGCCATCGTGCCGGGCGCTTGCGCGCCTTTTGGACATTTTGTGCTTATTTGTGGGCCCGTCGTTTGGGCACGAAGTGACGAGCCCTGGCCCGCCGGGACTACGCGCTGACGGACGGCGCCGATACCGGTGCCACACCCAGCAACTGGTGCAGCCGCGGACTCGTGGTGGTGTATTGCAACGCCACCTTGTCGCCCTTGAGCGCCTCGGCGGCGCCAAAGGCGGCGAGAGTGGCCTCGTGGAAGCCGCACAGGATGAGCTTGCGTTTGCCGGGGTAGGTGTTGATGTCACCCACGGCGTAGATGCCGGGCACGCTGGTGCGGAAGGCCTCGGTGTCCACCACCAGCTGTTTGCGGTCCATGGCCAAACCCCAGTCCGCAATGGGCCCGAGGCGGGGCGAGATGCCCAGCACGGCCACCAGCAGGTCCAGCGCCAGGGCGCGGGTGCTGCCGTCGGCATCCACCACCTGCAGTGCGGTGAGGCGGTCGCCCGCAGTGTCAATGCCGGTGATCTGTGCGGCCTCGACGTGGATGCGGCCCGCATCGCGCAATTGCTGCAGGCGTTGCAGCAGGGCTTCAGGCGCCTGGAACACGTCGCGGCGGTGCAGCAGGCTGACGCGGGCGGCCTGGCCTTGTTCGGCCAGTTCCACGGCGCGGGCCACAGCGGGCTCGTCGCCGCCGTGCACGACGACGTGGCCCCCGGCCACATCCGCAGTCGCGGGCAGGTGTTGGTAGTGGACCTGGGTGCCCACAAAGCGCTCGATGCCTTCCACCTTGAGCGTGCGCGGCACAAAGGCGCCCACGCCTGCGGCAATGAACACGCTGCGGGCCAGCAGTTGCGTTCCTTGCGAGGTTTCGACCAGCAGGCGTCCATCGGCCTGCACGGTGAGTGCGGACACCAGCGCGTTCAGGTGCCACTGGGTCTTGAACGGCGCAATCTGCTGAAGCAGCAAAGCGGCCAGCTCACGCCCGGTGCACACCGGGATGCCCGGGATGTCGTAGATGGGTTTGTCGCCGTACAGCTCGACGCACTGGCCGCCCGCATGGGGCAGGGCGTCGATCAGGTGGGCCGTGATGCCTTGCAGGCCCAGCTGGAAGACCTGGAACAGGCCCACGGGACCCGCGCCGATGACGACGGCGTCGGTCTCAACGACTGCGGGCACTTGCAAAGTCTCGGTCACCAACGGGGCGCGGGGCGTTTTACTTGACCAGTTCGTTGACCTTGCCCGGTTTGCCATTCCACTCGTCGGCGTCTGGCAGCGCGGGCTTGCGCTTGGTGATGCTCTTCCAGCCGTCGGCAAAGGCCAGGTCGGCGTTGAGCTTGATGAAAGCGATCTGGTCGGCCGGCAGGTCTTCTTCGGCAAAGATGGCGTTGGCCGGGCACTCGGGGATGCAGACGGCGCAATCGATGCATTCATCGGGGTCGATGACAAGCATGTTCGGGCCTTCGCGGAAGCAGTCCACGGGGCACACGTCCACACAATCGGTGTACTTGCACTTGATGCAGTTTTCGGAGACGACGTGGGTCATGACAGGAGTTGTGTGGGTCGGTGAAAACCCTCAATTTTAGAAGCTTTCACCGGCCTTTGGTTACAGGGTCCCTCACCCCGATGGGGTGACTGGGGTTACGGGCGCTGATCTAGATCAGTTCACCAGCACGGCACCGGCCGTTTTGTGGCTCGCGGTGTCCACCAGGATCAGCGATCCGAGCACCCGGGCTTTGCCAAAGGGGGCGGCCGGAATCGCCTCTTGCAGCAGCAGGTCGACATGGCCGATGGCATTGGGGTCCAGCTGGGTGGCGGCTTCTTCGGCCAGCGTGTTGATGTTGAGCTTGTGCACCACGGCTTTCACCTTGGCCTTGACCCAGCGGTGGCCGTGCAGCGCCCAGTACACGCGGCCTGCGACCAGGGGCTCGTCGTCCATCCAGGCCACCGTGGTGCGCAGCTCGCGGCTGGCGGGCCATGCAGGCACGCTGGCGGGCGTGTCGAAGTCGTCTTCGGCGGGGGTGGCGACGGCAGGCGCCGCTAGAATCCAGTCGCCCCGCGAGACATCCACCTCGCGGTCCAGGATGATGCCGGCGCTGGTGCCTGCGGGCACATCGGTGGGGCGGCGGGCGTGGTCCAGCACCTGGGCCACGGTGGCCAGCTGGCCGCTGGGGAAGACCTGCACGGCGGTGCCGGGCGCAAAACTGCCGGCGGCCACGCGGCCCCAGAATACGCGGCGGCCCTGGCTGGTGTCCGACGAGGACGAGAACTTCTCGACCCACTGCACCGGGAAGGCCGGTGCCAGTGCGGTGTCTGCAGGGGTGTTGGGCAGTTCTTCCAAGACTTGCAGGAGGGTAGGACCGTCATAGCCGCACCAGCCTGCGTGCGCGTCCACTACGTTCCAGCCCTTGAGGGCGGAGACCGGCACCATGGCGCGCACGGTGATGCCTGCCGCCTGGGCAAAGGCCTGCAGTGCGCCCTGGATATGCTTCCAGGCCAGGGCGGGGTCTTCCACCGCGTCCAGCTTGTTCACGGCAAACACCAGCGAGTGCACGCGCAGCAGATGGGCCAGCAGGCTGTGGCGGCGCGTCTGCGGCAGCAATGCGAGGCCGGGGTTCTTCCAGTCGAGCTTGGTCGCATCGACCAGCACCACGGCGGCGTCGGCGCTGCTGGCGGCCGTCACCATGTTGCGGGTGTACTGCTCGTGGCCGGGCGCGTCGCCAATGATGAACTTGCGCTCTTCGGTGGCGAAGTAGCGGTAGGCCACGTCGATGGTGATGCCCTGCTCGCGTTCGGCGGAAAGGCCGTCGGTCAGCAGGGCCAGGTCGGTCTCACCCTGGCGCTGCACGCCGGCCAGGTGGTCTTGCAGCACAGCCTTGCTGTCCACCAGCAGGCGGCCGATCAGCGTGCTCTTGCCGTCATCGACGGAGCCGCAAGTGATGAACTTGAGGGCGGAAATATGGTCGTTTTGACCGGTAGCGCTAGTGTTGTTTGCGTCAGTAGCTATTGAATTGATAGCGGTCATCAGAAATACCCGTCCTTCTTGCGCTTCTCCATCGAAGCATCCGATGTCTTGTCGTCCATGCGCGTGGCGCCACGCTCGCTCACGTCGGCGGCCAGGGTCTCGATGACGATCTCGGCCGGGGTGGCTGCGGTGCTTTCCACGGGGGCGGTGCAGGTGATGTCGCCCACGGTGCGGAAGCGCACATCGCGCGTTTCCACCACATCGCCCTCACGCGGCGGGGTCAGCTCGGTCACGGGCATCAGCAGGCCCTTCTTGTCCACCACCTGGCGCTTGTGCGTGTAGTAGATGCTGGGCAGGTCGATCTGCTCGCGGTCGATGTACTGCCACACGTCCAGCTCGGTCCAGTTGCTGATGGGGAACACGCGGAAGTGTTCGCCGGGCTGCAGGCGGGTGTTGAACAGGGTCCACAGCTCGGGGCGCTGGGCCTTGGGCTGCCATTGGCCAAAGCTGTCGCGGTGGCTGAAGATGCGCTCCTTGGCGCGCGCCTTTTCCTCGTCGCGGCGGGCACCGCCGATCAGGGCGTCAAAGCGGAACTCTTCAATCGCTTCGAGCAGCGTGACCGACTGGTGCACGTTGCGCGACTCGCCGGGGTGGGCCAGGCGCACGGTGCCGCGCGCCATCGAATCTTCCACGCTGCGCACGATGAGTTCGGCGCCCAGCTCCTTCGCCCGGAAGTCGCGGAAGTCCGTCACTTCCGGGAAGTTGTGGCCCGTGTCGATCATCAAGAGCGGGTAAGGGATGCGGCCCGCGCCAAAGGCCTTCTCTGCGCACTTGAGCATGACCAGCGAATCCTTGCCGCCCGAGAACAGCAGGGCGGGGCGCTCGAAGGCGGCGGCGACTTCGCGCAGGATGAAGATGGTTTCTTCTTCCAGGGCGTCGAGGTGGGAGTTGTTGAGGTGGTAGCTCATGTTGTTGGTTTTCTCAAGCAGCGCTGAGTCGGTGCGGGCGTTCATGGTCGGACCTGGGGTCAGTGGGCAATGTGCAGGCCACACTCGCGGTTGTCTTCGCCCTTGGTGGGGTCCACGTAGTCGAAGTTGTTGGGCAGGCCGTGTTTCACGCAGTACTCGTGCAGGTCTTTGGACGACCAGTACAGCAGCGGAGCCACTTTGATGAGGCCGTCGGGGTTGATGCTCACCGGGTCCATCTGCGCGCGCACGGCGGTATCAGTGGCGCGCAGCGCAGTGAACCAGACTTGCGGCGCGGTCTCGCGCAGGGCGCGGGCAAAGGGCTCCAGCTTCACCTCTTCGGTGAAGGCGGCGTGGCGTGGGTCGTCCAGCGCGGGCGTAGGGCCGTCCACCGCTTCGCGGTGGGCGCGCGAGCGCAGGGGCAGGTAGATCTTCAGCTTCAACCCCAACTGCTGGGTCACTTCGTCGGCAAAGCGGTAGGTGGCTTCGGTGTTGTAGCCGTTGTCCATCCAGACCACGGGCACATCAGGATTCACCTGCGTGACCATGTGCAGGATCACGGCTTCGAAGGGGCGGAAGTTGGTGGAGACGATGCTGGTCTTGCCCAGGCCCAGGGCCCATTCCACGAGGGCGGGCGCGTTGCGGCCCAGGTCGGCGTTGATGCGTGCGAGATCGATTTGGCTCATGGTGAGGGGACTCGTGTTTTGGTGCAGCGGGCGCGTGGGCAGTGCGCCTGTCAGGCAGCCTTGGCGGCAAACTGGGGTTGGGGGTTCACTGCGTCGCCCTGGTAGAAGCCAGGGAAGCGTTCAAACTGGCGCTGCGCATCGGCAGCGTCCACGCCCTCGCGCAGCACGGCGCTGGAAAAGCCCGTGCGTTGCATCTGCACCAGCTGATCGATGAGCACATCGCCGGTGGCGCGGATCTCGCCCGTAAAGCCACGGCGGCGGCGCAGCAAGAAGGCCTGGCTGAATGCGCGGCCATCGGTGAAGTTGGGAAAGTGCAGATCCACACGGTCCACGCCATCGAGCGGCAGTGCCAGCGCATCGGCATCGTTGGGCAGGGCCACGGCGCGGGCGTCGCCATCGGCAGGCGGCTGGTGGTCTTGGGCGGCGATTAGTTTCAACATCATGTCTGTGGGGCTGTGCTGTACGGCGCTGCGGGGCTCAGGCGGCAGCGGTTTCTGGTTCTTTGTGGCGTGCCTGCTTGGCGGCTTCCTTGAACGGGTCGAGGCCAGTGCGGCGCACGGTGTTCTGGAAGGTCTCGCCGCTTTCGCGCAGGTCGCGGTAGGTGCCGAGCACGGCCTCGATCACATCCGGCACTTCGGCCGCCGAGAACGATGGGCCAATCACCTTGCCGGCCACGGCAGCGCCCGACAGGTCAGAGCCGTCGGAGCCGCCCAGCGTGACCTGGTACCACTCCTTGCCGTCCTTATCCACACCCAGGATGCCGATATGGCCGCTGTGGTGGTGGCCGCAGCTGTTGATGCAGCCGCTGATGTGCAGGTCGATCTCGCCGATGTCGTCCAGCTCGTCCAGGTCCTGGTAGCGCTGGGTGATGGCCTCGGCAATGGGCAGCGAGCGGGCATTGGCCAGCGCGCAGAAGTCGCCGCCGGGGCAGGCGATCATGTCGGTGAGCAGCTGCACGTTGGCGCTGGCCAGGCCCAGGGCCTTGGCTTCTTGCCACAGGTCGAACAGGCGGCTGGCGTGCACCCAGGGCAGCAGCACGTTCTGGTCGTGCGTCACGCGGGCTTCGCCGGCGGAGTATTTGTCCACCAGGTCGGCCAGTGCAATGAGCTGGTCGCTGGTGGCGTCGCCGGGCGACTGGCTGGGGCGCTTGAAGGACAGCGTGACGGCGCGCAGCTGGGCGTTTTGGTGGGCGTGCACATTGCGCTTGAGCCAGCGGCCAAACATCACATGCTCTGCCGCCTGTGCGTCCAGCGATGCCTGCAAGGCTGCAGGGGCCACGTCAGCGATGTCGGCCAGCTTGGGTGGCACAAAGCAGGCGGCCACGCGGTCAAATTCGGCCTGGGGGATGGTGTGGGGGCCGCCGTCGATTTCCAAAATCTGGCGGTATTCGGCTTCCACATCGTCGATGTACTGCTGGCCCTCGGACTTCACCAGAATCTTGATGCGGGCCTTGTACTTGTTGTCGCGGCGGCCGTGCTCGTTGTACACGCGCACGATGGCCTCGATGTAGTTCATGATCTGGTTCCACGGCAGGAACTCGCGGATCACGGTGCCGATGACTGGCGTGCGGCCCATGCCACCGCCCACAAACACCTTGAAGCCGATCTCACCTGCATCGTTCTTGACCAGGTGCAGGCCCACATCGTGCCAGCCCGTGGCCGCGCGGTCGTCCTTGGCGCCGGTGATGGCGATCTTGAACTTGCGGGGCAAAAACGCGAACTCGGGGTGCAGCGTGGACCACTGGCGGATCAGCTCCGCATAGGGGCGGGGGTCCACGATCTCGTCCACAGCGATGCCTGCCAGCGCGTCGGTGGTGGTGTTGCGGATGCAGTTGCCGCTGGTCTGGATGCCGTGCAGGTTCACGCTGGCGAGCAGGTCCATCACGTCCGCGCTTTTGGACAGCGGAATCCAGTTGAACTGCACATTGGTGCGGGTGGTGAAGTGGGCGCAGTGCGTGGGCAAGAACGTGGTGCCCAGCTTGCCCTGGCCTTCCATGGCGGCCTTGAAGACGGCGGCTTCGGGCTCGTCGTATTCGCGGGCAATCTGCGCCAGCACGCGCAGCTGGCGGCTGGCGATCTCGCCGTAGGGCACTGCCACGCGCAGCATGGGCGCGTAGCGCTGCACATACCAGCCGTTTTGCAGGCGCAAGGGGCGGAAGTCGTCCTCGCTCAGCTTGCCCGTCTGCCAGCGCGTGAGCTGGTCACGGAACTGTGCGGCACGCTGTTTCACGAACTGGGTGTCGAAAGCGGTGTATTGGTACATAGGGGGCTCAGATCAGAATCAGTTTGAAGCCTGCCCAGGCCAGCAGAATGGACAAGGCGGAGCGGATCAGGCGCTCAGGAGTACGGGCGACGAGGCGGGAGCCCAGCCAGATGCCCGGCAGCGAGCCAGCCAGCAATTGTGCAAGCAAAGGCCAGTCCACCGAGCCCAGCGACGCATGACCCAACCCTGCCACCAAGGTCAAAGGCACGGCGTAGGCAATGTCGGCACCGATGATGCGCGGCAGCGGCAGCATGGGGTACACCAGCAGCAGCACCGTGACGCCGATGGCGCCCGCGCCCACCGAGGTAAAGGTCACCAGCGTGCCGATCACGGCGCCCAGCAGCACCGGCAGGCTCCAGTGGCGGGGGCGGGTGGGGTCTCCGGTGTGGCTTTTGCGGGCAGCGGCTTCGGCTGCCTGGCGCTGGGCAGAAAACGCCACCACTTTGTAGAGCGTCGCCGCCGCCGTGAGCAGCAGGGCAAAGCCCAGCGTGGTGGTCATGATGGCCTGTGCCGTGCCGCTGGCGGGCCCCAGGACTTTCAGCGCCCACAGCGCCAGCAGCGCCGCCGGAATGCTGCCGGCGCACAACTGGCCCACCACCTTCCAGGGCACCATCCGTTGGCGGGCCAGGCTCACGGTGCCGCCCATTTTGGTGAAGGCCGCGAACAGCAGGTCGGTGCCGACCGCCATGTGGGGCTTGATGCCGAAGAAGAAGATCAGGATCGGCGTCATGAGCGAGCCGCCGCCCACACCGGTCAGGCCAACGATGAGCCCGACGGCAAAGCCCGCAAAAACAAACGCCAATTCATGCATGGCGGCGAATGTAGAGGGGCTTCTTATGGATGCAAACTATTGTTTTGCTCTGCCAATATGCTTATTTGTTTATAAGCAAGGCTTGGCGCGGGCTGGCGGGGTGGCCGCTGCTGGCCACCCACTTGTCGAGAGGGTGTTACGGCAGACGCTCGGTGCCCATCGCCTTGGCCAGCCGCGCATCCAGCGGCAGGGGCTCGCCCTGCACTCGGGCGGCCAGCAGTTCGCCGCACAACAGCGCCAGTGTCAACCCCCGTGCGCCCATGGCCGTGCTGGCCCACAGGCCCGGCAGGTTGGCCGCGTCCACCGGGCCCACGAGAGGCAGCCGGTCGGGCGCGGTGCAGCGCACGGCGGCCCAGGTGCGCAGAGCGGGGGACTCGCCCGGGGCGGGCTGAGGCGCTGACACGGCCAGCGCCTGGGTGAACAAAGGCTCCAGCTGGGGCGCGATGCCGGGCAGCAGGCCCTGCAGCTTGGCCCAGTTGGTGGCATGGGCGGTGTGGATGTCGGCTGTGCTGGGCGGCAGGGCCTGCACATCGCGTTCGAACGTCGAGCCCATCACCCAGCCTTGATCGCCATCGGCTTGATCGCCCAGCGGGAACCGGGGCACCAGGTTGCCATTGCCGTTGGCTGGGAACGGAATCGATGGTCGCAGCGGCGTTGCCGTCTCGGCATGTTGGCCCCACGACACCTGCCCGCGCACTGGCTGCAGGGGCCAGCGATGGTTCAGCAGCGCCGCGCTGCCGGCGCCTGCGGCAATGACCACGGTGGGCGCCTCGGCCAGCACTTGGCCGTGGGTGTCGATCATTTGCCAGGTGGCGATGGCCGGACTGTGTGTCGTGGCGGGTGTCTCCACGCGCTGCAGCTGGGCCACCGCGCAATTCCCCCGCCATTGAATGCCGGGTTGGCCCAGCAAGGCCCTGGCCAGGCGCGCCGGGCGCACCCAGCCCGCCTGGTGGTGCCAGCAGGCAGCCGCGTCAGGCGGCAACTGAGCGGCGGCCAGGGCAGCAGATGGCGCAGGCTCGCTCCAGGCGGCGCCCGGCCCTTGGGGCCAATCGGGCGACAGACCTGGGCTGCCGTCGGTGCGGTGCTCCAGCACGCCGCAATGCGCCCAGTCCACCCCCTCGTTCAGCAACCAGCGGGCCTGCTCCAGCGTGGAGCGGATGCCGCTGCGCGACAGGCGCGACAGCACACTGTCGTCGGGCGACACGTGGGGCGCGAACACCCCGGCGGGCAGGGCGGATGCGCCTGCAGCCGGCTCGACGGCCTGGTCCAGCACGGTGACCTGCCAGCCGCGTCGGGCCAGGCTGGCGGCGGCGGCGGCACCTGCAATGCCGCCACCGATCACGATGCAGGGGCCGGGCAGAGACGGTTCCGGCGTTGCCCCTAGCTGGCGCGGGGTGCGGGGCTCCCAGCGCGGGTTGAAGGTGGCATGCAGGTTGTCGCGCTTGGGCGGCGCGCCGGGCACGCGGGTCACTGCAAAGCCGCATTGCGCCAGGGCATCGCGCACGGCGCGTGCGATGGTCCAGGTGGCGAGTTGCGTACCGCGACGGCAAGAGCGCGCCACGGCTTTCAGCGTGTGCAGGTCCCAGCTTTCGGGGTTGCGCTGGGGGCTGAAGCCGTCGAGGTAGATTGAGTCCACCGTCAGGTTCTGCTGGCGCAGCATGGCCTGGGTGTCGCCCACATACAGGGTAAGCAGCACCCGGCCCTCGTCAAAACGCAGGCGGTGCACGCCCGGCAGCAGGCCCCACCACTGGCGGTGCAATGCCTCAGCCAGCGGCGCCAGCTCGGGGTGGACTGAGGTGGCGCGCAGCAGGTCGGCCGCACTCACAGGCCAGGCTTCGGTCGATACGAAATGCAGCAGCGTGGGTCGCTGCGGGTCCGCCCGCCAGGCGGCCCAGGTCACCAGGAAATTCAAGCCAAAGCCAAACCCGGTCTCCAGAATGCGCCACTGCGATTGCCCCGCCCAGGCCTCGGGCAGGCCACAGCCGTGCAGAAACACCCGGCGGGCCTGGGTGAGGCCGCCGTTTTCGCTGTGGTAGCGGTCGCCGAAGCGGGGGCTGTAGGGGGTGCCATCCGGCAGCCACTCGATGGGTTCAGTCATGTGGACGGCAAAAGGCCGGCGTGGCGCCGGCCTGTTGGACAGGGAAGGCGGTTTTTACCGCGAACCGCTCCAGGGCGTGTTGCGCTGCGTCACGCGCCGGGCGGGACATATCCCGCCGCAGCGTCTGCGCCGCCGCCGAAGAAATGGTTTTAGCGAAACGACTTTCTGCAGCGCTGCACTGCGCTTCGCTCCATTACGCACTGGGCGGGACGTAGACCGCTACAGCGTCTGCGCCGCTGCCAAAAAAGTGGTTTTGGCGAAACCATTTCTCGCAGTGCTTCACTACGTTACGCACTGGGCGGGACGTAGCCTGCCGCGGCGTCTGCGCCGCCGCCAAAGAAATGGTTTTGGCGAAACCACTTTTTGCAGCGCTGCACTTCGCGTCGCTCCGTTACGCGCTGGGCGGGACGTAGCCCGCCGCGGCGTCTGCGCCGCCACCAAAAAAGTGGTTTTCCATCTGGCGTGCCAAGTACTGGCGGGCGCGCGCATCGGCCAGGTTCAGGCGGTTTTCATTGACCAGCATGGTCTGGTGCTTGAGCCAGCCGGCCCAGGCTTCCTTGCTCACGCTTTCCCAGATGCGTTTGCCCAGTTCGCCGGGGTAGGGGGGGAAGTCGAGGCCTTCGGCTTCCTTGCCGAGCTTGATGCATTGAACGGTGCGTGCCATGGGATGTCCTTGGTGTGGGGCGAGCGAAAAAAAGCTTCGCTCAGATGATTTGGATATTAAGAACTGAAATCTCAGTAGTTCCAGTTTTGAAGAGGGCCTTCCAGAATGCGTTCCATCGGTGATTTGCACCGCAACACATTCACAAAAAGAGGCCCTTCCATGAACTTTCGCCGCGACTTTATCAAGTTTCCCTTCGCCGCTGCCCTGGTGAGCAGTTTGGCCCTGACGGCATTGCCGTCGTTTGCACAGTCTGTGACGCTGCTCAATGTGTCGTACGACCCGACCCGCGAGCTGTACGTGGAGTTCAACCAGGCCTTTGCCAAACACTGGAAGGCCAAGACCGGCCAGGACGTGACCATCAAGCAAAGCCACGGCGGCTCGGGCAAGCAGGCGCGCTCCATCATCGACGGGCTGGACGCCGACGTGGCCACCCTGGCGCTGGCGGGCGACACCGATGCGCTGCACACCAACGGAGGCTGGATCCCGAAAGACTGGCAAAAGCGCCTGCCGCACAACAGCTCGCCCTACACCTCCACCATCGTGCTGGTGGTGCGCCAGGGCAACCCCAAGGGCATCAAAGACTGGGACGACTTGGTGCGCCCCGATGTGAAAGTGATCACACCCAACCCCAAGACCTCGGGCGGTGCGCGCTGGAACTACCTGGCAGCTTGGGAATTTGCCAAGCGCAAGTACGGTGGCGACGCCAAGGCCAAGGACTTCGTGGCCAAGCTGTACGGCAACGTGCCCGTGCTCGACACCGGCGCACGCGGCTCTACCATCACGTTTGCGCAGCGCAACCAGGGCGACGTGCTGATTGCGTGGGAGAACGAGGCCTACCTGCTCGAAAAGGAATTCGGCACCAAGTTCGACGTGATCGCGCCGTCCATCTCCATCCTGGCCGAGCCCGCCGTGTCGGTGGTGGACAAGAACGTGGACAAGAAGGGCACGCGTGCCGTGGCCGAGGCCTATCTGCAGTACCTGTACACCGAAGAAGGCCAGGACATTGCGGGCAAACATTTTTACCGCCCCGCAGTCTCTGACAAGGCCAAGGCCAAGTACGCCAAGCAGTTCCCCAAGCTGAACCTGTTCACCATCAACGACGCGTTTGGTGGCTGGGACAAGGCTGCCAAGGACCACTTTGCGGACAACGCGAGTTTCGATCAGATCTACACGCGCAAGTAAGCAGGCCCAACCGCCCCGAAGGTGGCTGGGGCGATGCTCCAGCCTCCATGGAAGAACCCTGGCCCCAACGGGCCGGGCGGGGCGTTGTTTGTCCTTTTTATAAGAAAAACAAGCTCAAGCGCTAGTCCGTCATGCGCTGGTAGCTATCAAAACAGTAGTAACAAAGGAACCAACACCATGTCCGCCTTGCTCATCGCTGGCAGCCCTTCAGAGCGCTCCCGCTCCGCCGCCTTGCTCGACGCCGTGGCCCAGCGCCTGTCGGTGCGCGGCGCGCTGGTGGATCGCATCCATATCCGCGACCTGTCGCCCCAGGCGCTGTTGCTGGCCGATTTTGGCCATCCCACCGTGGTGAAGGCGATTGACCAGGTGGCAGATGCCTGCGTGCTGGTGGTGGCTACGCCCGTCTACAAGGCGGCGTACAGCGGTGTGCTCAAAGTGTTTCTGGATTTGTTGCCGCAGACAGCTCTCAAGGGCAAGACCGTGCTGCCCCTGGCCACGGGCGGCAGCCCGCACCACATGCTGGCGCTGGACTATGCGCTGCGCCCCGTGCTGCAGTCGCTGGGTGCCAAGAGCATCCTGCCCGGCATCTACGCCACCGACGCCCAGGTCACGCTGACGCCCGAGGGCACCTACCACGTGCAGGCCGACATTGCCGCCCGACTGGATGACGCGGTGAACGTGCTGGTCACCGAAACCCTTCGCCCATCGCCCGCCCAGGCCACACGGTTCGCGCCCGTGCATTTCTCGCAAGTGCGATGTAGCGTCTGACGGACCACGCGCCTGCGGCCCTGGCCGCAGGCGCCCACGCTCCGCCCGCCTTCCTCCTTTCCATTGTTTTCCTGGTAATGCCCGCTGAGCGCAGGCAGGGTGGGCTGTTGCCTGCTTGTACAAAAAAAGGTGCTGTTCATGTCCGGTGACGCAATCCCTCTGTCCGCACAGCCACAGGCTCCATCGGTCCTTGAAGACCGACCCCTGGGTTTGCGCGACGCCCTGCGCTGGCTGGGTATTGCCTTGCTGGTGGTGGCCTCGCTCGTGGTCATCGGTGCCTTCTTGCTCATGCCGGTGGTGCCTGTCGCGGGCTGAATTCCCGCGGTTTTGGCCTCTTTTTGCCGCCCCATTTTTCTAGAAACAAACCATCACTATGACGACACATTTCTCTCTTCATCGCCGCCAGGCGCTGCTCACCGGTCTGGCCGCCGCCGCTCTCGGCGTCACGGGGGCCCCGGCCCTTGCACAAACGACTGCGCCCGGCCGCGTGCTGCGCGTGGGCCACCAAAAAGGCTGGCTTTCCATCCTCAAGGGCCGTGGCACGCTTGAAAAGCGACTGGCCCCGCTGGGCGTGAAGGTCACCTGGACCGAGTTCAACGCCGGCCCCGTGCAACTCGAAGCGCTCAACGTCGGCTCCATCGACTTTGGCGACGTGGGCGAAGCCCCGCCCATCTTCGCCCAGGCCGCTGGCGCGCCGCTGGTCTATGCGGGCGCCACGGTGCCGCGCCCAGCGCTGGAGGCCGTGATCGTGCCCAAGGACTCCCCGATCCGCAGCGTGGCCGACCTCAAGGGCAAACGCGTGGCCTACAACAAGGGCTCCAACGTGCAGTATTTCCTGGTCAAGCTGCTGGAGAAGAATGGTCTGAAATACGGCGACGTGCAGTCTGTCTTCCTGGCCCCAGCCGACGCGCGCGCCGCGTTTGAAAAGGGCGCAGTCGATGCCTGGATCATCTGGGACCCGTTCCTCGCTGCCGCCCAGAAGACGCTGGATGCCCGCCTGCTGGCCGACGCCACGGGAGTGGTCAACAACCGTGCCTACTACTTCACCTCGCGCGACTTCGCGACCAAGAACACCGATGTGTTGCGCATTGCGATCGAAGAGGTCAACGCGATTGACACCTGGGCGTCCAAGAACAAGGCGGCTGCAGCCGCAGAGCTCTCTGCCGTTCTGGGGCTGGACAAGTCCATCACCGAGCTGTACCTGAACCGCGCGCAGTTCGGCACCGCCCCGGTCACGCGCGAGATCCTGGCTGAGCAGCAAGGCATTGCCGACACCTTCTTCGACCTGAAGCTGATCCCCAAAAAGCTCAACCTGCTGCACGCCGCGCCGGTCGATCTGCTGTAACCCCACCACCCAGACCACAAACACGTTCCAAGGAGCTTGCCATGCCTGCGCCCATGCCTTTCCCGTTGCACGCCCAGCTGCGACGCGTTCTGTGCGTCACGGCCACCGCCTGGGGGCTGGACGGTCAGCAGCGGCGCGCGGTCTTGCGCCCGCCCCAGTTCGGCTTTGCCATCTCCTACTGATTTCGTTCGGACCTCGTTGAGATCCCGTTTTGAAGAGACCTGTCCCATGCAAATCTTCTGGTTCATTCCCACCCACGGCGACAGCCGCTACCTTGGCACCGCCAAAGGCGCACGCCAGCTCAGCCATGACTACCTCCAGCAGGTGGCGGTTGCCGCTGACAGCCTGGGCTACGAGGGCGTTCTGATCCCCACCGGCCGCTCCTGCGAAGACCCGTGGGTGGTTGCGTCCAGCCTGCTTGCCGTGACCAGGAAGCTCAAGTTCCTGGTGGCGGTGCGCCCCGGCCTGCACCAGCCCGCACTGGCTGCACGCATGGCGGCCACGTTCGACCGGCTCTCGGGTGGGCGACTGCTCATCAACCTGGTGACTGGGGGCGACCAGGCCGAGCTGGAGGGCGACGGCGTGTTTCTGGACCACGCCACGCGCTACGAGCAGTCGGCCGAGTTCATCCGCATCTGGCGCGAAATCCTCACGCGCAGCCACCAGGGCGAAAGCCTCGACTATGAGGGCAAGCACCTCACGGTGAAGGGCGCAAAGCTGCTGTTTCCGCCCTTGCAGCAGCCGCACCCACCGGTGTACTTCGGTGGGTCGTCCGACGCCGCCCACGACCTGGCGGCCGAGCAGGTGGAGACCTATCTGACCTGGGGTGAACCACCCGCCGAAGTGGCCAAGAAGGTGGCCGACGTGCGCGCCCGCGCTGCAAAGCGGGGCCGCACGGTCAAGTTTGGCATCCGCCTGCACGTCATCGTGCGCGAAACCGAAGACCAGGCCTGGGCCGCTGCAGAAGAACTCATCAGCCATGTGGACGACGTGACCGTGGCGCGTGCCCAGGCGGTGTTCTCACGCATGGATTCCGAAGGCCAGCGCCGCATGGCGCAGCTGCATGCGGGTGGCGTCAAGCGCAGCCGCGCCGACCTGGAGATCAGCCCCAACCTGTGGGCTGGTGTGGGCCTGGTGCGTGGTGGTGCGGGCACGGCGCTGGTGGGTGATCCGGAAACGGTGGCGGCGCGCATCGAGGAATACGCGGCGCTGGGGCTGGACACCTTTGTGCTCTCGGGCTATCCGCACCTGGAAGAGGCTTACCGGTTTGCCGAGCTGGTGTTCCCGTTGCTGCCCGTGGGCGCGCGCGAGAAGCTCTCTGGCGGCAACCCACTGGGGCCGTTCGGCGAGACCGTGGCCAATGACTTTGTGCCCCGTGCGTCGCAAAGCTGAACCGGCACCGCAGGAGATATGCCATGAGCATCCAGTCCATCAACCACGTGCAACTGGCCTTCCCGGCTGGGGCCGAGGCGCCCATCCGGCGCTTTTACGCCAGCCTGCTGGGCCTGCCGGAGGTGCGCTTGCAGGCCGGTAACACGCTGCGGTTTGCTGCGGGCACCCAGCGCATCGATCTGGTGCCTACCGAGCACTGGCAACCGGCGCCTGCGGTGTCGCACCTGGCCTTCGAGGTGCAGGACCTGCCCGCGCTGCGCCACCGCCTGCTGCAGGCCGAGCTGCCGCTGGTGGAAAACCGCGCGCTGCCCGGCTACCTGCGCTTTTACGTCAAGGACCCGGCGGGTAACCAGCTGGAGTTCCTGGAGCCCGATAACGAACAGGACATCACGCCATGACACAGACCACCCGAGAGCTGCAGATATCGCCTGTGGCGGACTCCGTCGATCTCCCGCTCGAAGGGCCTTTGCTCCCCGCGTCGCTGGTCCGCTTTGTGGCCAACGTGGCGCAGCGTCTGCTGCCCTGGGCCGTGCCTGTAGGGCTCATCGTGTTGTGGCAGATCGCCTCTTCTTCGGGCTGGCTGTCCACCCGCGTGTTGCCTGCACCGCTGGAAGTGGTGAAGGCGGCCTGGACGTTGACCCTGTCCGGCGAGCTTTGGACCCACGTCAAGGTAAGCGCAGGCCGGGCGCTGGCGGGTCTGGCCATCGGGGGCGGCCTGGGATTGCTGCTGGGCCTGCTCACCGGCTCGGTCAAGCTGTTCGAGACGCTGCTCGACTCCACCATCCAGATGGTGCGCAACATCCCTGCGCTGGCGCTGATTCCGCTGGTGATCCTGTGGTTCGGCATCGACGAATCGGCCAAGCTGTTCCTCATCAGCGTGTCGGTGTTCTTCCCGATCTATCTCAACACCTTCCACGGCATCCGCAATGTGGACCCGGGCTTGATTGAGATGGGCCGCACCTACGGCCTCGGGCGCTGGCAGCTGTACCGCCAGATCATTCTGCCCGGCGCCTTGTCGAGCATCCTGGTGGGACTGCGCTTCTCGCTCGGCCTGATGTGGGTGATCCTCATCGTGGCAGAGACCATTTCGGCACAGGCGGGTATTGGCTACCTCACGATGAATGCGCGGGAGTTCCTGCAAACCGACATCGTGCTCGTGGGCATCCTGCTGTACGCGTTGCTGGGCAAGCTGGCTGACGTGTTTGCCAAGGGGCTGGAGCGCTACTGGTTGCGCTGGCACCCCGGCTACCAGACGGCTTGAGCTGCGGGGCCCTGACTCCGACATTCCTACAACGCATTCATCACGACCATGACCCTTCCTTTCCTGATTCATCGGCGCACTGTGCTTGGTGCCCTTGCGGCCCTGTCCAGCGGCTTGGCTGCGGCGCAAGGCAAGCCCGAGACCCTGCGCATTGGTTTGCAGAAATCATCCACGCTCACCACCATCCTGCGAACACGGGGCACGCTGGAGCAATTGCTGGCACCGCTGAACGTCAAGGTCTCGTGGCACGAGTTCACCAGTGGCCTGCCTTTGCTCGAAGCCCTGAACCTGGGCAACATCGATGTCAGTGCCGACGTGGCCGACACCGTACCCGTCTTCGCCCAGGCAGCCGGCGCCAACCTCACCTTCGTGGCGCAGGAATCGCCATCGCCCGCCGCCCAGGCCATCGTGGTGCGTGCCGATTCGCCCATCAAGACCGTGGCCGACCTCAAGGGCAAGAAGATCGGTTTTGCCAAGGCGGCGGGTGTGCACTTCTTGCTGATTGCAGCGCTGGAGAAGTCCGGCCTGACGTTCAAGGACATCGAGCCCGCCTACCTCACGCCGGCCGACGGCCGCGCAGCCTTCGAGCGTGGCGCCATTGACGCCTGGGTGGTGTGGGACCCTTTCCTGGCCGCCGTGCAAAAGCAGTCGGCGGTACGGGTGCTGGCCGACGGGCGTGATCTGGCGTCTTACCAGCGCTATTACCTGGCCGGGACTCCCTATGCCAAGGCCCGACCCGATGTACTCGGTGTGTTCTTCCACGAGCTGCAGAAGGCCGGTGCCTGGGTCAAGCAAAGTCCCAAGGACGCAGCCGCGCTGCTGGCACCGGTGTGGGGGCTGGATGCGGGCGTGATCGAGCTGGCCAATAGCCGCCGCAGCTATGAGGTGCGCGCCGTGGTGCCCACAGCCCTTGCCGAGCAACAGCGCATTGCGGATGCCTTTTTGGCCGAGAAGCTGCTGCCCAGGCGCGTGAATGCCCTCGATGTGCCTCTCTTCAAACCCGGAGCCTGATGCCATGAGCCAGAACGATCCCAACACAGCGCAGGGCGTGCGCCTGGAAGTGCGCAGTGTGGACAAGCGCTACGGCACGCGCGATGTCCTCAAGAAGACCGAACTCACGATTGAACCCGGCCAGTTCGTTGCGATTGTGGGCCGCAGTGGCTGCGGCAAGAGCACGCTGCTGCGTCTGGTGGCGGGCCTGGAGTCAGTCTCTGGCGGTGCGATCCGCCTGGACGGCCAGGACATCACCGGCCTGAGCGGTGACACCCGCATCATGTTCCAGGACTCGCGCCTTTTGCCCTGGAAGCGTGTGGCTGACAACGTGGCCCTGGGCCTGCCGCCCGAGCGGCGCGGCGCCGCGGCCGATGTGCTGGCGCGCGTGGGCCTGGGCGACCGGCTGGGCGAATGGCCGGCACGCCTGTCGGGCGGCCAGCGCCAGCGCGTGGCCCTGGCGCGTGCGCTGGTGCACAACCCGCGCCTGCTGCTGCTGGACGAACCCCTTGGTGCGCTCGACGCACTGACCCGCATCGAGATGCACCGCCTCATTGAAGGCCTGTGGCGCACCAGCGGCTTTACGGCATTGCTGGTCACCCACGACGTGCAAGAAGCCGTGGCCCTGGCCGACCGCGTGATCCTGATCGAAGACGGCCAGATCGCGCTGGACCAGCGCATCGACCTGCCACGCCCCCGTTCGCACGGTGACGCCGCGTTTGCTGCCATCGAAAAACGCATCCTGGATCGCGTGCTGCAAAAGCCCGATGGCGACCCCGCACGCGAGGCGCCATGGCCAGGTGTGCCAGCGCATGGCCTGCGCTGGGCGGTGTGATTTTTTGTTTCTCTCACCCACTGTTTTCATTTCTCAACGGACTATTCAAGGAGAACCCCATGTCCATTCAAGCCATCAACGTACGCAACCAGTTCAAGGGCAAAGTGCGCGAGATCATTCGCGGCGATGTCGTCTCCGAGGTCGATGTCGAAACCCCCTGGGGCATCGTCACCTCCGTCATCACCACCCGTTCGGTGGACGACCTGGGCCTGGTCGTGGGTTCCGATGTGGTCGCACTGGTCAAGTCCACGGAGGTGTCCATCGCCAAGCTGTGATGGAGCACTGCCCGCCGTCATCACTGGTGTTGCGGCTGAATCGCGCACAAAGCGGGCGCTTGAGGCGACCCGCTGCGTGCGGGGGGCTGCGGTGCTCTGGATGAAGACTGCGACAGGCAAATAGCTCGTTTGGAAACGGTCGCATCGCAGGAGGGGAGGGCTGGGGCTCATCAAGACGGCCGCAGCCCGCCTTCTTTTTGACTGCCCATCACGTACCTGTTGATGGCACTGCTCGCATTCCAGGCCCCACAAGGGCCTGTTTTTTTGGGGGGGAACGATGCACGGGCGTGTGTGTAACCCCGTGGACGAAGCGCAGTTGCACTGGATAGTGAATTTATGTATGATGAACATCATGCGAAATAAACAGTCCAATGCTCGAGCCGCCGCCAAAGAAGCGACCCATGAGCGCATCGTGTCGGTGGCGGCGCGGGCGATCCGTCGTCAGGGCTACCATGGCACCGGGGTTGCGGACATCATGAAGGAAGCAGGCCTGACGCATGGCGCCTTCTATGCGCACTTCGAGTCTCGCGAGGCCATGCTGGCCGAAGCGGCAACGCAGGCGTGCGCTCAGTCTGTGGCGACGGTGGCGGGCGCTGTGGCGGGGGAGCCCGCCTCGCAGGCGATGGCAACCGTGCTCAAAGCCTACCTTTCGCGCGAACATGTCGAGAGCATCGAAACGGGTTGCCCTCTGGCCGCGTTGGGCTCCGAAACCTCGCGCCAGTCGCCTGAGGTGCGGCGCGTCTCCACCCGGCACATCAAGGAAATGGTCGATCTGATTGCGCGCCAGTCACCCCAGTGGGGCCAGCCAGAAACCCATGAGCAAGCGCTTGTCACCTTGTCCACCATGGTGGGAGCGCTCGTGCTTGCCCGTGCTGTGGACGACGCCGCGCTGTCCGACAGCCTGCGCGAAGCCGCGCTCAAGCACCTGTTGCCGGCGGAAACGGCATAACGCGGATTCACACCCAGCCTCTTCTTGATCGTGCGATGGCACGCATTTTTTTATCATTACATATGATGTTTATCATGCGAAATTGCGGGCCAAACTCTGCACAGCATCTGGCGCGTCATGGATGGACGGCGTTTTTGGTGGAGCCTCGCCAGTCCGCGTGGCATTGCTGTGCAGCCATGCAATCCCTTGCAGCAAAGGAAACCCCATGAAAGCGTTTGTTCTGGATCGCTATGCCAAAAAGGGCGTACTCCGGCCTGCCGATGTTCCTGCTCCCTCCCTGCGCGACGATGAGGTGCTGGTGGAGGTCCATGCAGCGGGCGTCAACCCGCTCGACGCCAAGATCCGAGATGGTGAGTTCAAGCTCCTCCTGCCTTACAAGATGCCGCTCATCCTCGGGCACGATGTGGCGGGCGTGGTGGTGCGGGTAGGGCCGCGCGTGCGGCAGTTCAAGCCGGGGGACGAGGTCTATGCCCGGGCGGACGACTTTCACATCGGCACCTTTGCGGAGCTGATTGCGGTCAAGGAGTCTTCGCTGGCCTTCAAGCCCCGCAGCCTGACCATGGAAGAGGCAGCGTCGATCCCGCTGGTGGGCTTGACGGCATGGCAGGCGCTGGTGGAGAAGGCCCAGGTCATCAAAGGGCAGAAGGTTTTCATCCAGGCGGGGTCGGGGGGGCTGGGCAGCATCGCCATCCAGCTGGCCAAGCACTTGGGCGCCACCGTGGCCACCACCGCCGGCGCGGGCAGTGCCGCACTGGTCCAAAGCCTGGGCGCGGACGTTGTCATCGACTACCGCCAGCAAGATTTTGAGAACGTGCTGCGCAACTATGACGTGGTGCTGCACAGCCAGGACAGCAAGGCGCTGGCCAAGTCCCTGCGTGTGCTCAAGCGCGGAGGCCAACTTGTCTCCGTCTCGGGCCCGCCCGATCCCGCATTCGGCGAAACCCTTCATGCGTCGGGCTTCTTGCGGATGGTGTTCCGGCTGTTGAGCGCCGGTACCCGGCGCCGTGCCCAAGTGCTGGGCATTGGCTACTCGTTCCTGTTCATGCGTGCACAGGGCAGCCAGCTGCAGGAGATCACGCGTCTGGTGGATGCAGGGGCCATCCGCCCGGTGATCGACAAGGTGTTTCCCTTCGACGCAACCAACGAAGCCATCGCCTACGTGGAAACCGGCCGTGCCAAGGGCAAGGTCGTCGTCAAGGTGCGCTGAGCTGCTCGCTTACTGCTGCCTCGCACCCGTCTCGCGTCCGTCTCGCACCTATCGAGCCCTCACTCCATATCCATCCCTTGCACAGCCCGTGCATATCCCTGTTCAGTCCCACCCCAACCTTGGAGATTCCCATGAAGATCGAAAACGCTGTTGTCCTCGTCACCGGTGCCAATCGCGGCATTGGCCTGGCCTTTGTTCGCGAGTTGCTCGCACGCGGTGCGCGCAAGGTCTACGCCGCCGCGCGCGATCCGTCCACCATCGTCCCGCAACCCGGCGTGCAGGCTTTGCGCCTGGACGTCAACAACCCCGAAGAGGTGGCGGCTGCCGCCGTGCAGGCGTCTGACGTGAGTTTGGTGATCAACAACGCGGGCATCGCCCAGCCCGGCGGGTTTCTGGCGGCCGACAGCGAAGAGGTGATGCGCCGCATCTTTGAGACCAATGTCTTTGGCGTGCTGCGTGTCAGCAAAGCCTTTGCCCAGGTCCTGCAGTCCAACGGAGGCGGGGCGCTGCTCAACGTGCTGTCTGTGGCGTCGTGGGTGAATGGCGGCGAGCTGGCTGCATACTCGGCCAGCAAGTCTGCGGCTTGGTCGCTCACCAATGCACTGCGCCACGAACTGGCCGCGCAAAACACGCATGTCCTGGGCCTGCACATGGCGTATGTGGATACCGACCTGACGCGCGGCTTTGACGTGCCCAAGACCAGCCCGGTTCAGATCGTTCGGCGCGCGCTGGATGGCCTGGAAGCAGGCGCGGACGAGGTGCTGGCCGATGAGCTCACACAGCATGTCAAGCTCGCGATGACAGCCACGCGACCCAGCTACCTGCCGCAAGTGGCCTGAGTACGCCGCGCAGGGGCCACCCAGCTGGCGTGACGCTCTGGGTGGCCCCTGGTGGCGACAAAGATCGGCCACCCAGCCGCCGGGTATCTGGCAAGAACCCTGGGGCTATTGCCCCCAGAACCGCCCGTGTTGCCTACACTCGGGCCCATGACGACCCTTCTGGTTTGCCCTTTTGCCGCCCTGGCTGTGCTGCCCCGCGCAGCGGCCTGCGCGCGAGCGGTGGCCAAGAAGAACGCGCGTCGTCAGCTGACGCCAGCACATTCCTGAGCCCGGCGGCACCCTCTCTCCTCATCCCCTTGTAGCGCAACCATCCACCGCCGGGCACCAGCCAAGCGCGGTAGCGGCCGTCTTGTCCCCACGGGGCACCGCCGCATTCGATGGAGTGCTTTGTATGCATGCAGTTGTGACCCCTGGCGAGCGCACGCTCACCGACCTGGACTATTCGCGCCTGACCAAGCTGGTCGGCAACCGGCCAGCCCCCTTGCTGGACGACCTGCTGGCCAACGCCGATATCACCAGCCCGCGCACCGTGCGGGCCGACGTGGTCACCATGAATTCACGCGTGGAGCTAGTGGACCAGCACACCCACCGGCGCCAGGTGCTGACCCTGTGCTACCCGCAGGACGCCGAGCCTGCGGCGGGCTTCATCTCGGTGCTGTCGCCGGTCGGCATCAGCCTGCTGGGCTTGCGGGCCGGGGACGTGGCCCGTTGGCAAACGCCCCATGGCGAAGAGTGCTCCGCCACCATCGAGAACATCCAGTACCAGCCCGAGGCCACGGGCGACTACCTCACCTAGTCGCCTTTGCACGCCGGCCCGCTGCGGGCCGTACCACCAGATCACTTCTCACCAGACCGGCGCCAATCGCACTGGCAGCCGTTGGAGGAGTGCGCGTTGTTCACCACAGAAGGACGTACCACCATGACCCCTCGTTCCATCCTTGCCGCCACCGATTTTTCTGAACAGGGAGGGCACGCGCTGGCGCGTGCGGCGCTGCTGGGCGCAGAGCATCGGGCTGCGTTGCAGCTGGTGTATCTCTCCCAACCCGGCGAAGTGCAGCCACCCGACGTGGCCGTGCGACTGTCGCACCATGCGCTGCAGATTCGGCAGCGCCACCAGATTCCTGTTCATGCCGGAACACGCATGGATTGCACGGTGGCGGATATCGCCCGCGCGGCAGCGGGTCACGACCTGGTGGTGTGGGGCATGGCCCCGCAGCGCGGGTTGCGGGCCTGGTTCGGCGCGCACCCTGTGATCCAGTTGCTCCGTGCCTGCCAGCGCCCCGTGATCGTGGTGCGTAGCGCAGCGGCACAGCCCTACCAGAGCCTGATGGTGGCGGTGGACTTTTCTCAGGCTTCGCATCGCCTGGTGGAGCTGGGCCTGGCGCTCCACCCCCGCGCACGTGTGGAACTGTTCCATGCCGTCAGCACTGCCAACGAGGGCAAGCTGCGTTATGCCGAAGTGTCGGAACGCGCCATCCAGATCTACCGCGAGCAGTGCAGGCGCCATGCGCAGGACCGCATGTTCACGCTGACCGACTCGTACGATGCGCGGCGCAACCGGCTTTCATCCTCCATCGGCCGGGGCGACCCGGCGCGGCAGGTGTTGGTGGCGCAGCAAGGTGCCGGGGCCGACCTGATCGTGGTGGGCAAGCATCCCGCGTCCCGGTGGGCAGACTGGCTGTTCGAGAGCGTTGCGCAACGCATCCTGTGTGAAGCCCGCACGGACGTGCTGGTGGTGCCGCACGGCTTTCAGTCCGCATCCCGGGGGGCCGCCCTGAAACGCCTGGCGACCGATCTGCCCGTGCGCCGTGTCAAGGCAGGCCCGCCGCGCCTGCCGAGTCATCCCAACCCTGCGGCGCTGCAGGGTGGCACATGAAGAAGGAGCCCTGCGGACAGCCCTGCCGAGGTCATTGGGATCGCCATGCATGATGCCTAGGCCGCCTTCGCGAGCAGTGTTGTGTACCGGCTTGCGGGCCTTGCCAGGCCCAGGTTTTCCCGCAGGGTGGTGCCTTCGTAGGCGGTGCGAAACAGGCCGCGCCGCTGCAGTTCAGGCACCACCAGGTCCACAAACTCGTTGAGTGATTGGGGCAACACAGGCGGCATCACGTTGAAGCCGTCCGCCGCCCCGTTCTCAAACCATTCCTGCATGCGGTCGGCAATGGTCTCGGGTGTACCGATCACCACCCAGTGGCCGCGTGCACCGGCGAGGTATTCGTACAGCTGACGCACGGTGTATTTCTCTCGCCGGGCCAGCTCCAGCACCACGTGGGCGCGGCTGTTGATGCCCTTGGGTGGCTCGGGGATGTACGGCGGAGGTGCGTCAAGGTTCCACTTCGACAGGTCCTCTCCGGGCCAGAAGGGGGTGAGAGTGGCCAGGCCCACGCTGGGGTGGATCAAGGCCTGCAGCTCGGCCCACTTGGCCTGGGCTTCTGCCTCGGTGCGGCCAATCACTGGGGAGATGCCGGGAAGCACCAGCAGTTCTTCAGGACTGCGGCCGTACTTGGCCATGCGACCCTTCACATCCTTGTAGAAGGCCTGGGCCTCGGCCAGGCTGGTCCAGGCGGTGAAGATGGCTTCGGCCGTCGCGGCGGCCAGTTCCTTGCCGTCTTCCGAGGAGCCGGCTTGCACAATCACTGGGTGGCCTTGCAACGAGCGCTCGATGTTGAGCGGCCCTTGCACCTTGAGGTGTTTGCCCACGTGGTTGAGTGCGTGCAGCTTGTCGGGGTCAAAGTAGATGCCGCTTGCCTGGTCGCGCACCAGGGCGTCGTCGTCAAAGCTGTCCCACAGCCCCTTGACCACGTCCACAAATTCGTGGGCGCGCTCGTACCGCGTGGCGGGGTCCGGGTGCGTGTCCAGGCCAAAGTTGCCGTGCACATTTTCGGCGCTGGTGGTCACCACGTTCCAGGCGGCCCGGCCCTTGCTGATGTGGTCCAGCGACGCAAACTTGCGCGCCAGCAGGTAGGGGTCTTCGTAGGTGGTGGAGGCTGTGGCCACAAAGCCGATGTGCTTGGTGACGACCGACAGCGCCGCCCACAGCGTCACGGGCTCGAAGTGCGAGATCCGTCCCTGGCGGCTGAAGGACTCGCGGTCGCCCTTGTGCCACACGCCGGGGCTGTCGGCCACGAACACCTGGTCAAACAAGCCACGTTCGGCTGTTTTGGCGACCTCGATGTAGTGATCGATGTTGACGCCCGAATCGACCTGTGAGCCCGGGTGGCGCCAGGCGGCTACGTGGTGGCCCGTGGCCATGATGAAAGCGCCGAGGCGCAGTTTTCTGGATGTGTCGGGTTGGGTCATGTGAGATTCCAAAACTTGTGGAGATGGCTCGCGGCCTTCGACACTGGCGCGGCCCAGGCCAGTGCACCCGTGGAACCCGCTTTGCCGGGCCAGGGGGGGCGTCTCCCCAAGGGGGATGGCGCCGAAGGCGACTCAGGGGGGCTACTCGGTAATAGTGATGCGATGCAGCTTGCGGTGCTGCGGAAAGAAGTCGCCCACTGCGTAGTGCTGGGTGGAGCGGTTGTCCCAAACGGCCAGCGTGCCCGGCGCCCAGCGCAGGCGGGCCTGGAACTCGGCCACCTGTGGCAGGGCAAACAGCTGGGTCAGCAGCGCATCGCTGTGCGTGCGGTGCAGGCCCTTGATGTGGCTGGTGAAGGTGGGGTTCACGTACAGGATCTTCTTGCCCGTGACGGGGTGCACGCGCACCACGGGGTGCTCCACGGGCGGGTACTTGGCGCGGGCGGCCTTCAGTTCTTCGCCGCTGGCGTCCTTGCGCAGCAGGTACTCCGTCCAGCCGCTGATCTCCCAGGTGTGTACGGCCGTGAGCGTTTCCAGGTAAGCCTGGAAGGCGGGCGGCAGACTGGCGTACGCGGCCGTGAGGCTGGCCCACAGCGTATCGCCGCCGCTGGCCGGGATCACCTGTGCATAGAGGCTGGTGCCCAGCGGCGGTTGCTCGCGCCAGGTGATGTCCGCATGCCATTGGTTGGACGCCTTGGGGCGCTCGGCCGTGCTCTCCACGATCTCGATCTCGGGGTGGCTCTCGAGCCGGGGGAAGAACGCCTTCACCTCGGCCACATTGCCAAAGCTGCGGGTGAAGTCCACCTGCTGCTGCGGCGTGATGTGCTGGTCGCGGAAGAACAGCACCTCGTGCACGGCCAGTGCCTGGCGCAGCTCGGCCTGCGTGGCGGCGTCCAGGGGCTGGCGCAGGTCCAGCTCGTGGATGACTGCCCCGATGGTGGGGGTGTAGGGCTCTACCGCAAAGCGGGTGAACGTGGGGTGCAAATCGTTGATCTTGGACATGGCGCTACTTTCTGAAACGGTGGGGTGATGAAAGAGAACTCCCACACGATTGGGACAGCGCGCAGTGCGCGCATCAACGAAGCAGTTCGCATATGCATAGTCGGAAAACTGCGCCTTGCACTGGCGCGCGTGGGCCTGCCATCCGCAAATTTGGATATCTGTTTTTGGTCGTTGGCCCCCGCGCAGGGCCTGCCTAGAGTGATCGGCGACGTGTGCAGCACATTGCGCACGCACACCGGAACGACAACAGGCAAAACAACAGGCACGAAGGGTCAACAGATGAAAAAAACGCAATGGAAAACAGCGCTCTGGGCGGCTGCCACGACAGCCAGCGCGGCGGTGGCCCTGGGCCTGTGGGCGGGTAGCGCAGCCGCACAGGCGCAAGATCCCCTGAAGGTGATCCGCATCGGCATCGCCACTGGCGGTGTGGGCAGCGACCCGGTGCGCCATGGTGGCACCTCGGCCGCGCTGGCCTACACCGATGGCGGGCTGGAAGAAGAGTTCAAGAAGGACGGTGTGAAGGTGCAATGGACCTTCTTCAAGGGCGCGGGTCCGGCCGTCAATGAGGCACTGGTCAACAAGCAACTGGACTTTGCGTGGCAGGGCGACCTGCCCTCTATCGTGCACCGGGCCAGTGACGTGAAGACCAAGATCATTCTGGGCAGTGGCGTGCGCGGCGGGCTCTACCTTGCGGTGCCGCCCGACTCCAACATCCGCCGCCTGGAAGACCTCAAGGGCCGCAAGGTGGCCGTATTCAAGGGCACGAACCTGCATCTGGCAGCCGTGCGCGCGCTGGCCGACAAGGGTCTGAGCGAGCGCGATGTGAAACTGCTCAATCTGGATTTGCCCAGCGCTGAGGCGGCGTTGGTCAGCAAGGACATCGACGCCGCCTTTGGCTATGTGGGTTTTTTCAAGCTGCGTGACCAGGGCCTGGCCAAGGTGGTGTGGTCGGCTGCAGAAGATTCCTACAAGTACACCCGCCAGACGGCACTGCTGGTGACCGACGACTTCGCCGCCCGCCACCCCAAGGCAGTGGAGCGCGTGGTCAAGACGGTGGTGCTGTACGCGCATAAATATTCCGACGAAAACCGCCGTGCCGAACTGTTTGCGCAGTGGGGCAAGGCCGAGTACGCCGAGAAGGTGTGGCGCGAAGACTTTATTGGCCAGCCGCTGCGCGTGCGCCTGTCGCCACTGCTCGACCCATTTCTGGTGGCGCGCTACAAGGACGCGGCTGACGAGGCCCACAAGCTCAAACTCATCCGCAAGAAGCCAGAGATCGATAGCTGGTTTGACCGCCGCTATCTGAACGCTGCTCTCAAGGAGCTGAAACTGGAGAGCTACTGGCCCGTGTATGGCGCCAACGGGGATCTGGTCGCCGCCCCTTGATCCAGGTCTCCGATCCAGACCGCGGTGCGCAAGCCAGGAAAAGCCGCTCACCACCGCTCGTTGCAACCCGCCCGCACCTTGTGCGCGGCGGGTTTTTTGCGCCTGCGTCGAGGCAACCTCATAACGCAGGCGTCGCTGCTCATGCCGCAAACATCTTTGTCATTGCATATGAGTATTAACCATTTATTTTTATAACAAACGTCTTTTACATTTCTTTTGGTTGTTATCGATGGCGCTGCGCTCACCCCAGGTGGTAGCAGCTCCACCACCCACAAAGGAAATGCAAAAGATGGCGATACCCGCACTGAACGCGGCCGGGCCAGGCAGCCCCGTGAGGCCGCTGGACGCGCTGCCGGATGCCCCCACACGCCGCCCCGCAGCGGCAAGGCAAAACGCCGCCTGGACTTGGGCGAGGCGTTCGCTTTGGGCCTGGCCCTTTCCGCTGGCCGTACTGGCGCTGTGGCAGCTCTCCGCTCTGTGGGGCTGGGTGCCCGAGCAGGTGCTGCCGCCGCCCGCCGCCGTGTTCAAGGTGTTTGGCGAGCTGCTGGCCAGCGGCGAGCTGTGGGAGCACCTGCGCATCAGCATGGTCCGCGTGTTTGCGGGCTTTGGCATTGGCCTGGCGCTGGGCCTGCTGCTGGGCGGTGCCATGGGCCTCGCGCCCACCTTCCGCGACTACGTGTTCCCGCTGTTCAAGGCCTTTAGCCAGGTGCCGGTGATCGGCTGGCTGCCGCTGCTGATTCTGGTGGTGGGCATTGATGAGGCATTGAAGTTTCTGCTCATCGCCAAGGCCGCGTTGGTGCCCGTGGCCATCAACACCTGCCAGGGCATCCAGAACGTGCCCCACCGGCTGGTGGAGGTGGCGCGTGTGTATGGCTTTACCCGCTGGCAGATGCTGCGCAAGGTGGTGTTTCCGGCGGCCACGGCGCCCATCTGGAACGGCGTGCGCTATGGCCTCACCCATGCCTGGCTGGCGCTGGTGGTGGTGGAGCTGCTGGCGTCGTCCGAGGGCATTGGTTTCCTCATCGTCTACGGCCGCCAGCTTTTTCAGCTGGACGTGGTGCTGGCGGCGGTGCTGGCCGTGGGCATCGTGGGTTTTGTGATCGACAAGCTGCTGGCCGTGTCTGAGGCGTGGCTGCTGCGCTGGCGCAAGCCAGGACTGTGAAAGGGGTGTGTGAATGTCTTCAAGGTCTTCTGTGAACGTGCAACGTAACCTGTTCCACAAAGTGCCTCCGCGCCTGCGGGGCTGGGTGCTGCCCGTGTTGATTCTGGCGGTGTGGTGGGCGGTGGTTGCCTCGGGGGCGTCCGATTCGCCCCTGCTGGTGTCGCCGCTGGCCGTCTGGCAGCGCGGCGTGGGCCAGGTCGCGAGCGGCGAGCTGTGGGTGGCCTTGTCGGCCAGCCTGTGGCGCATGGCCTGGGGCTTTGGCATTGGCTCCAGCATCGGTCTGGCCGTGGGTGCGCTGCTGGGCTGGTCGCGCTGGGCCGAGCGGCTGGTGGGGCCCACGTTCCACACGCTCAAGCAGATCTCGCTGTTTGCGTGGATTCCGATGCTGTCGATGTGGTTTGGCCTGGGCGATACCGCCAAGGTAGCGTTTGTGGCCATGGCGGCGTTCTTTCCGGTGGTGCTCAACACGCTGGAGGGCCTGCGCAGCGTGCCGCGTGAGTACCTGGAGGTGGCCCGCGTGTACGAGTTCAGCGTGTGGCAAACGCTGCACCGCGTGGTGGCGCCTGCCGCCGCGCCCTCACTGTTCACCGGTATCCAGCTCTCGCTCATCTACAGCTGGCTGGCCACGCTGGGGGCCGAATACCTGCTGGCCTCGGGCAAGGGCATTGGCAACACGCTGATCGACGGGCGCGAGCATTTCTGGATGGACCTGGTGCTGTTTGGCGTGGTGGTGGTGGGCCTGGTGGGCTTTGTACTGAACGCGCTGCTGGCCGCACTGGAAAAGCGCCTGCTGGCCTGGCGTGATCGCACGATCGCCAGGTACTGATGCTGCTGACGCATCGCATACGCATACGAACACAAGGAAATCAACATGGCACACGCCGGTACCCTGGCCATTCGCGGCCTGAACAAGCAGTACGAGGTCAAGGGCGAAGCCCTGCCCGTACTGCAGGACATCTACCTCACCATCGAGCCCGGCGGGTTCGTGAGCATCGTGGGCTCGAGCGGCTGCGGCAAGTCCACGCTGCTGCGGCTGGTGATTGGCCTGGAGGGCGATTACCAGGGCGAGATCCTGCTCAACGGCCAGCGCATTGTGGGCACCAGCCTCAACCGGGGCATCGTGTTCCAGGAGCACCGCTTGTTTCCCTGGCTCACGGTCGAGAAGAACGTGGCGCTGGGCCTGCTCAACTCCAGCCTGACCGAAGGCCAGCAGCGCGCCACCGTGCGCGAGCACATTGCGCTGGTGGGGCTGGAGGGGTTCGAGACCGCCTATCCGCACCAGCTCTCGGGCGGCATGTCGCAGCGCGTGGCCATTGCGCGGGCGCTGGTCAACCGGCCCGACATCCTGCTGCTGGACGAACCCTTTGGCGCACTTGACGCCATGACCCGTGCCCACCTGCAGCAGGAGCTGCGCCGCATCTGGCAGCAGGAGGGCATCACCATGATCCTGGTGACCCATGACGTGGAAGAGGCCGTGTACCTGGGCGACCGCGTGGTGGTGATGGAGCCGCGCCCCGGCCGCATCCGCCGCACCGTGCCGGTGGGGCTGCCCCATCCGCGCGAGCGCACCTCCCACGCGTTCACCGCCATCAAGGACAGCGTGCTGCGCGAGTTCTCCGGCCACCCGG
Organism: Acidovorax sp. 22279; assembly: GCF_052045435.1. Classification (NCBI taxonomy): domain Bacteria; kingdom Pseudomonadati; phylum Pseudomonadota; class Betaproteobacteria; order Burkholderiales; family Comamonadaceae; genus Acidovorax; species Acidovorax sp. 22279. The sequence goes on from NZ_JBQEOV010000013.1 coordinate 103,151, forward strand.
CGGCCGACCTGGCCGAGCCGCCGCTCAAGCGCGGCGAGCAGCTGGCGCCTGCCGCGCAGTGGCAATTTGCCGTTTGATTGTTTGTTCCCCTTTTACCGATCCCCGAGATTCCCATGACACAACAAAACCCCCTCGCTTTCTCCACACGCCGTTCTCTGCTGATTGCTGGCGCTGCCGCATTGGCTGCCCCCATGGTGCTGCGCGCACAGTCGCCCGCCAAGGTCATCCGCATCGGCTCGCCCGACCTGGGTACAGCCGGCAAGCCCTCGCCAGGCGGCAGTGTGTTTGCGGTGCTGCAGGCCAACAAGTGGCTGGAAGATGAATTTGCCAAGGACGGCATCAAGATCGAGTGGAACTTCTTTCGCGGCGCAGGCCCGGCCGTGCACGAGGCGCTGTCGGCCAAGCAGCTCGACATCGTCTCTCTGGGCGACCTGGCCGCCGTCATTGGCCGAGCGCGCGGTCTGCCCACCCGCTTCATTGCGGCCACGGGCCGGGGCAGCAACAGCTATCTGGCCACGGCGCCGGGCGTGAGCATCAAGACCGTGGCCGACCTCAAGGGCAAGAAGGTCACTGTGCTCAAGGGCACCGCCTACCAGCGCACCTTTGACAACCTGCTGGCCACGGCGGGTCTGACCGAAAAGGACGTGAAGCTCATCAACATGGACTGGCCCACCTCCAAGGCCGCCGTGGTGGCTGGGCAGATCGACGCCACGTTCGGTGGCTCGGACCTGTTCCTGCTCAAGGCGCAGGGCGCGCAGATTGCGCTGAGCACCAAGGGCCGTGGGCCGGACTACACCATCAACTCCGGCATTCTGGCCACCGAGGATTTCGCCGCGCAGAACCCGCAGCTCACCCAGCGCCTGGTGACCCAGCTGGTGCGCGCCGCCCACTGGTCTTCGCAAGAGGGCAACCGCGAGGCGCTGATCAAGCTGTACGCCGACAACAGCGGCAACCCCGAGCTGTCGTTCCGCGAAGAGCTGGCGGGCGACAACCTGAACGCCAGATATTCGCCGCTGCTCGACGAGGGCTTCATCGCCGGTTACCAGGGCGTGCTGGACGACGGCGTCAAGCTGGGGCTGATCCGCCAGACGTTTGACGTGAAGGCCTGGTTCCAGCCCGCCTTCGTGCAGCAGGCCGTCACGGACCTCAAGCTCGACAAGCAGTGGCGCGAGACCGATGCCGCCGGCAAGGCCAAGGGGGCTGCATGAGCATCACCACCAATGTGGCAGCCTCCGCTTCCACCCAAGCGCCCAACATCGTCTTTATCCTGGCCGACGACCTGGGCTGGGCCGACCTGAGCGTGTACGGCCAGGCCGACTTCACCACGCCGCACCTCGATGCGCTGGCGGGCGAGGGCGTGCGCTTTACCCAGGCCTATGCCAACTCGGCTGTGTGCTCGGCCACGCGGTTTGCGCTGATCACTGGTCGCTACCAGTACCGCCTGCGCGGCGGGCTGGAGGAACCCCTGGTGCGCAAGGCCCATGTGCACGGCCTGCCGCCCGAGCACCCCACGCTGCCATCGTTGCTGCGCGATGCGGGCTATGACACGGCGCTGATTGGCAAGTGGCACCTGGGCAGCCTGCCCACCTTCGGCCCGCTCAAGAGTGGCTACGACCGCTTCTTTGGCAACTATGGCGGTGCCATCGACTACTTCACGCACAAGCCCGGCGTGGGCGATGCCGTGGCGCGCGATCTGTACGAAGGCGAGGTGCCGGTGGAGCGCGTGGGCTACTACACCCAGCTGCTGGCCGACGAGGCCAAGCGCTGGATCGGCGAGCGCAGCGCGGCCAAGCCGTTCTTTCTGTCGCTGCACTTCACCGCGCCCCACTGGCCGTGGGTTGGGCCGGAGGACGAAGAAATATCGCTGGGCCTGAAAGACCTCTTTCACTACGACGGCGGCAACCTGGCCACCTATGCGCGCATGGTGCGCTCGCTCGACAAGGCGGTGGGCCAGGTGCTGGATGCACTCAAGGCACAAGGCCTGGCCGACAACACCATCGTCGTCTTCACCAGCGACAACGGCGGCGAGCGCTTTTCCAAGACCTGGCCCTTCACCGGCCAGAAGACCGAGCTGCTCGAAGGCGGGATCCGCGTGCCCACGCTGCTGCGCTGGCCTGCGCGCATTGCACCGCAGGTGAGCGACCAGGTCACCGCCACCATGGACTGGCTGCCCACGCTGCTGGCCGCTGCGGGCGTGGCGCCCCATGCCGACTACCCGCCCGACGGCGAGAGCATCCTGCCCGTGCTGCTGGGCGATACGCCTGCGCACCCGCGCACGCTGTTCTGGCGTTACAAGTCGCAGTGCCAGCGCGCCGTGCGCGAAGGCCGCTTCAAGTACCTGCGCATCAACGACAACGAGTTTTTGTTCGACGTGGAAGACGACACGCTGGAGCGCGCCAACCTGCGCCACAAGCACCCCGAAGTGTTTGAACGCCTGCGCGCGGCGTGGGAGCAGTGGAATGCGCAGTTCCTGCCCATCACCGACGAGGTCATCACCCACGGGCTGTCGCCCGACATCCAGGCCGACCGCTATGTGCCCGACCTGTCCCAGCGGGGCATGTAAGGCCCGTACGGGAAAAAAACCAAAGAAAAGTGACTGATGCGCTAGTGGAATATGCGCTTGATGCTATTAAAAACATAGTATTTACAGACCCCTGCGCTACGGGCTGTCTGGCTACGGAACGCATGGGGCCGTCGCCAACACGGTCACCGCGCGGTGGCAGTCACATCGACATTGTGAGACCCGCTTTTATCCATGAACTTTCAGCAACTGCGCTCTGTGCGCGAAACCGTGCGGCGGGGCTTCAACCTGACCGAAGTGGCACACATCCTGCACACCTCGCAGCCCGGGGTGAGCCGCCAGATCCGCGAGCTGGAGGAAGAGCTGGGCGTGGAGATTTTTGTGCGGGCGGGCAAGCGTCTCACGGGCCTGACACCGCCTGGCGAAGTGCTGTTGCCCACAGTCGAGCGCCTGCTGCTGGAGGCCGACAACCTCAGGCGTGCCGGCCAGGACTTCAGCGACAGCGCGCAGGGGCGCCTGTCGGTGGCGGCCACGCACTCGCAGGCGCGTTATGCGCTGCCCCAGGTGGTTCGCGACTTTCGGGCGTTGTTCCCGCAGGTGTCGCTGCACCTGCACCAGGGCTCGCCCCGCCAGGTGGCAGAGATGCTGTTGTCCGGCGAGGCCGACATCGGCGTGGCCACCGAGGCGCTGGCCGGCTACGACGCCCTGGTCACCCTGCCGTGCTACCGCTGGACGCACAGCATCGTGGTGCCCCCGGGCCACCGCCTGCTTGACCTGCCCGGCCCGGTGACGCTGGAGCAATTGGCGCAATATCCCATCATCACCTACGAGCTGGGCTACACCGGCCGTGCGCACATCGACGAGGCCTTTGCGCGCGAAGGCATTGCGCCCGACATCGTGCTCACCGCCATGGACGCTGACGTGATCAAGACCTATGTGGAGCTGGACATGGGCGTGGGCATCGTCGCGTCCATCGCGGTCGACGAAGAGCGCGACCGCCACCTGCGGCTCATCGACGCGGGCCATCTGTTCGAGGTCAATCTCACCCGCCTGGGCCTGCGGCGCGGCGCCTGGCTGCGCGGATATGCCTACCGGTTCATTGAAAGCTTTGTGCCGACGCTCACGCGCGAAGCGGTCGAAAAAGCGGTGCAGCAAGGCGGCGATGGCGCGCTGGATGACACCGACGGGCGCAGGCTGGAATGACGCCGGCGACGCCGCCGGTTTCTTGTTCTCCTCAGGCCCGCCCCCGGACATCCCCCGTTCAGGGCAGTGACTTCACGCCCTCAAACGCCGCGTTCAGCGCCGCCTCGGCGGCCAGCAGGCGCTGCCGGGCTTCACCCGACCAGGCGCGGTCCTTGGCCAGCGTGTCCTTGGCAGCGGCCACCATGCGCGCGACCTCCTGGGGCTGGGGGCCGCCTGTGCCGGTGCGGGTCAGCACCATCTCGGCGGGGGACAGGGCGCGGCGGAATTCCTTTTCCGTCAGGGGCAGGCGCTGGTCCTTGATGTCGTACTTTTTGCCCGCTTCGCGGTAGATGCGCACGGCTTCGGCATACGGAAAGTCCTTGGGCCGGATGTTGCGCTCCTTGGCATACACCACCACGTCCGACGCAAAGTGGTGACCCACCCGGAACGGAATGGCATGGGTACGCTGCAGGGTTTCGGCCAGCTCCATCGACGTGGTCCATTCGGATTCCAGTTCGTCCAGTGCGCGGGCTGGGTCGATGCGCAGCGAGTCCAGCACATCGGCCAGCTGCTGCAGCATCTCCACGCCCTGGACAAAGGTCTTGGCGCTGCCGGGGCTCCAGGTGTTCTTGTAGTCGATCATGCCGGGCGTGACGTTATGGGCGCGCCACAGCGATGCCTGGGCCGACGCCACCACATCGCTGGCCTTGGCGCGGGTGTTCTGGATGATGCCGGGGTTGGCCTTTTGCGGCATGGCGCTGCTGGTGTAGGTCTTGGAGCTGGCCAGCAGCATCCATGGCCGGGTCTGGTGGTACTGGGTGTGCACATCCTGCATGAAAGCGCCCACGCGGATGGCGGTGGAGCTGGCGATGGACGCGGCCTCGATCGGGATGTCATACGTGCTGATCTGTCCGGCATCCAGCGAGTTGACGATGAGCCCGTCAAACCCCAGCAGTTGCGCCAGGCGCTCCCGGTTGATGCCCCAACTGGAGTTGGCCAGCACCGCCGTGCCCATGGGGCTGAGGTTGATGCGGGCATAGGCCTCGCGGATGCGTGCCGAGTCGCGGGCGAACGAATCGGCAAACGCCATGAGGTAGTGCCCATAGCTGATGGGCATGGCCTGCACGCCATTGGTGTAGGCGGGCACATAGGTGGCGGTGTGCGCCTGTGCGATGGTGATGAGCCGTGCGCGCACCTGGTCCAGGGCATCGGCAAAGTCCAGCATCTCCAGGCGCAACTGCGCAGCGTTCAGGGTGGAGTGGATGTCCTGGCGACTGCGCCCGGTGTGGATCAGCGTGGCCTCTGGACCCACGGCGTCCGTGATGATCTTCTCGACCTGCAGCACATCGGTGGGGCGCTTGCCGCCCGGGGCCGTCGCCTGCGTGATCGACAACTCCACGCCCCTCGCAATGCGGCCCGCCTGGGCTTTGGGGATGATGCCTTGCTCCACGTTGACCACGGTCGATGCCATGTTGATGCGGCCAAACCAGTAGAAGGTGTCCTGCGACTTGGACAAGGCGCTGGTGGCGTCCCCCTTGACCAGCCCCTGGATCTTGGCGACCTGTGCCTGGCATTCGGCGGTGGTCTTGCAGGCGGTGTCCAGGGTGTCTGCGGCCTGTGCCTGGCCCATGGCCAGGAGTGCGCCCACGACCGGAGCGAGCAGGAAATGGGTGGGGCGCAAGGTGATCGTGCGCAGGGGCTGGCGCTGAGGTGATGGCATGGTGGTTTGTCTCCTGAGATCTCTCGCATCCAGCGGCAGGCTGGTGCGGGGATAAGATTCGTTAATTGAATGCATCTGGCGTGGGTTTGCTCCTTGCCAGCGCGCGATCGTTCCATAGCAGGCGCCGCAAGGCCAATGCTTCTTTTTTAAGTGAATTCAATTTTTGAATAAGCCATGCCGGATTTGACGCCTTCCGTCCTGTTCAACCGCATCCTGGGGCGGGTGCGCCTCAAGCACCTGCAGCTGGCCATTGCGATCGCCGACCTGCAGAGCCTGCACCGGGCGGCTTCCTCCATTGGACTGAGCCAGCCCGCCGCGACCCATGCGCTGGTCGAGCTGGAAAGCTCTCTGGGCGGCCCTCTGTTCGAGCGGCACTCCAAGGGCATGCGCTTGACCCGCCTGGGAGAGGCGGTCCTGCCGCTGTTGCGCGCATCGCTGGTCCCTCTGCAGGCGGCAGCAGGCAATGCCGCGCTGATGCAGCAGGGCGCAGCGTCCGCGCTGATCCGCATTGGCAGCATTGCGGCGGGCATCAACGGCCTGCTCACGGTGGCCATCCCGACCTACGTTGCCGCACACCCGGATGCGGCCATCGATGTCCACGAGGTCACGATCGACAATTTGCTGGAGAGCATCCAGGAGGGGACGCTGGACCTGGCCATCTGCCGCGAACCGACCCCGCTGCCGCAAGGGTTCGCGTTTTGCGCCGCGCTGCAGGATGGGTTTGTGGTGGCCTGTCGCCCGGAGCATCCTCTGACCCGGCAGGCCACCGTCACCGCCGCAGAGCTGCTGGCGCAGCGCTGGCTGGCCCCACCCCTGACCGGGCTGGGACCCCAGCAGGTGGAGAGCCTCTTCGATGAACTGGGTGGTGTGCCTGAGCTGTGCCGCGTGTCGAGCCGTTCGACCGAGATTGCATACGCCATGCTGGCCGACAGCGACATGCTGATGTGCGCGCCCGCCAGCCTGCTGCGGCCGCTGGTTCAGCGTGGAGAGCTGGCGGTCTTGCCGTGGAAGTCACAGGCGGTGGGGCCGTTGGGCGTTTTGGTCAAGGCAGATGTGCTTGCGCACCAGAGCCACCCGTGTCACAGCTTCATCGAGTATGTGCTGGCCGTTGGGGCAGGGCTGGGTCGCTGACCGCCATCAGCCAAGCGCTGCGACGGCGCTCCCAGCGTTTTGTCAGCCGCCCTGGTCGCCTGCATCGCCCTGAGCAGGGCCCAGCGCTTGCATCAGCATTTCCACCAGCGCGCGCAGCCGGGGGACCCGGCGCAGGTCCCGGTGGTAACCCAGCCACACATCGCGCCCTGGCGGCGTTGGGGTACGTTCCACCCTTTGCAGGCCGGGGTGCGAGTCACCCAACGGGCAAGGCAGTACGGCCAGGCCCGCGCCCGATGCGCAGGCCACGGCCTGCACGTGCCGGTTGTTGCTGCGAAACGCGATGCGCGCCGAAGGAAAGGCCTCGCGCAGCCAGGCCGCGTCCGGCATCTCGCTGAATCCCAGGTCCATGGTGATGAGGCGAAGGTCCGCATCGTCCGTGGGCATGTCTGCGCCCCGCTGCAAGTACAGCGCATAGGGCACATGCATCAGCTGCCGCTGTATGACGTCGGGCTCGTCAAAAGGAACGATGCGCGCCACCAGGTCCGCCTCGCGGCGCGCCAGGCTGAAGAGGCGCGCATCGGTCAGGAGTTCGATGCTGACGCGGGGGTGGTGGTTGGTGAACGCGGCACACAGCGGCGCCAGCACATGCAGTCCAAACCAGTCAGAGGTCGATACCCGGAGCGCGCCTTCCAGCTGCTGGTCTGCGCCGTCCAGTTGGCGGGAGAACGACAGCGCCTGCGCTTCCATGCCCTCGGCGTGGCGCAGCACGGCGGCTCCTTCGTCGGTCAAGACGAAGCCCTCGGAGGTCCGCTGGAACAGGGTGTGGCCCAGAGAAAGCTCCAGCGCCTTCAGCCTGCGGCCCATGGTGGGCTGGCTTTGTTGGAGGGCGCGGCCTGCCGCACCCAGCGTGCCGTGCCGGGCAATGGCCAAGAACACCTGTACGTCATCCCAGTTCATCGGCTGCATCATACAAAAGTGAATGACAAGGTTTCAATATTGTGGCTTTTCATTCAAAAGAGAAAGGTAAAAACTGGCGGCACTGTTCAACCCCGCGAAGGAATACGCCATGTCCACCTCTCCCGTCCCCACCATGCAGGCCCTGGTGCTCGCATCCCCCCACGGCGCACTGAAAACCACTTTGCTGCCCCGGCCCCAGCCTGCGGCGGGCCAGGTGCTGGTCCGCATCCACGCCAGCGGCGTGAACCCGCTGGACACCAAGATCCGCGCGGGCGCCGCCGAGCACGCCCAGCAACCGCTGCCGGCCGTTTTGGGTATGGACCTTGCCGGCGTGGTGGAGGAGGTGGGGCAGGGCGTCTCTCGCTTCAAGGTGGGGGATGCGGTGTATGGCTTTACCGGCGGCATCGGCGGGCTGCAAGGCAGCCTGGCGCAATACGCTGCAGTGGATGCCCGGCTGCTGGCCCACAAGCCAGGCCGGTTGACCATGCGCCAGGCAGCGGCCTTGCCGCTGGTCTTCATCACCGCCTGGGAGGGCCTGGTGGACCGCGCCAACGTGCGCAGCGGGCACAAGGTGCTGGTGCACGGCGGCGCGGGTGGCGTGGGCCATGTGGCCGTGCAGCTGGCCCGCGCCCGGGGTGCCGAGGTGTTCGCCACGGGCACGGCGGCGCAGGCCGGTTACATCCGGTCTCTGGGGGCCACGCCGATTGACCATGAAACGACCTCGGTCGAGGCCTATGTCCACGCGTTCACCGACGGCCAGGGCTTCGATATCGTTTACGACACCGTGGGTGGGCCAGTGCTGGATGCGTCGTTTGTGGCGGTCCGCCGCTACTCGGGCCACGTGGTGACTTCGCTGGGCTGGGGCACCCACAAGCTGGCGCCGCTGTCGTTCCGGGGTGCTACTTTCTCTGGGGTGTTCACGCTGCTTCCCATCCTCACGGGGGAGTTCCGTGAACACCACGGCGAGATCATGGAGCAGGCCACCTTGCTCGCGGAAGCGGGGCAACTGGAGCCATTGCTCGACCCCACCAGCTTCACGCTGGACACGGCCGAAGCGGCGCACGCCCTGGTCGCCAGCGGCCGCGCCCGAGGCAAGGTGGTGGTCAGCGTGCTGCCATGAGCCAGCCGGGTCAACCTTTGGCAGAAAGCGCCGGCGGGGCAGCCAGCAGGGACGACGCAGCAGGCCTGCGGCATGGTGCGATGGCCCCCACGCACGAACACCTGCGCCACGTTGCCGATGCGCTGATCGCGGCCACCAACGCATTTGCGGTGGAGCGGGTGCTCGCCCTTTTTGCACACGATGCCGTGATCGACGACCCCTCCACGGGCCACCGTTTTGATGGCCATGCCGGAATAAGCCGCTATGTCGAACAGTACTTCGTCGGTTACCAGACGGTGACCCGGTTCCTGTCGATGCAACGCCTGGGGCCGCAGCGCGCGAGGGTGCGGGTGGACTTCACGGGGGATTTTGGTCACGAGATCGGCAACCTCGACATCACCGTGAATGCGCAGGGCCTGATCGCCCGGCTGGATGCCGACCTGGAATGAGCGGTGTGAATGGTTTGGCTGCGCGACGGCCCTCAGGGCTGGCGTGCGGCACCAGGCTGTACAAGGCCTCGCTGGGCTGTGTGGATGCGGAATTTGATCAAAAACAGCCTGAAGCGATAGTGAACCATGCGGTAGTAGCTATTAAAAAGAGAGCGAATTGATCCGGCTCAACGCGGCAAGCACCCCGCAAACCCCCTGGGCCCTGCTGCTGAGACATCCGCCAGCGCCACGGCCTCCAGCCGGTCGTTCTGCCCCGGTATCTTGGTCAGCCGCTGGCCGTTCTGCCAGCGCCACTGGGTGCCGTCAAAACTGTAGATGAAGGTGTGCGTGCGGTTGGACAGCAGGTGCGCGGGGGTGAGGGTGATGGCCTGGGCGGCGGCTTCGGTAGGTGCGTGGGCCTGGGCCTCGTTGTCCTTGATGACGAGCTTGCCTACGTAGGGTGTCACGGTGGATTCGGTGCGCGTGACTTCGGGCTGGACCAGGGCAGGGCTGTAGCCGGTCAGGGTCCAGTCGCCCGCAGCGCCAGGCAGTACATGGGGTTGCCGTGCGGCCAGGAATTGGGTGCACGCGGTGGTGATGGCATCGAAGCTGGTGGTGGCGGGGCCGGTGGCTTCGGGCTTGCTGCAGCCTGCCAGGCCCGCCACCATGGCGGCAGCGGCTGCCAGGTGGAGGGGGGCGCAGGAGCGGAGGGTGGGCTGAGTCATCAGGCGTGAGGCGGGGGGGCTTCGAGAAGTTCGGCCGCACGGCCAGGCGGCTGCGGGGCTGGCTGCATTGTGGGCGGCTGGTGGCGGTGGGTCTTGATGGACATCAAGGCGCGTGGGCTTTCACGGCAATGTGGTGGGCAGGGCCAGCGCGCCTTCGTCACCCCGGTACCAGCGCAGCAGAGCGCTGGGTGCGTGGAGCGGTGTGCCGCCCAGGGCTGCCAGCACGGCGGCGTTGAGTTCGTGGGCGCTGGCGGGCAAGGGCTGGTCGCGGTAGGCCAGGGCGGTGCCGGCCATCAGCGCTTCGGCGTCCAACAGCAGGCGCAGGTTTTGCGGGATGGTGGGCGATTGCTCTGCACAGTGCGCAGCCGACAAGGAATGCGCCTTGCGGCAGGCGGCAGGGCGCACGCTGTAGATGGCACACCGATCATTGACGAGAAAGCTGCAGGGCTGGCGCGTGGTGCCCGCGCTTGCCGCCGCCAGGTGCTGCTGCAGGCGCTGCGTGGTTGTGGCCTGGTCCGCGCCGGGCAGCGTGCGCAGGTGCTGGGCGATGTGCAGCACCTCGGGCTCCGTCGCCTCCACGCGCAGGTGGCAGCAGTGCGCGCAGCCCGCCTGGCACGCTGGCTGGGGGCCGGTGGCGCGGGCTTGTTCTGCCACGGTATCCAGGCCCTTGTGCAGTTGTGCGATGAAATCGACGGCGGCCTGGGCTGCGGGCTCGGTGGTTTCGGCGGCCTGGGCGGCGGCGTTGGCTTCGGTGCCATGGGCAGCTGCGCCCTGCATGGCGTGGGCCTGCACCGCCCGCAAGGCCCGCCCAGCCGCGCTGCGCACGCGGGCGATGGACTGCAGGAAGGCCGCTTGCTCTGCCGCGGTCAGTGCTGGGTCGGGCGGGCTCGTCATGGGGATGTGGGGAGCGTGCCGGAGGGGGCAGGCGTATTGGGCGCCAACGGCAGCCACACGCTGGCCGCCAAGCCAGATCCGTCGGTTGTGTCGCTGGCTGCCGCAAGCTCCAGCCGTCCTTCCATCAACTGCACATACCGCGCCACGATGGCCAGGCCCAGTCCCGCACCCTGGCCCAGGCGCTGGCCCTGGTCGCCCTGCGCCCAGCGCTGTTGCAGCTGCTGCGCCAGCGTGGCATCCACGCCGGGGCCGTTATCGGTCACGCGCAGCACACCGAAGCCGGGCTCGGTGTGCAGCGCCACGGTGATGCGGGGTGGCGTGCCGCGCCCGTAGCGCAGTGCGTTGTCCAGCAGGTTGTTCAGGATGCCTTCGACCAGCGCTGTGTTGCCCCGCACCACCAGGGCGTGGTCCAGCCCCTCGGCGCCCAGGTCCACCCCCAGGACATCGGCGCGTGGCAGGTAGCGCAGCAGCACGTCGCGCACCAGCGTGTGCAAGGCCAAGGGCTGCAACGTCAGCGCGATGCCACCCTCGGCCGCACGGGCCAGGGCCAGCAGCTGGTCCACGGTGCGGCTGGCGCGCTGCTCGGCTTGGGCGATGCCCTCGATTTCGCTGCGCCAGACGGCCGGGTCGTTGTGGGCCAGCGCGTGGGCGGCCTGGGCGCGGATGCCTGCGAGCGGTGTACGCAGCTCGTGCGCCACGTTGCCCGCAAATTCGCGCTGCGCATGCAGGCTTTGCTGCACCCGCGCCAGCAAGCCGTCCAGGGCCACACCCAGACGTTGCACGTCGCTGGTGCTGGCTTGTTGTGTCAGCGCGGGCGGCAGGGGTTGCAGGTCGGCAGCGTCGCGCTGGTCCATGGCGTCCTGCAGTGCACCCAGCGGATGCAGGTCGCGCTCTATGCCACGCAGCAGCCACGACCCCAGCACTACCAGCAGCCACAGCTGGGCCAGGCCCGAGTACACCAGCAGCCTGCGCAGCAGCTGCGTGCGCTCGGCGGTGGTCTGCGCCATGACGACGGTGAAAGAGGGCGGCCCGGCAATCTGCAAGGTGGCGCGCCGCAGTTCGCGCCCGTCTTGCGAAAGCTGCGAAAAGGCGTGGCTGCTGCCCGCCGCCACCACGCCCGGCGCCAAGTGGGGGTCGCCTGCGATGAAGCTGCCATCGGGCGCGTACACCGCAAACCATACGGTTTCGCTCTGGTCAAAACGCAGCAGCCCCACCTCGCGCGGCGTGAGGTCCAGCCGCAAAGGGTCGCGCGCAGGATCTGTCGGCTGGCCGCCGCGCACATGGGCGGCCACGGCGTGTGCGTCATCGAGCAACGCTCGGTCAAATGCCTCGGCCACAAAGTGGTTGCCCACGCCCAGCACCACCGTGCTGCCCAGCCCCCAGATCAGCACCAGTGACAGCAGCACGCGCCGGCCGATGCGCTGGCGCAGGTCGGGCGGCTGCTGGTGCAGCGGTGCGGGGCCGGGTTCAGGACTGGCCAATGTCATCCTCTAGCACGTAACCCAGCCCGCGCAGCGTGCGAATCGCCGCGCCGCTGCCCGCAATCTTGCGCCGCAGGCGGGAGAACGAGGCCTCCAGCGCGTTTTCGCCCACCACCTCACTGCCGTCCGACAGGCGCGAGGACAAGTCGCCCTTGCTCAGCACACGGCCGGGCGGGGTCATCAGCTCCCACAGCAAATCGAACTCGCGCGCGGGCAGCTCCAGCGGTTGCCCGGCCACGCTGACGCGGCGCGCCTGGCGGTCCAGCACCAGCTGGCCCACGGTGACGATGTCGGCGGTGCCGCTGGCGCGCCGCAGCAGCGCGCGCAGGCGCGCTTCCACCTCTTTGAGTTCATAGGGCTTGCCCAGATAGTCGTCGGCGCCGGCGTCCAGCCCGGCAATGCGCTCCTCGGTGCTGTCGCGGGCACTGAGCACCAGCACGGGGGTGCGGTCGCCGCGCGCACGGGCGCTGCGCAGGGCGGTGAGGCCGCTGCCCAGGCCGCTGCGCGCGTGGGCAGCGTGGGGCAGGTTCAGGTCCAGCAGCACAGCGTCGAAAGCCTGTACGGCCCACCAGTGCTGGGCTTCTTCGACGGTATGGGCCAGTTCGACGCGGTGGCCCGCGTTTTCGAGGCCCTGGGCCATGGTGCGGCTGAGCACCGGGTCGTCTTCCACCAGGAGGAGGCGCATGGAGGTCGGGGTTCTACGTGAAATTACGCATGGCCAAGATCAGCCTGCGATCAGGTTCGATGGAGATAGTCTGCCCGTCAGCATACCCCAGCCCTGCGCGCCGTTTGCACCGCCGGATGGGGTCGTCCAGCCTATCAGGAGACAACCTTTACATGATCAACCGCAATCTACTCAGAGGCTTTGCCCTCATGGCTTTGGCGCTGGGCTTTGGCCTGCCGTCCATGAGCTATTCGCTGGGGACGCTCGGCCGCGCAGGGCCGGGCATGTTCCCGTTCATCGTCAGCTGCATGCTGTTTGTGATCGGGGTCATCACCGTGGTGCGCGCGCGCCTGGTGGCGCCGGTGCCCATGGACTTCCAGGTGCGCAACATCGCCATCATTCTGGGCAGCCTGTGCGGCTTTGCGGCGCTGTCGCACTTTGTGAACATGATCGCGGGCATCGTGTTTCTGGTGTTCTGCTCGGGGTTTGCGGGTACGTCGTACTCGTGGAAGCGCAACCTGAAGATCGCTGCGGTGCTGGTCGGCATCGCGTTTGCATTCCAAAAGCTGCTGGGCGTGAGCCTGCCGCTGTACTGAGGTCGCCGCCATGGAAGTCTTGAACAACCTCGCGTTTGGCTTCAGCCACGCGCTGACGCTGCAGAACCTGATGTTCTGCGCCCTGGGCTGCACGGTGGGCACCCTGGTGGGCTTGCTGCCGGGCCTGGGCCCGCTGGCCACCATCAGCCTGCTGCTGCCGCTGACCTATTCCATCGACACCACCGGCGCGCTCATCATGCTGGCCGGTATTTACTACGGTGCGCAGTACGGCGACAGCGTGAGCGCCATCACCATGAAGATCCCGCATGCGAGCAGTATCGTGGCGTGTATCGACGGGTATGCGATGACGCTGAAAGGGAAAACGGGGCTGGCCCTGTTCACCGCCGGGTTCTCCAGCTTCATCGGGGGCACGGTGGCCATCGTGGTGCTGGCGTTCCTTGCGCCCAGCCTGGGCGAGGTGGCCTTTTTGTTCGGCCCTGCCGACTACTGCGCGCTGATGCTGGTGGGTTTTGTGTGCGTGAGCTTTGTGACCACGGGCAGCCTGCTCAATGGCCTGGCTATGTGCATGGTGGGCGTGTTGCTGGGCTCCATCGGTACCGACGTGAACAGCGGCCTGGCCCGCTTCACCTGGGACGCTCCGTTCCTGGCCGACGGCGTGGGCATTGTGAGCATTGCGCTGGGCTGTTTCGGCATTGCAGAGATCGCCAAGAACCTTGACTCGCGTGAAGAGCGCTCGCCCTTCAACGGCAAGATCAAGCTCATGCCCACCTGGCCCGAGTTCAAGCGCATCATCCCCAGCGCACTGCGTGGCAGCGTTGTGGGCTCCATCCTGGGCATCCTGCCCGGCGGCGGCCCCGTGATCGCCCAGTTTGCGGCCTATGCGCTGGACAAGAAGGTCAGCAAGTACCGCCACGAAATCGGCACCGGCTGCATCGAAGGCGTGGCTGGCCAGGCTGCAGCGGACGAAGCGGCTGCACGCACCAGCTTCATCCCGCTGATGAGCATCGGTATCCCCGAGAACGCCGTGATGGCGCTGATGATGGCCGCGTTCATCATCAAGGGCATCCAGCCCGGCCCCAACATGATTGCTGGCCACCCCGAACTCTTCTGGGGTCTGGTCGCCAGCATGTGGATCGGCAACTGCTTCCTGCTGGTGCTGAACGTGCCGCTGGTGCGCTACTGGCTGTCGGTGTTCAAGATTCCGTACAACGTGTTGTTCCCCGCGATCTTGTTCTTCTGCTGCATTGGCACCTACAGCATCAACAACAACCTGGACGACGTGTTCATCACCGTAGCGTTTGGTGCGCTGGGCTACCTGTTCATGCGGCTGGAGATGGACCCCTCGCCGCTGATGCTGGGCTTCATCCTGGGCCCCATGCTCGAAGAGAACTTCCGCCGCTCCATGCTGCTGTCGCGCGGTAGCTTTGAGGTGTTCATCAACCGTCCTATCAGCGGCACGCTGATCAGCCTGATCGCCGCATTCGTGTTGTGGCAAACGGTGGCGTTTTTCCGCCAGCGTGGCAAGGCCAAGGAGCTGGTGGTGACGGACCCCGTTGCATCCTGAAGATTGACTCTCTGTGTGCCGCTTTGGCGGCCTTTGCAAGGCCGGTCCCCAACGGGTGACCGGCCTTTTTTTGTGGCTCAGCCTCTCAGTCCACCTGCCACCATGCAGGCAGCAGCGCACGCACCTGGGCCTGCGCAAACCGGTCGTCCATCAGGTGCACCACGCCCTCGTCGCTGGGCGTGCGGATCACGCGGCCTGCGGCCTGCACCACCTTTTGCAGGCCGGGGTAGAGGTAGGTGTAGTCGTAGCCCGCGCCAAACAGCGCCTGCATGCGCTCGCGGATCTGTTCGTTGACGGGGTTGACCTGCGGCAGGCCCAGCGTGGCCAGAAAGGCGCCGATCAACCGCTTGCCCGGCAGGTCGATGCCCTCGGCAAACGCGCCACCCAGCACAGCAAAGGCAATGCCCTGACTGCTGTCGGTAAAGCGCGCCAGAAAATCCCGCTGCTCGCCTTCCAGCATGCGGCGCGACTGGCACCAGTGCGGCACGTCGGGGTGTTGCTGCGCAAACAATGCGGCAGCCTGCTGCAGGTAGTCATAGCTGCTGAAAAACGCCAGGTAGTTGCCGGGCCGCTCGCGAAAATGCTGCGCCATCAGCGCCGCAATCGGTGCCAGCGATGCCACGCGGTGCGGGTAGCGCGTGGAGATGTGGCGCGCCACCTGCACCTGCAGCTGGTGCGCGGCAAAGGGCGATTCCACGTCCACCCACACATGGTCGTCGGGAAGGCCCAGCAGGTCGGCGTAGTAGCGCGCGGGCTGCAGCGTGGCCGAGAACAAGGTGCTGGTGTGTGCAGCTGCAAGGCGGGGTTGCAGAAAGGGCGCGGGCACCACGTTGCGGATGCAAACCACGGAATCGCCAGGTTTGAAGGCCCGCTGGTGGCGGGCGGCAGAAGCCTGGGTGATGTCCATCATCGAATGCGCATCGAGCAAGTCGGCCATGCGCTGCAGGTGCAGGGCGTCGAAATAGAAGGTCTGCAGCGCGCTGTCGGGTTCTGTGGGGTGGTCGGTGAAGTGTTCGGTGAGCGTGGTGGTGCACTGCTGCAGCGAGGCCAGCAGCTTGTCGGGGAAGGTCTCGAGCACCGTGTACGGGGCCGGGTGCGCCTTGTCCAGCGCCACCCAGGCGCGGCGCACCTTGTCCAGCGCCTTCTTCACCGGCGCGTGCTCCGCAGCGGTGGGGCTGCTGCGGGCCCGGGCCAGGGCGGCGGGGTGAAGCTCGGCCGTGAACATCTTGCGGCCGCGCTCCACCAGGTTGTGGGCCTCGTCCACCAGCAGCGCCGTGCACCACTGGTTGGCCTGGGCGAGGCCGTGCAGCAGCCCGCCCAGGTCAAAGTAGTAGTTGTAGTCGCCCACCACCACATCGGCCCAGCGGGCCAGCTCTTGGCTCAGGTAGTAGGGGCAGACGTCATGCTGCAGGGCCACGTCGCGCACACGGGCTTGTTGCAAGACGGGCGCGGGGTTGCCTGCGCTGGCGGGGGCCACGGCGGCAGCGCGGGCGGCAGGCAGCCGGTCGTAAAAGCCCCGGGCCAGCGGGCAGGATTCGCCGTGGCAGGCCTTGTCGGGGTGCTCGCAGGCCTTGTCGCGCGCCACCAGCTCCAGCACACGCAGGGGCAGCGCCGGCGCGCTGTCGGCCAGGCGCGCCAGCGCATCCAGCGCCATCTGCCGCCCCGAGGTTTTGGCGGCCAGAAAGAACACTTTGTCGATGCGCTGGGCCGGTGCTGCCTTGAGCAGCGGGAACAGCGTGCCCATGGTCTTGCCAATGCCCGTGGGCGCCTGGGCCAGCAGGCAGCGGCCCGCCACTGCCGCCTTGTACACGGCCTCGGCCAGCGGGCGCTGGCCGGTGCGAAAGTCGCCAAAGGGAAACGCCAAGGTGATCAGTGCCGCATCGCGTGCGGCACGGTGGGCCAGCTGCTGTTCGGCCCAGGCAATGAAGCGCTGGCACTGGGTCTCGAAGTGCTGGCGCAGGTCGTCGGCGCTGCAGTGTTCGGTGAACACCGTCTCCTGCTGCGTGCCCACGTCCAGGTATACCAGGGCCACGTCGATGTGCGCCAGCTGCTCCTGCTCGCACAGCAGCCAGCCATACAACTTGGCCTGCGCCCAGTGCAGGTGGCGGTGCGATGCGGGTTGGCGGTCCAGCCGCCCTTTGAAGGTCTTGACCTCGTCGATGCGCTGCTGCGCGGGGTCGTAGCCATCGGCCCGGCCGCGCACGCGCAGAGTTTGGTAACTGCCGCTCAGTGCCACCTCGGCGCGGTAGCCTGCACCCCGCCGTGACGCTGCCACCGCATGGCCTGCCATACCTTCCAGCGCGGTGGGCGCAGGCGTGAAGCGCAGGTCCAGGTCGCCCTGCTTGGCGGTGAACTCGCACAGCTCGCGCACCGCCACGGTGTAGGTCATGGCGGGGTGGTCGGGGTGTCGGTGGCGGGAGGGGCAGGCTCGCCCAAATGGGTCTGAGCCATGTCGTCATCGCTGCGCAGCGGCGTGGCCTTGCACAGCGCCATCCATACCGAAAAGGGTAAGTTGCAACGGTTGTGCCGTGCGGGGCGCAGCAGCTCAAAGCGCCCATCCTCCACACTGCCATGCAGCACCCAGATGCCGAAGTGCTCGGGGATCTCATCTGGCTCGGCAATGCCGGCCGGGAAGACGTAATAGCACTCCTCGCACAGCCACTGGTAGGCCTGCCGTTTGGCGTCGTGCCGCAGGTCCGACAGCAGGTCGGCCCGGCTCGCCTTCACCTCATGCACCATGGGCTGCAGGTAGGCGGGCACGGAGGTGTTGCGCACCGAAAAAAGATCGGGCCGTGCTATGCGCCACACGTTGGCGGCGGCGCGGGCTGCGGGGGCGTGGTCATCCTCGGCCCACAGCGGAGCCATCGCGGGTGTGGTGTTGGCGGGCGCACCAGCTGTGGCCGCAGGCGGCACCCCATCCCCCACCGGCACGCTGTCGATCACCGCGCGCGTTGAAAGCTCTGTCCACACGATGCGCCCCGAAGCCAGCAACTGCGCTGCAAACTTCTGCCCCAGCCGGTCGTGCAGGCTCAGCGCACGCACGCCGCGCTGGCGGGCCTGCGCCAGCGTGCGGATGCCTTCGTCGGTGAGGCGCAGGGTTTCGCAACCATCGGCCGCAATGTGCAGACTGATGAGGCCCGCAGCCAGCAGGTCGATCTCCAGACCATCCTTGCACGGCCAGCCTGCCGAGCGCCAGATCTGCATCAGGCGCGTGCGGTGAAAGCGGGTGATCGGGGTGGAGGGCGGGGAGTCCGAAGTGGGGGAGGGCAGCGCCGTCATGGTGGGGTGGTAGGGCTGGCGTCACACTGATTTTAATCACAGTGTCTGGGAGGGACTGTTTTTTGGACAAGGGTAGAACAGGGTTGCAGAGGAGTTGGGGGTGTGATCGGCACCTGGCGCAATATGGGTGGGTGCTAAAAGCTATTGAAATGTGAGCATTCCCTCGTTGACATTCCGAGGGAGAAGCAATGAGTCACCAGGGGCCTGAATGAGGACGCTCCTGCCCGCCATTGGGCTAACAACCGGAAGTTGTTGTCGCGTGGCCGTCTATGCCGCAGGAAAATTGGAAGCGGTTGCGAGAGGCTGCAGCGCAGGGTTTGCAGCCGGTCAGTGTTCTGACGCTGATAGCAGGCTACCGGGCAACTGCAATCCTTATCCCATACCCAGCCAACTTCCTCTGCTCACCGGCTCCCAATCTGCGGATGCGCCCCCAGCAGCGCATTGGCCAGCGCGCTCACGCTGGGCAGTTCACTGCCTGCCGGGGTCATGCAAACGAGCAGCTTTCTCCGAGACCAAGCATCAGATAGCCCTAGGATCTGGGTGCCTGACTTGGCAAAGCGCGCAGCCGCGCTCTCGGACATGACCGCCACTCCCACGCCTTCGGCTACCAATTGCGCGACAGCGTCAAATCCGCCCAGACGCACCCGATGGCGCGGGACCCGGCCACTGCGACTGGCCTGGGCTGCCAGAAAGCGGCTGAGTCCACTCTCCCGGGCCAAACCCACAAAGGGATGCACTAGCAATTCGCCATACGCCACGGAACGGCGGCGGCCCAAAGACCAGCGCTTTGGCAAGAGTGCCACCAGACGGTCATCGACCCATGGCTGCACAAGCAGCCCAGAGGTGTCCACGTAATCGGCGACGATGCCCAGATCGGCAGTGCCACGGCGCAATGCCTCTACGACCGCCTCGCTCGAAAGCTCTTGCACGTCCACATCAAGATCAGGGGTCTTCACCAAGAATTGGCCAATCGTGCGCGGAAGGCTCTCGGACATGGCGGCTGTGTTGCACAGCAGCCGAACGGTCCCGCGCAATCCATGACCAAAGCTCGCCATCTCTACATGCAGCGATTCGAGCTCAGCCAGCACGCGGTTGGCATGGCGCAGCAGAGCGCGTCCCGCATCGGTGGGTATTGCGCCCGACTTGGACCGCTCCAACAACTGCGAACCGGTTGCGTCTTCAAGACCCTTGAGGCGAGCGCTGGCCGCAGCCAACGACAGATTCACGGACGAAGCAGCGGCAGTGATGGTTCCATGCTCCATCACGGCGGCAAAGAGGTGCAGGTCAAACGGATCAACGCGGTAATCCGTGGTGCGGCGCTTAGGGGTACTCATGACCGCCATCCTACGGAATACGCGAAGGATCTGTTCACTGCTATCCGATGGACAGCACTTGGGCCATGCACACACCATAGGGCATGGACATATTGCAGCTCTTGATGGTGGTCGTTGTTTTCGTTCTGGCCGGTGGTGTGAAGGGCGTCACCGGCATGGGGCTGCCTACAGTAGCCGTGAGCTTGCTCGGGCTGTGGATGCCCCCGGTGCAAGCCGCCGCACTGTTGGTCATACCCTCGCTGGCAACCAATATCGCGCAATGCCGTGGCCCTCACCTGCGCTCGCTGGTATCCCGGCTGTGGCCCGGTTGGCTGGCAATCGCGATCGTGACTGTGAGCGCGCCCGGTCTGGGGGACGCCGTTTCCGCACAAACGACCAAGGGCTGGCTGGGCGTGATTCTCATGGCCTATGGCATCTGGGGCTTGTGGCGACCTCAGATGCCCGATCTTTCACTCACCAGCAAATGGCTCAGCCTGCCGACAGGCGCGGCCACCGGGTTCGTGACGGCACTCACGGCCGTCTTCGTATTGCCCTGGGTTCCCTACTTGCAGACGCTGCGGCTGGGCAAGGACGAGATGGTGCAAGCGCTGGGCCTTTCATTCACCGTGGCCACTCTGTCGCTCGCCGTGAAAGTGCAGATGTCCGCCCCTTTGGGGTTGATCTCGTCGTCTGTTGCTATTGCAGTCGGTGGAGCATTGATCGGCGCATTTTGCGGGCTCAAGCTTGGTGAGCTGCTACGTAGCCGCCTTGTCGGCCCCGTCTTCCAGAAGGCACTTTTTATGGTGTTCCTCGGATTGGGGGCTGCCAATCTGATCCAGGCACACTGACACAGTATGAGCGGACAAAAGGAGTTGCTTGAGGCTGCAGCCTTGTTAGAGCGGGCTTACCGGCTGGCACACGTGTTGCAAGGCGAAGGTTTGCTTGAAATCGGAAGCAGACAGTTTGTTGCAGACGAGCTTGTCGAGGTGCTTGATGAAGCTCGTGTGGCGTTTTTTGCAGCCTGTGATTTGCCCAAACCGCTCTGACTTTCTCTGAGCTGACAGAGTCATCCCCGTACCAGCAAGCGTTCGAAAGATGAAACTGGGCGACTGCTCCTAGCCTATTGATCTGGCGCAATCCATTCATGAGCCCCGTTCGAGCCGAGGCTGCCGAAGCCCCGGGCAAGCTGATGTACAGCGCCATCGATACTCTGGAGTAAACCGCGCCGCATCAATAACAAGGCGCCCAACCACCTCACCACTCCGCAAAACTCCCATCCCGATGCCGCCACACCGGGTTCCTCCACCGGTGCCCCTCCTGCGCCCGCTCGCGCACATAGTCTTCGTTCACCTCAATCCCTAGCCCCGGCCCGGTGGGGATGGCGACCATCCCGCCCTGGTACGCAAACACCCCGGGGTTGGACACATAGTCCATCAGGTCGTTGGCCTGGTTGTAGTGGATGCCCAGGCTCTGCTCCTGGATGAAGGCGTTGTAGCAAACCGCATCCAGCTGCAGGTTGGCCGCCAGTGCAATCGGGCCCAGCGGGCAGTGCAGGGCCAGGGCCACGTCGTAGGCCTCGGCCATGCTGGCGATCTTGCGGGTTTCGGTGATGCCGCCTGCGTGCGAGGGGTCGGGCTGGATGATGTCCGCATAGCCGCCTTGCAGCACGCGCTTGAAGTCCCAGCGCGAGTACAGACGCTCGCCCAGGGCAATGGGGGTGGATGAGATGCGGGCGATCTCCTTCAGCGCCTCTTCGTGTTCGCTCAGCACAGGCTCTTCGATGAACATAAGCTTGTAGGGCTCCAGCTCCTTGAGCAGCACCTTGGCCATGGGCCGGTGCACGCGACCGTGGAAGTCCACGCCAATCCCCACATTCGGCCCCACGGCCTCGCGCACGGCGGCCACGTTTTGAAGGCAGCGCTCCACCTTGTCGTAGCTGTCCACGTACTGCACCTCTTCGGTGCCGTTCATCTTCACGGCCGTGAAGCCGCGCGCCACGGCGGCCTGGGCAGCGGCAGCCGTCTCGCTGGGGCGGTCTCCGCCAATCCAGCTGTAGACCTTGATGTGGCTGCGGACATTGCCCCCCAGCAGCTCGGACACGGGCACGCCCAACGCCTTGCCCTTGATGTCCCACAGGGCCTGGTCGATCCCGGCCAGTGCGCTCATGTGCACGCCGCCGCCCCGGTAAAAGCCGCCCCGGTACAGCACGGTCCAGTGGTCTTCGATGTGGCGCGGGTCCTTGCCGACGAGGTAGTCTGCCAGCTCATCGACCGCAGCGGCCACGGTGTGCGCGCGGCCTTCCAGCACGGGTTCGCCCCAGCCGGTGATTCCTTCGTCGGTTTCGATTTTGAGGAAGCACCAGCGCGGCGGGACGATGAACGTGGTGAGTCGGGTGATCTTCATGGGGGATGGGCAGTCGGTTCAGAAGTGCTGGGTTGTCTGGAACGAGTAGGGGGCGGTTCAGGCCGTGGCGGGCGCGGTGCCAAAGGACGCCTGCCACGCCCGCGCAAACGCTGCAGCCTTGTGCGCCACCTCGGGGGCCTGGTCACCGGGCCGGTACAGGGCCGATCCCAGGCCAAAGCCGCTGGCGCCAGCGGCGGCATAGGGCGCAATGCTCTCGGGCACGATGCCGCCCACGGGCACCAGTGCCATGGGCGGCGTGATGACGGCGCGCCAGGCCTTGAGCACATGGGGCGGCAGCGCCTCGGCAGGGAACAGCTTGAGCATGTTGGCGCCCGCTGCCAGCGCGGCGTAGGCCTCGGTCAGCGTGGCCACGCCGGGCGCGCAGGCCATGCCGGCAGCGCGGGCGGCCCGGATCACATCGGGGTCGCTGTGGGGCATGACGATGATCTGCCCACCGGCTGCGGCCACATTGGCCACGGCATCGATGGAGAGCACCGTGCCTGCACCCACGAGGCAGTCGGCGGGCAGCGCATCGCGCAGCGCGCGGATGCTGGCCAGCGGCTCGGGGGAGTTGAGCGGCACTTCGATGATGCGAAACCCTGCGTCGTACAGCGCGTGGCCGATGGCCACCACCTCGTGCGGCTGCACGCCGCGCAGGATGGCGATGAGCCCGCAGCGCTGCAGGATGTGGAACAGGGTTTTGTCGATGGGGTTCATGCAGCCAGACTCCCGGCGGTGAAGGGGTGTGAGGGGGCGGGTGCGGGCGCAACGACCAGCCCTGCCGCCAGCGCGATTTGCCACAGCCCGGTGGCCGTGGCATGCGTGGCGATGGTGGGGGCGGCAAAGCCGTAGGCCTGCATTGCGACGGCGTAGCGGCGGCACAGGTCGGGCTCGCCGCAGAGCACCAGCGTTGGTGGTGTTGGTGCGGTTTGATCCTGTGCGCGTGCAAGGCTTGCCACCTCGTGCCCGATCAGCAGGCCCGAGAGGTAATCCGCTTGGGCTGTGGGCGCCAATGTTCCTGTCAAGCCCAGCGTGCGTGTGCTGAAGATGTGCGAGAGCAGACCCAGCGCGGCGTCGCTGCCCCGCGCAACCTCCAGACCGCGCGCAAAGGCATCGTCGTCGGGTGTAACTGCAGCCTGCATGGTCTTGCCCAGAATCGTGTGGCCGCGCAGAGCGGCAAACACCTCGCCGGTCATGAAGGTGTGGAACTCTTCGATGTGGCCTTGGCGTGCCAGCACCCATTTGCTGTGGGTGCCGGGCAGGCCGATGAGCACGGGCCCATCCGCACGCAGTGCAAGGCCTGCCAGCACCCCCAGAACCTGGGTTTCTTCGCCGCGCATCACGTTGGGCAGCGCGCCCTGCTGCAACAGGCCCGGCACGATGTGCAGCGGCGGGCCGTCGCGCCGCGCCACCAGCGTCAGGCCCCGCGCCAGTGCATCAAGCGAGGTGGGCGTCGGCAGGTACTTGGCCTCGCGCCAGCCCTGGGCGCTGCCCACCATGCCGCAGGCCAGCAGGGGCAGGCCGGGTGTGGCGGCCAGCCAGTCGCCGCAGGTGTCTTGCAGTGCGCGTTCAAACGCGGCGCCGGGCTCGCCGTCTGCCACGCTCGCGGTGGCGGGGGGCAGGTTCATGATTCCCCAGGGGCGGTGCCGCGTTTCCAGCACCTCGCCATGCGCGCCCATGCGGAAGGCGCGCAATGCGCTGGTGCCCCAGTCCAGGGCAATCAGGCCCGCCTCGGCGGGCACCAGATAACGTGCAGGCGCCATGGGTGTCCTGCTTAACGTGCCCAGCGCAGAACGAGCGGATCCAGCCGCCGCGCGATATCGATCAGGCCGCGCCGCACCTCGGGGTGCATGGCGGGGAAGGGGTGGCGGCCTGCCTCGCAGGCGATCACGCCGCCTTCCTTCATCAGTGCCTTGGCCGTGAGGATGCCGCCCTGGCGGTTTTCGTGGTTGATGAGGGGCAACCAACGCTGGTAGAGCGCAAACGCCTGGTCCATGTCGCCCCGGCGGTGCGCCTCGATGATGGGGCGAATGCCGTCGGGGAAGGCGCCGCCCGTCATGGCGCCCGTGGCGCCCGCATCCAGGTCGGCCAGCAGGGTGATGGCCTCTTCGCCGTCCCACGGGCCTTCGATGGCGTCTCCGCCCAGGCGGATCAGCTCGCGCAGCTTGCTGGCGGCGCCGGGCACTTCGATCTTGAAGTAGGCCAGGTTTTCAATCTCCTGCGCCATGCGGGCCAGGAAGGGGGCCGACAGCACGGTGCCGCTGGCGGGTGCGTCCTGCACCATGATCGGAATGCGGATCGCGTCGGACACACGGGCATAGAACTCGTAGATCTGCGCCTCGGGCACGCGGAAGGTGGCACCGTGGTAAGGCGGCATGACCATCACCATGGCGGCACCCATGTCCTGCGCGGCGCGGCTGCGCTCGGCACACACGCGGGTGCCGTAGTGGGTGGTGGTGACGATAACCGGCACACGGCCCGCCACATGCTCCAGCGACGTGCGGGTGAGGACTTCGCGCTCGGCATCGGACAGCGAGAACTGCTCGGAGAAGTTGGCCAGGATGCACACGCCGTCCACACCGGCGTCGATCATGAAGTCGAGGCAGCGCTTCTGGCTGTCGAGGTCGAGGCGGCCGTCTTCATGGAACGTGGTGGGCACCACGGGGAAGATGCCGCGGTAGCGAGGGTTCTGGAGGGAATGGGTGGCTGGCATGGCGGGTGCGGGTAAGAATTTGAGTGAAATATGCCTATAGCGCTAGTTGAATAAGCGCTGGTAGCTATTGAATCTGTAGCAATTGACTGTGACGAGCGCCTCAGTGGGGCACATCAATGCGAGTGGCGGGGCACAGCAGCCCCCCGGCAGCCGACCAAGAAGTCAAAGTCGCAACCATCGTCCGCCTGCAGTACGTGGTCCACATACAGCCGTTGGTAGCCGCCGCGTCCGCCGTTGTCCGCGCCCGCCAACGCGGCCAGGCGTGCTGCCAGTTCCTCGTCGCTGATGTCCAGGTGCAGGCGGCCGTTCTCGCAGTCCAGCTCAATGAAGTCGCCATCGCGCACAGCAGCCAGCGGACCACCGGCTGCCGCCTCGGGCGCCACGTGCAGCACCACGGTGCCGTAGGCGGTGCCGCTCATGCGGGCGTCGGATATGCGCACCATGTCCTTCACGCCCTGGCGCAGAAGCTTGGGCGGCAGGCCCATGTTGCCCACCTCGGCCATGCCGGGGTAGCCCTTGGGGCCGCAGTTCTTGAGCACCATCACGCAGCTGGCGTCGATGTCCAGGTTCTCATCGACGATGCGCTCCTTGTAGTGCTCCAGGTTCTCGAACACCACGGCGCGGCCCCGGTGCTTGAGCAGTTCGGGCGAGGCGGCGGAGGGCTTGAGCACCGCGCCACGCGGCGCCAGGTTGCCGCGCAATATGCAGATGCCACCGTCGGCAATCAGCGGGTTGCTGATCGGGCGGATCACCTCGTCGTTGTATTGCGGGGCTTCGCGCACGTTGTCCCACAGGCTCTTGCCGTTGACGGTGAGTGCGTTGGGGTGGGGCAGCAGGCCGTTCTCGCCCAGGCGGCGCAGCACGGCGGGCAGGCCGCCCGCGTAGTAGAACTCTTCCATCAGGAAGCGGCCCGAGGGCTGCAGGTCTACCAGCGTGGGCGTACCACGGCCAATGCGCGTCCAGTCCTCCAGGTCCAGCTGCACGCCGATGCGGCCTGCGATGGCCTTGAGGTGGATGACCGCGTTGGTGGAGCCGCCGATGGCGGCGTTGGTGCGGATCGCGTTCTCAAACGCCTCGCGGGTCAGGATCTTGGAGAGCGTGAGCCCTTCGTGTGCCATCTCCACAATGCGCTTGCCCGACATGTGGGCCAGCACATAGCGGCGCGAGTCCACGGCCGGGATGGCTGCGTTGTGCGGCAGTGAGGTGCCCAGCGACTCGGCCATGCAGGCCATGGTGCTGGCCGTGCCCATGGTGTTGCAGGTGCCGGCGGAGCGTGACATGCCGGCCTCGGCCGCGAAGAACTGGTGTTCGTTGATCTCGCCAGCTTTCAGTGACTCGTGCAGGCGCCACACGGCCGTGCCCGAGCCGATGTCCTTGCCGTCGAGCTTGCCGTTGAGCATGGGCCCGCCCGTGACCACGATGGCGGGCACATCGCAGCTGGCCGCGCCCATCAGCAGCGCAGGCGTGGTCTTGTCGCAGCCCACCAGCAGCACCACCGCGTCGATGGGGTTGCCGCGAATGGCCTCTTCCACGTCCATGCTGGCCAGGTTGCGTGTGAGCATGGCCGTGGGGCGCAGGTTGGATTCGCCGTTGGAGAACACCGGGAACTCGACGGGGAAGCCACCCGCCTCGTAAATGCCGCGTTTCACATGCTCGGCGATCTTGCGAAAGTGAGCATTGCAC
Organism: Acidovorax sp. 22279; assembly: GCF_052045435.1. Taxonomy (NCBI): domain Bacteria; kingdom Pseudomonadati; phylum Pseudomonadota; class Betaproteobacteria; order Burkholderiales; family Comamonadaceae; genus Acidovorax; species Acidovorax sp. 22279. Next base: position 129,426 of record NZ_JBQEOV010000013.1, read on the forward strand.
GGGGTCAGCTCGGACCAGGTGTTGCAGATGCCGATCACAGGCCGGCCGTCAAACGCGTGGTCGGGGATGCCCTGGTTCTTCATCCAGCTGCGGTACATGAAGCCGTTCTTGTCGGCCGTGCCGAACCATTCGGCGGAGCGGAGTTTGTGCTTGGGGGTGGTCATGGTGGGGTGCGAGAGAAAGAGGAAAAATGAAGACTCAACGGGCCTTGCCCGAGCGGCGCGAAAGCAGCCGCTGCAGCAGACAGAAAGCGAACAGCAGCACACCAACGACGATGCGCGTCCACCAGGAGCTGAGCGTGCCGTCGAAGGAAATCAGGGTCTGGATGATTCCGAGCATGAGCACGCCAAACAGCGTGCCCGCCACATAGCCCACGCCACCCGTCAGTAGCGTTCCGCCAATGACCACGGCAGCAATTGCGTCCAGCTCCATGCCCACAGCATGCAGGCCATAGCCCGACAGCATGTAGAACGTGAACACCACGCCCGCCAGTGCCGAGCAAAAGCCCGACAGCGTGTACACGCCAATCAGCGTACGGCGCACCGGCAGGCCCATGAGCACAGCCGAGTGCTCGCTGCCGCCCACCGCATACACGCTGCGGCCAAACGGCGTGCAGTGCGCCACAAACAGGGCAACCAGCAGCACGGCGATGGCGATGAGCGCCCCCAGCGATAGGGATGCGCCTTCCCACAGCGGCAGGCGCCACTGGGCCAGCTCCGAATAGCCTTCGTGTGTGATGCTGATGGAGTCGATGCTGATCAGGTAGCACAGCCCCCGCGCCAGGAACATGCCTGCCAGCGTGACGATGAAGGGCTGAAGCCGAAAGCGCTCGATGAGGAAACCCATGAACGCGCCAAATGCCGTGCCCATCAGCAACACCAGCGGGATGGCGACCATCGGGTTCCAGCCCCGGTGTTCCACCAGCGCGGCCAGCACCATGGTGGTCAGCGCCACCACCGAGCCCACCGAGAGGTCGATGCCGCCCGACAGGATCACGAACGTCATGCCCACCGCCACGATGATGAGGAAGGCGTTGTCGATCAGCAGGTTGAGGAACACCTGGGCCGAGAAGAACCCGGTGTACAGCACCGAACCCAGCGTGGCCATGGCCACGAACAGCGAGATGGTGGCTGCCAGCGGCAGGTACTTGGGGTTGAACCGCGCGCGCGCGGCGGTGGCCTGTGGGGCAGGGTGGTTCACGGTGCCGAAGCCTGCGGTTTTGGGTACGGCGCTCATGGCAAAGCTCCCGCGCCGGGGCGGCGTGCCAGGGCGCCGACTTGCGCCCGGAACTCGGGCGACTGCAGCAGCATCACGATGAACACCACCACGGCCTTCACCACCAGGTTGATCTCGGGCGGCACGCCCAGCGAGTAGATGGCGTAGGTCAGCGTCTGGATGATGAGCGCACCAATCACGCTGCCCACCAGGCTGAAGCGGCCTCCGGTGAGGGCGGTGCCACCCAGCGTGACGGCCAGGATGGCGTCCAGCTCCAGCAGCTGCCCAGCGTTGTTGCCATCCGCGCTCTTCACGTTGGAGCTGATCAGCAGCCCCGCAATGCTCGCGCACACGCCGCAGAACACATAGGCCGCCACGATAAGCCGCCCCGCCTGCACGCCCGCTACCCGCGCCGCCGTGGGGTTGATGCCCACTGCCTGGATGAACAGGCCCAGCGCCGTGCGCGTGATGGCGAGGTACAGCACCACGAAGACTGCGGCCACTACGAACACAGAGAACGGCAGCCCTGCCAGGTACCCACCGCCCATGAAGAAGTAGGGCGTGTAGTAGATGGTGATGATCTGCCCGTCGGTGATGAGCTGGGCAATGCCCCGGCCCGCCACCATGAGGATCAGTGTGGCAATGATGGGCTGCATGCCCACCTTGGCGACCAGCACGCCATTCCACAGCCCGCACAGCAGCGCCACGCCGATGGCGCCCAGGATGGCGACGGGCAGTGGAAACCGGCTCTCGGTGCCCGACACCGAGCCGCCGATCAGCCACGCTGCCACGGCCGCTGCAATGGCCACCGTCGCGCCCACCGAAATATCGATGCCGCGTGTGGCAATCACCAGCGTCATGCCCAGCGAAACCAGCACCAGCGGTGCGGCGCGGTTCAGTATGTCGATGAGGCTGCCGTACAGGTGCCCATCGCGCCATTCGATGTGTAGAAAACTGGCGTTGAAAGCCGTATTGATGGCCAGCAGGAGCAGCAACGTGACGGCGGGCCACGCCAAGCGGTGTCGCATCAGCGCGGCAAAAAGGGAAGGAGAGGGGGAACGTTCAAGCATGTTCTGCGGCGATGAGTTCGTAGACGGCGTCTTCGCTGCTGCCCGCAGGCAGCTCACCCACCTTGTGGCGGTCGCGGAGCACCACGATGCGGTGCGCCACGCGCACCACCTCGCTCATTTCGGAAGAGATGAACAGAACGGCCATGCCGCCCTGGGCCAGGCGCAGGATCTGGTCCATGATTTCCTGCTTGGCGGCCACGTCGATGCCGCGCGTGGGTTCGTCCAGGATCAGCAGTCGCGGCTCGATGGCCATCCAGCGCGCAAGGATGGCCTTTTGCTGGTTGCCGCCCGAGAGCAAGCCGATGGGCTTGTCCACCGTCTCGGTCTTGATGCCCAGCAGCTTCACATAGCGCACGGCCAGCGCAGTCTGCTCGGCGCGCGAAAGGAACTTGCTCACACCCATGCGCGCCTGCAGCGCCAGCGCAATGTTCTCGCGCACCGAGAGTTCGGCCACGATGCCGTCGGTCTTGCGCTCTTCGGGGCACAGGGCGAGGCCATGGCGGATGGCGTCCATGGGGTTGGCAAACTTCACCACCTGCCCGTCGATGCGCAGCGCGCCCCGGTCGGGCTGCTCCAGGCCAAACAGCAGGCGCGCCAGCTCGGTGCGGCCCGAGCCCAGCAGCCCCGCCAGGCCCACCACCTCGCCCGCGCGGATCTGCAGGTCCAGCGGCTGCAGTTGCGTGTCCTGCCCCAGGCCCTCGGTTTGCAGCAGCGTGGCCTGGCGGCTGTCCACGGAGGGCGCTGGTGCGGGTTGCTCCGACGCTGCGGCCAGGTCGCGGCCCAGCATGGCTGCGATCAGTGCCTGTGGCCCCAGGTCTTTGGCCAGCCACTCGCCCACCCAGCTGCCGTTGCGCAGCACGGTGATGCGGTCGGATACGGCATACACCTGGTTCAGGAAATGCGTCACAAAGACGATGGACAGTCCCTCGCTGCGCAGGCGCCGCAGCACCTCAAAGAGCTTTTGCACCTCGTCGTCGTCCAGGCTGGAGGTGGGCTCATCCAGGATCAGCACGCGTGATTCGATGCTGAGTGCGCGCGCAATCGCCACCAGCTGCTGCACGGCCACGGGGTAGTCCGACAGCAGGCGCGTCACGTCGATCTTTAGGCCGATGCGCGCCACCAGATCGCGGGCGCGCTGGTGCAGCGTGGCCCAGTCGATGCGAAAGCCCTGCGCAATGCCGCAGCGCGGATAGCGGCCCGCAAAGATGTTCTCGGCCACCGAGAGGTTGGGGCAGAGGTTGACCTCCTGGTACACGGTGCTGATGCCCAGGCGCTGCGCCGCCAGCGGCGAGTCCGGCCACACCGCTGCTCCGCCCAGCCGCATCTGGCCGCCGCTGGCCTCCAACACGCCTGTCAGCACCTTGATCAGGGTGGACTTGCCCGCACCGTTCTGTCCCATCAGCGCATGGATCTCGCCAGGGTAGAGGTTGAGCTGCACATCGCGCAGCACGGGGATGCCTGCAAACTGCTTTTGGATGCCCGAAAGCTGCAGCACCGGCGCGGCAGCGGGGGCGTGAGCGGTGGACGCGTCCATGGGGGTCATCACGCTTTGTTCTTGTTGTAGACATCCACGAGCACGGCTGCGAGCAGCACGACGCCCTTGATGACCTGCTGGTAGTCGATGCCGATGCCCAGGATGGACATGCCGTTGTTCATCACGCCCATCACAAAGGCGCCGATGACCGCGCCCATCACCTTGCCCACGCCGCCCGATGCCGATGCGCCGCCGATGAAGCAGGCAGCAATCACGTCCAGCTCAAAACCCAGGCCCGCCTTGGGCGTGGCGGTGTTGAGCCGCGCCGCAAACACCAGCCCGGCCAGGGCTGCCAACACGCCCATGTTGATGAAGGCATACAGCGTGAGCCGCTCGGTCTTGATGCCCGAGAGCTTGGCCGCCTTCTCGTTGCCGCCCATGGCATAAATGCGACGGCCGACGGTGGTGCGGCTGGTGACAAAGTCGAACAGCACGATCAGCAGCGCCATCACGATCAGCACGTTGGGCAGGCCCTTGTACGAGGCGAGCAGGTAGCTGAAGTACACCAGCAGCCCACCAAACACCACGGTGCGGGCGATGAACAGACCTGCAGGCTCTGTCTGCACGCCGTGGCGCAGCCGGTTGGCGCGCTGGCGCAGGCCACCCACGGCCAGGGCTGCGGCTACGGCCGCGCCCAGCAGCAGTGAGGTCAGGCGCAGGCCTTCCACGCTGAACAGGTCGGGGATAAAACCAGAGCTGAGCATCTGGAATGCCGAGGGGAACGGCCCCACCGACTGCCCCGCCAGCAGCGCCAGCGCCAGGCCCTTGAACACCAGCATGCCCGCCAGCGTGACGATGAACGACGGAATGCGCGAGAACGCCACAAAGCTGCCTTGAATGGCGCCAATGAGTCCGCCGCACAGCAGGCACACCAGCGTGGCCGGTACAAAGTGCCAGTTGTATTCGACCATCAGCACCGCTGCCAGCGCGCCGATGAAGCCACACACCGAGCCCACCGACAGGTCGATGTGCCCGGCCACGATGACCAGCAGCATGCCCAGCGCCATGATGACGATGTAGCTGTTCTGCAGCACCAGGTTGGTGAGGTTCAAGGGCTGCATCAGCGTGCCCTCGGTCATGTACTGGAAGAAGCCCATGATGGCCACCAGCGTGATCAACATGCCGTATTCGCGCAGGTTGTGCTGCAGGTGCTGCAACAGCGATTTGTCGTGCCGCGCCGCTGCTGTCGTGCTGCCGTCGGCCAGCGTGCTGGCGGGGGGATGGGTGGTCTGGCTCATATCAACTGGCTTTCACAATCGCTCGCATGATTCGTTCTTGGGATGCTTCGGCCGTCGGCATCTCGGCCACAAAGCGGCCTTCGTTCATCACATAGATGCGGTCCGTGATGCCCAGAAGCTCAGGCATTTCGGAGGAGATCACGATCACGCATTTGCCCTCGGCCGCCAGCTGGGCGATGAGGGTGTAGATCTCATACTTGGCGCCCACGTCGATGCCGCGCGTGGGCTCGTCGAGGATGAGCACTTCGGGGCTGGTGAACAGCCATTTGCTCAGCACCACTTTTTGCTGGTTGCCGCCCGAGAGGTTCAGCGTCTTCTGGTCCACGCCCGAGCAGCGGATGCGCAGCTTCTCGCGGTAGTCCTGTGCCACGCGGTGTTCCTGACCGCTGTCGATCACGCTGGCGAACGACACGCCCGGCAGGTTGGCCAGCGAGGTGTTGAACTGGATGTCTTCGTTCAGCACCAGGCCATTGCCCTTGCGGTCTTCGGTCACATAGGCCAGGCCGTGGCGCACGGCCTTTTCCACCGTGCTCACGTCGATGGGCTGGCCGTGCAGCCGCACTTCGCCGCTGATGCGCTGGCCCCACGAGCGGCCGAAGATGCTCATGGCCAGCTCTGTGCGGCCTGCGCCCATCAGGCCCGCAATGCCTACTATCTCGCCGCGCCGCACATTCAGGTCGATGCCTTTGAGGTACTCGCGGTCGCTGCGCTGCGGGTGGTGGGCGCGCCAGTTGCGCACCTCAAAAACAATGTCACCCACTTGCGGCTGGCGCTGGGGGTAGCGGTCGCTCATCTCGCGGCCCACCATGGCCTGGATCACGCGGTCCTCGCTCACCGGGCCTTCGCGGCAGTCCAACATCTGCACGGTGCTGCCATCGCGCAGCACGGTGATCGCATCCGCCACGCGCGAGATTTCGTTGAGCTTGTGCGAGATCAGGATGCAGGTGATGCCCTGGGCTTTCAGCTCCAGCAGCAGGTCCAGCAGGGCCTGGCTGTCGTTCTCGTTCAGGCTGGCTGTGGGCTCGTCCAGTATCAGCAGGCGCACCTTGCGCGACAGCGCCTTGGCAATTTCCACCAGCTGCTGCTTGCCCACACCCAGCTGGCCCACCGGTGTGTCAGGCGACTCGCGCAGGCCCACTTTGTGCAGCAGTGCCTGGGCGCGGCTGTGGGCAGCCATCCAGTCGATGACGCCGTGCCGCGCGGTTTCGTTGCCCAGGAAGATGTTCTCGGCAATCGACAGCAGCGGTACTAGCGCCAGCTCCTGGTGAATGATGATGATGCCCAGGTGCTCGCTGTCGCGGATACCCGCAAACTGGCGCTCCTGCCCGTCGAACAGGATCTGGCCGCTGTAGCTGCCGTGCGGGTACACACCCGACAGCACCTTCATCAGCGTGGATTTGCCCGCCCCGTTTTCGCCGACGATGGCATGAATCTCCCCGGCCTGCACCTGCAGGTTGACCTGGTTCAGCGCCACTACGCCGGGGAAGGTTTTGCGGATGTTCCGCATTTCAAGAAGCATGGTCTCTCAATCTGTTGGTGGGGCCTCTAGCCCCATCCCGGTTGCAGGCCGCCTGCGCTGCCCCAGAGGCATTCGCAGGCGGCGGCTTTAGATGCAGAAGCCGCTCGCGCTCACTTGATCTGAGACTCTTTGTAGTAGCCACTGCCGACCAGCACCGTGTTCCAGTTGGATACGTCCACCGACACGGGCTTGAGCAGGTACGAGGGCACCACCTTCACGCCGTTGTTGTAGGTCTTGGTGTCGTTGATCTCGGGCTGCTTGCCTGTCAGCACGGCGTCCACCATGTTGGCGGCCACCTTGGCCAGCTCGCGGGTGTCCTTGAACACGGTGGAAGACTGTTCGCCCTTCAGGATGGACTTGATGGAAGGCACCTCAGCGTCTTGGCCGCTGACCACAGGGCAGGGCTGCTGGGCGGTGCAGTAGCCCACGCCCTTGAGGGAGGACAGGATGCCGATGGAGATGCCGTCATAGGGCGACAGCACCGCATGCACCTTGTCCTTGCCGTAGTAGGCCGACAGCAGGTTGTCCATGCGCGCCTGGGCCACCGAGCCATCCCAGCGCAGCGTGCCCACCTTGTTCATGCCGGTCTGCTTGCTGCGCACCACAAGCTTGCCGCTGTCGATGTAGGGCTGCAGCACGCTCATCGCGCCGTCGTAGAAAAAGAAGGCGTTGTTGTCGTCGGGCGAGCCGCCGAACAGTTCAATGTTGAACGGGCCCTTGCCTTGCTTGAGGCCCAACTTGTCCACGATGGACGTGGCCTGCAGCACGCCCACCTGGAAGTTGTCGAACGTGGCGTAGTAGTCCACGTTCTTTGATCCCTTGATGAGGCGGTCGTACGCAATGACCTTCACGCCCTTGTCGGCCGCACTTTGCAGCACGCGCGACAGCGTGGTGCCGTCAATCGACGCGATCACCAGCACCTTGGCGCCCTTGGTGATCATGTTCTCGATCTGCGCCAACTGGTTGGGGATGTCGTCTTCGGCGTACTGCAGGTCGGTCTTGTAGCCCCGGTCCTTGAGCACCTTGACCATGTTGTCGCCATCGGCAATCCAGCGCGCTGAGGACTTGGTGGGCATCGATATGCCGATGGTGCCCTTGTCCTGGGCCGATGCCACGGACGTGGCTCCGATGGCAGCCAGTGCCACGGTGGCCAAGACGGCCTTGAAAATTGCACGCTTCATTTGAGTCTGTCTCCTGATGTTGTTTTGATTTGATTGCCGCTTGGATGCGTCACGGCCTACGAAACTGTCGCGACCCAGTGCCAGAGCCACCGCCCAAGGGCCGCCATGCAGCGAAGGCTGCGTTTCACTTGCGGGCGCCGGTGGCGTCCCCCTTCCCGCATCGCGCAGCGATGCGAGAGAAAGGGGGAAGGCGCGCAGCGCCTCAGGGGGTTAATACTTCCTGTTCGGCATTTCCTTCGCCGCCACTTCCATCGGGAAGATGCCTTCTTCGGTCACGATGCGCTTGGGAACGGCCTTGCCAGCCTTGATGTCCTTGACGGCGCTCATCAGCTGCGGGCCCAGCAGGGGGCTGCACTCCACGCTCACGTTGAGCTTGCCGGCGATCATGGCTTCGAAGGCGCCCTTCACCGCGTCGATGGAGATGATCACGATGTCCTTGGCAGGCTTCATGCCGGCCTCTTCGATGGCCTGGATGGCGCCAATCGCCATGTCGTCGTTGTGCGCGTACAGCACGTTGATCTTCTTGCCCTCGGCCTTCAGGAAGGCTTCCATCACTTCCTTGCCCTTGGCACGGGTGAAGTCGCCGGTCTGGCTGCGGATGATCTTGAACTTGGGGTCGGCCTTGATGATTTCCTCAAAGCCCTTCTTGCGGTCGATGGCAGGGGCCGAGCCCACGGTGCCTTGCAGCTCGACGATGTTGACCTCGCCCTTCTGGTCCTTCATCTTCTCCACCAGCCAGCGGCCGGCCTTGCGGCCTTCTTCCACAAAGTCCGAGCCCATGAAGGTCACGTACAGCGACGTGTCCTTGGTGTTCACTGCGCGGTCGGTCAGCACCACGGGAATCTTGGCGGCCTTGGCCTCGCGCAGCACGGGCTCCCAGCCCGACTCCACCACGGGCGAGAACGCAATCACGTCCACCTTCTGTGCGATGAACGAGCGGATGGCCTTGATCTGGTTCTCCTGCTTTTGCTGCGCGTCCGAGAACTTCAGCTCGATGCCCGCCTCCTTGGCGGCCGACTTGATGGACTCGGTGTTGGCGGTGCGCCATTCGCTCTCAGCCCCCACCTGGCTGAAGCCCAGCACGAGGGGCTTTTGCGCCCAGGCAGTGCCGGGCAGCAAGGCGGCCACGGGCACGCTAGCCAAGGCGGCAGCAACGGTGCGGCGGTTCATTTTCATCATCTTGTCTCCTGTCTGTAATGGTTGGTTGACGATGGTTGCGGGATGGAAAGAAGGAACACTCGAAAAGGGCAGGGCTCAAGCCAGCATGTAGCCCGTCTTGACCGTGGTGTAGAACTCGGCGGCGTAGCGCCCCTGCTCGCGGGCGCCGTAGCTCGATTCCTTGCGGCCGCCAAACGGCACATGGAAGTCCACGCCCGCCGTGGGCAGGTTCACCATGGTCATGCCCACGGCGGCGTGGCGCTTGAAGTGCATGGCACGCTTGAGTGACGTGGTGCAGATGCCCGCGCACAGCCCAAAGGGCGTGTCATTGGCCAGGGCCAGCGCTTGGTCGTAGTCGTCGGCCCGCAGCACGCAGGCCACGGGGCCAAAGATTTCCTCGCGCGCCACGCGGTGCTCGGGCCGGGCCAGGAAGAGGGCGGGGCTCATGTAGTGGCCTGGGGTGGGGCGCTCCAGGCGCTCGCCACCCCAGACATGCTCCGCTCCCTCGCTTTTTGCAATGTCGATGTAGCCCAGGTTCTGCGCCAGCTGGTTGTCATCCACCACCGGGCCCATCTCGGTGCCGCGCTCCAGCGCGTGGCCCACCTTCAGGCTGGCCAGCCGGTTGCGCAGGCGCGCCACAAAGGCGTCGTGCACCTCGGCCTCGACGATGAGGCGGCTCGATGCGGTGCAGCGCTGGCCGGTGGAGAAATACGAGCCCTGCAGCGCGCAGTCCACCGCCTGGTCCAGGTCGGCGTCGGCCAGCACGATGAGCGGGTTCTTGCCGCCCATCTCCAGCTGCACCTTGGCACGGCGCTGGCTGGCCGCACGCAAGATGCGGTCGCCTGTGGCGACCGATCCGGTAAAGCTCAGCGCATTGACCAGCGGGTGGTCCACCAGCGTCTGGCCCACCTCGCGGCCGCTGCCCATGACGAGGTTGAAGGCACCGGCGGGCAGGCCGCTGCGGCTGATGATTTCGGCCAGCGCCCAGCCACAGGCGGGCACCAGCTCGGCGGGCTTGAACACCACGGTGTTGCCGTAGGCCAGGGCCGGGGCTATCTTCCAGGCCGGGATGGCGAACGGGAAGTTCCACGGCGCGATGATGCCCACCACGCCCACGGGCTCACGGGTCACGTCCACCTGCACGCCCTGGCGCACAGAGGCCAGCAGCTCGCCCTGAATGCGCAGCGCCTCGCCCGCAAAGAACTTGAAAATCTGCCCGCTGCGCGCCACCTCGGCGATGCCTTCGGGCAGCGTCTTGCCTTCTTCACGCGCCAGCAGTGCGCCCAGCTCGTCCTTGCGTGCCAGCAGCTCGCTGCCGATCATGTCCAGCACGTCGGCGCGGCGTTGGGGTGTGCTCTGGCTCCAGGTGGGCAGGGCGTCGGCCGCCGCGCGCACGGCCAGCTCGGTCTGGTTGCGGTCGGCGCGGGCGTATTCGGCCACCACCTCGCGGGTGTCCGACGGATTGGTGCTGATGCCGGTGGTGGTGCCGATTTCCCACCGGCCGTTGATCAGGTGCCGGGGGCTGAGCTGGAGGTCGCCGAGCTTCATGGAGAGAGGCCTTTGTTGCAGTTGCGGCGAAGTCTATGGAAGGTTTCGATATCAATCCAATCGTTTTTTAGACAAAATACATATCGTTCTTTGCATTCTGGAAAACCCCTCCCTTTTCCCGTCCTCCCTCCATGAGCACCTACAACCACTGGTTCATCCGCGCCCGCCTCAAGACGCGCCAACTGCTGCTGCTGGTGGCCTTGGCCGAAGAGGGCAACATCCACCGCGCCGCTCAGGTGCTCAGCATGACGCAGCCGGCCGCCTCCAAGCTGCTCAAGGACTTGGAGGACGTGCTGGAGGTGTCGCTGTTTGACCGCCTGCCACGCGGCATGCGCCCCACCTGGTACGGCGAAACCATGATCCGCCACGCCCGCATGGCCCTGGCCAACCTGAACCAGGCGCACGATGAGATCGGCGCGCTCAAGCGTGGGCACTACGGCCAGGTAGGCATTGGCGCCATCACCTCACCGGGCCTGAGCCTGTTGCCCGCCGCCGTGGCACAGGTCAAGCAGGAGCACCCCAGCCTGCGCATTTCGCTGGACATCGAAACCAGCCCCGTGCTGCTGGAGCGGCTGGAGCAGGGCAAGCTCGACATCGTGGTGGGCCGCTTGTACGAAGAGCACGACAAGGAGAACCTGCGCTATGAGTCGCTGACGGAGGAGCTGGTCTGCGCCATGACGCGCCCGGGCCACCCGCTGTCGAGCATGACCGGGTTGACGCTGCGCGATGTGGTGTCGGCCAGCTGGATCGTGCCGCCTGCTGGCAGCGTGTTGCGGCACCGGTTTGACCTGATGTTCCAGCAGGACGGGCTGGCGCCGCCGCTGCATACGGTGGAGACATCGGCCCTGCTGTTCATCACGCGCATGCTGCAGCAGAGCGACATGATTGCGGTGGTGGCGGAGGATGTGGCGCGCTATTACGCGGCGCATGGGATCGTGACGGTGTTGCCGCTGGCGATGCCGTGCCATATGGATGCGTTCGGAATCATCACGCGGTCGGACCGGCTGCTGTCGCCAGCGGCGAAGGTGATGATGAAGGCGTTGAAGCAGACGAGTCTGGTGCAGTACGGGAGGCGGTTGGAGGTGGGGGATTGATGGTTTTGAGTTGATATTGGCTGGATGCGCTAGTGAGATATGCGCTGGTAGCTATTGTTTTGATAGTAAATTGGTAAGCGCTTCCCTGGTTCTAGGTTCTTGGGCTGATGTGGCCGGGTGCCTGTGTTCAGGGCGGAGGCCGGGAGTCGCCCCGGCGGGCGAGGTACTTTTCTTTGCTTCGCCAAAGAAAAGTACCCAAAAGAAAGGCGACCCCCAGTCTGCGACCCCTTCGCTGTGCGAAGGGGCAAACCTGCGGCGGGGCGGTTGCGGGGTGCGCCGTGGAACTCGCTCTGCGCTGGCGCGCGCCGCTCAGACATCCACGGCGAGTCAGTTCACGAAGCATGGGCGCTCCGACGCCCATGCCACCCCGCAACCGCCCCGCCGCAGGCGCAGCCAGCAGGGGTGGGGAGCCGAACATCCAAGCAGCCACACGGGCCATCG
>NZ_JBQEOV010000013.1:141441-181965 GCF_052045435.1 Acidovorax sp. 22279
GCTTGCGCCCGCGAGACGGGGCCGAGCGCAGCGCAGCGAAGCAATGGCCCGTGTGGATGTCCGCTCCCGGGGTTCCCTTCTGGATGCGCCTGGGGCGCGCAGGGCGCGGGGTGGCATGTGTGCCGAAGGACACACATGCTTCGTGAACTGACTCACCGCAGTTGTTCGAGCGAAGCGCCGCAGGCGCGCAGCGAGTTCTGCGGTGCACCCCGTGACCGAGCACCCCAGGTTGCCCCGTAGCGAAGCGAAGGGGTCGCAGACAGTAGGGTCGCCCTTTCTTTGGTGACTTTCTTTCGGCGACGCGAAAGAAAGTTACTCGCACGCCGGGCGACTCCCGGCCTCCGCCCTGAATCCAAGCATGCCTCTCAAACCAGCGCGCGCCGGCTCATACAGGATCAGCTCGAACGCTCGTAGATAACCAGAAACTACAAAAACAATAGCTACCAGCGCTTAACGGATAAGCGCCAGAGCCAAAAAAGACTTCAAAAAATCAAACCCACCCCGCATCCACCTTGAACTCCTGCGCCGTACACATCGCCGCATCATCCGACGCCAAAAACAACACCATCCGCGCAATGTCATGCGGCCGCAGCTTGTCCGGCAAACACTGGTTGCGCGCCAGCTCCTTCTCGCCCTCGGCATCCAGCCACAGCTTGATCTGCCGCTCCGTCATCACCCACCCCGGCGACACCGTGTTGATGCGGATCCGGTCCTGCCCCAGCGTCTTGGCCAGCCCGCGCGTGAGGCCGTTCACCGACGACTTGGCAATGGCATAGCAGGGGTAGCCCGTGCCCTTGCCCTGCCAGCCCGTGGAGCCCAGGTTGATCACCGAGCCCGCGCCCAGCCTGCGCATGCCGGGCACCACGGCCTGGATGGCGAAGAAGGCGGGGCGCTCGTTGATGGCCATGCGCTCGTCGTAGTACTCGGGCGTTACGGATTCGAGCGTGTGCCGGTCATCGCTGGCCACGTTGTTCACCAGCACCGCAAAGTCGCTGCCCAGCTCGGCCGCCGCTTCGGCCACGCAGGCCTGCAGGGCGTTCACATCGCGCACATCACACACACGCCACCAGGGGCGGGGCAGGCCTGCGTCGGCAATGTGCTGGGCCAGGGCTTCGCTGGCATTGCGCGCCACGTCCACAAACGCCACGCGGGCACCTTGCTCGGCAAACGCCGCCACGATGGCAGCGCCAATGCCGCTGCCGCCGCCCGTCACAAACACGGCGCGGCCTTGCAGGCTGGGGAATTTCGCCAGGCCCTGGGGGGCGCCGGTGGCGTCGGTCGAGGAAGATGAGGGGGCAAAAAGCTGTGTCATATCAATATTGCAATCAATCAATGGCAAAAAAAATCATTTCAAGCATCAATTGGCGTTGATAAGATGCCGCTCGTCAAGTGCCTGGCGGCAGGCCGATGCAAAAAAACGACCGGAGACAACCAACGTGCGCCCTTCGCTGGATACCCCCATCCCACCGTCCAGCGGCGCGTCCGCCTCTGCTCCCACAACAACCGGCGCCGTGCGCTGCGTGGTCGCACTGGGCAACGCACTGGGTGAGGGGGTGATGTGGTCCGTGCGCGAGCAGGCCGTGTACTGGGTGGACATCCTGCAGCGCGAGCTGCACCGCTGGGACCCGGCCACCAGCGCCCACCAGCGCTGGACGTTTGACGAAGAGATTTCTGCCATTGCCGAACGCGCGCACGCCCCCGGCTTCATCGTCACCCTGCGCCGGGGTTTTGCACTGTTCGACCCCGCTGCTGACATCGCCCCGCGCTACCTGCACCAACCCGAGCCAGAGCGCACAGGCAACCGATTCAACGACGGCAAGTGCGACGCCCAGGGCCGCTTTTGGGGCGGCAGCATGGACTTTGCGTGCGAGGCGCCCACGGGCGCGCTCTACACCTACACCGCCAGCGGCGACTGCGTGCGGCACGACGATGGTTTTGCCGTGACCAATGGCCCCACCTGGGCCCCTACCGCGCAAGGCACGGCCATGTTTTTCAACGACACGGTGCAGGGCACCACCTACCGCTACCGCTGCGACCCAGCCACAGGCACCGTGAGCGACAAGACCTTGTGGAAGCGCTGGCCCGCAGCCGACGGCGTGCCCGACGGCATGACCACCGATGCGCAGGGCCGCCTGTGGGTGGCGCACTGGGGCGGCGGCTGCGTCACCTGCCACGACGCCGACACGGCGGGCGAGCTGGCCCGCATCCCGCTGCCCGTGAGCCAGGTCACCAACTGCGCCTTTGGCGGTGCGGACCTGTGCACGCTGTACATCACCTCGGCCCGCACCGGCCTCACGCCCGAGCAGCTCGCGGCCGAGCCGCTGGCCGGGGCACTGTTTGCCGTGGACATCAGCACGCCCGGCCTGCCCGCGCATCTTTTCGGCGGCTGATGCCGGCCCCGCGCGCAGCAGCGAGACCCATGGCTCCGCCTCCTTTTTTCTCCATCCCGCAGAAAGCACACCGCCCATGACCGAGGCCTCTTCATCCCACCCCATCGTCTGGCTGCACCACGCGGGGCAGCACCTGGGCCTGGTGCCCACACTGGGTGGCAGCGTGGCGGCCTGGCAGATCGACGACCCGCAAGAGGCTGATGCACGCATCGACCTGTGGCGGCCGTGGGATGGCGCCACGCCCGACCTGTACCAGCTCGCGTCCTTCGCCATGGTGCCCTGGTCCAACCGCATCAGTGGCGGCGGGTTTGAGCATGCAGGGCAGTTCCACCCCATGCGTCCCAACCGTGTGGGCGAGACGTACCCCATCCACGGCGACGGGTGGCTGCAGCCCTGGCAGATCACCCAGCCCGCGCCCGACACGCTGCAGATGCAGCTGCGCTCCGAGCGCTTTGACGGCAACCCCTACGAGTACGAATGTGTACAGACCTTCCGCCTGGTGGAGGGCGGCCTGGACCAGTCGGTGCAGGTGCGGCACCTGGGCGCGCAGCCGCTGCCCTACGGCCTGGGCTTGCACCCCTGGTTTCCGCGCACGCCCGGCACGCGCATCACGGCGCCGGTGCAGGGCGTGTGGCTGTGTGGCGACGATCCCTTGCCCACAGAGCACACGCAACAGTTTCCGCCCGGCTGGGACTTGAACACCGGCGCGCCCGCCAATGGCGGCCTGATCGACAACGCCTACACCGGCTGGGGTGGCACCGCGCAGATCGACTGGCCCGAGCGCGGGCTGCGCCTCACCGCGCACATGCCGGACTTTGACAAGGACGGCGGCGCGGCCCACCACTACTGCCTGGTGTACCGCCCGCCACAGGGCCCGGCGTTCTGCTTTGAGCCCATCACCCAGCCCATCGATGCTTTCCACCAACCGGGCCAGCCCGGCCTGCGCAGCTTGGCGCAGGGCGAGGTGCTGGCGATGAACGTGTCGTGGCGGTACGGGGCGTTGTGAGCGCCCTGGGGGCGCCCCGGAGTGGGTTTTTAGAGAAATCAGCCGGTAGCGCTAGTGAATCATGCGCTGGCAGCTATTAAATCGATAGTGGATCAGATCACCCGGAACCCGTGGGTGCCGTCGCGCCCCAGTTGTTCCACCAGCCCGAACTCCCAGTCCAGGTAGGCCTGCATCGCCTCGCGCGGGCTGTCGGTGCCTTCGTACGGGCGGCGGTAGCGGTCGATGCGTGGCGAGGCCAGGCGCGTCTCGCCATGCTCCAGCGGCAGGCCTTGGGCGATCCAGGCCAGCGTGCCACCCTCCAGCACCACCACCTCGGCGCCACCCGTCAGGCGGGCCAGGTCCTGCGCGGCATAGCGTGCCAGCAGGCTGCTGCCACAGGTCAACACATAACGCTGCGCTTTGGGAATGCTGGCCACGGCCTGCGCCAGTTGCGAGCGGATCACGAACCACGCGCCCGGGATGTGGCGCTGCACATAGTTGGCGCTGGTGGTCAGGTCCAGCACGGCGGTGTGGCCGGGGCGCTCTTTGCTTTCTTCGTTCAGCCAGGCCGCCAGTTGCGCGGGCGTGACCCAGGCAATGGGGCCTTCGGGCTCGGGCACGGTGTTGGCCACGGCGCCGGTCTCGCTGAAGTCGGCGGCGGGCGCCCCGTCCAGCACCCACACGTCCCAGCCCATCTGCGCCAGCCACGATGCGCTCATGTTCGCGCGCACCCCGTCGTCATCCACCAGCACGATGCGCGCGCCACGCACGGCGGCGGTGTGGTCGGTCTCCTGCACCAGCTGGCCGCCGGGCGTGTTGCGAAAGCCGGGCAGGTGGCCTGCGGCAAATTCTTCGGGCGTGCGCACATCCAGCAGGTAGGTGGTGCGCTGCGCCTCGGCCCCAAAGCGCGCCAGGTCGGCGCGGGTGGCGCGCTGCACGCCCGCGCGGTCGGCCACGCTGCGCGCCTGCTGGGGCGCGCGCTCGCGGTCGGCATGCACGGCGGGGTCAAAGCGGCGGGTGGCGCCGCGCTCCAGCATCTGGCCGGCCAGCAGCCAGCCGATGGTGCCGTTGCGCAAGGCCGCCACCGGGTTGGGGATGCCCGCGTTCACCAGCGACTGCGTGCCGATGATGCTGCGCGTGCGGCCCGCGCAGTTCACGATGATCTGCGTGGCCGGGTTGGGCGCCAGTGCCTGCGCGCGCAGCACCAGCTCCGCGCCGGGCACGCTCACGCCGGTGGGGATGTTCATGGTGTGGTACTCGTCATACCGGCGCGCATCCAGCACCACGACATCGGCCTGGGCGTTGATGAGCGCCTGCACCTCTTCGGCCGCCAGCGAGGGCGTGTGGCGCTCTGCCTCCACCAGCTCGCCAAACGATTTGCTGGGCACGTTCACGTCGATGAACAGCTCGCCGCCCGCATCGCGCCAGCCCTGCAGGCCACCGGCCAGCAGCGTCACCTGCGTGTAGCCCAGCTGCTGCAGCTTGCGCGCGGCGGGCTCGGCCAGGCCTTCGCCGTTGTCGTACACCACGATGAAGGTGTCGCGGCGCGGAATGCGCGTCCACGCATCCAGCTCGATCTTGCCGGCGGGCAGGTTGGCGGCGAACAGCGGGTGGCTCTGGGCAAACGGGTCTTCCTCGCGCACGTCGAGCAAGGCGATTTCCTGGCGGGCGAGCAGAGCCTCGCGAACCTGGTGGAACGAAGTCTGGGGCAGGGCGGGAGCGGTCATGGTCTTGGTGTTGGGTCGGATCGGCTTCAGGCAGCCGGTGCAGGGTTTTTGGACAGGTCCCAGAGGTTGGGCAGGGTACTGTTGCTGTAGCCCGAGATGAACGGCTTGCGCGTGCCGTCCTCCAGGTACACGCTGCGCTGCACCGCGCCAATGTTGGCGCCGTACACGTGGATGCTGATGGAGGTGTGGCCCTCCCACGCGTTGCTTACGCGGTGCACATCGCCTATGGCAGGGGCGTTGGGCGAGACGGCCTCCACCTGGCCCGGCTGCAGCCGCACGGGCGCGCCCTGCGGTGCCCAGCGGCCGTCGGGCGTGCGGGCATAGGCCTGCGAATCCTCAGCGCCGCGCAGCATGCCGATCAGGCCCCACACGGTGTGGTCATGAATGGGCGTGGCCTGGCCCGGGCCCCACACAAAACTCACGACCGAAAAGCGCCCCAGCGCATCGGCATGCAGCAGGTACTGCTGGTAGCGCTCGGGGTGGGGCTGGGCATAGGTGTCGGGCAGCCAGTCGTCGTGGGCCACCAGCGTGCGCAGCAGCGTGGCGCCCTGGGCCAGGGTGTCGGGCTCGGGCAGGCGCTGCTCCACCAGCGCGGCCAGCTGCTGCACAAAGTGGCGCAGGCGGGCGGTGTGGGGGGCGGAGGGGGACGTGGGTGGGGTCGATGGGTTGGGCAATGCACTCATGCCCGGTATTGCACCAGCGCCCGGGCTGCCCGTGTGTTGCGTGTTTTGCATATGCATCCCTGTTTTTCTTCGTTCTGTTGCGAGGCGTCTTTCAGTTCAATGCCAATCCATCGTAACGGCGGTGCGGACCGGCTCGCAGGCATCCACAGGAATTCACGGGCAATCGCAGCGCCGATCAGGATTTGACAACCAAAAGGGCACAACATGAGCAAGCTTCAAAACCAAGGTGGGGTGGGAGGGCGCTGGACGCGCCGGCAGCTGTTGCAGACAGCGGGCGCGGCCAGCGTGGTGGGGGCGTCGAGTGTGGTGGGCAGCCACGTGCTGGCCGCCGGCAAGCTGCGCGAAGTAAAGCTGGCGTGGAACGCCAACGCCATCTGCCTGTCGGCCGCGCCGGTCGCCATCGAGCGCGGAATTTTTGAAAAACATGGCCTCAAGGTCGAGCTGATCAACTTTGCGGGCTCCACCGACCAGTTGCTGGAAACCATCGCCACCTCCAAGGCCGACGCGGGCCTGGGCATGGTGCACCGCTGGATCAAGCCGCTGGAGTCGGGCTTTGACGTGAAGCTGGTGGGCAGCTCGCACGGCGGCTGCTCGCGCCTGGTGGGCTACGAGGCGGCGGGCGTGACCAGCCTGCAAAAGCTCAAGGGCAAGACCATTGCGGTGTCGGACCTCAACAGCCCCGGCAAGAACTTCTTTTCGGTGCTGCTGACCAAGGCCGGGCTGAACCCTGAAAAGGACGTGACCTGGCGCCAGTTCCCCGGCGACATGCTGGGCCTGGCGGTGGAAAAAGGCGAGGCCCAGGCCATTGCCGATGGCGACCCCAACCTGCTGCTGATCCAGCGCCGCACCAAGGGCCTGGTGGACCTGGCGTCCAACCTGTCGGGCGAATACGCAGCCAAGACCTGCTGCGTGCTGGGCGTGAGCGGCGCCATGGTGCGCAACGACAAGGGCACGGCAGCCGCGCTGACCCGCGCCATCATCGAGGCCTCGGACTTCGTGGCCGACAACCCCAACGAAACGGCGCGCATCTTCAGCCCGTATTCCAAGGTGCCGCAGGAGGACCTGCGCGCCGTGCTGGGCACGCTCACGCACCGCAGCCACCCGGTGGGCACGGCGCTGCGGCAGGAGATCGAGTTCTATGCCCGCGACTTCAAGCTGGTGGGCGTGCTCAAGCCCGGCACCGACCCTGCGCGCTTCGCGGCCCACGTCCACGCTGACGTGCTGGCCTGAGCCTCCTCCCATTCCGTGCAAGGACCCTCTCCATGAGCACTGTTGCCGACAACATCCTGGGCGCCCCGCCGGGCATCAGCCCCAAGCCCTCGCAGCCCCCGCTGCGTGCGCCCAGCCCATCATCCGGTGCGCCCCGTGCTGCGGGTGCGCAGCCTGCCACCGCGCCTGACTTCAAGGCGGCCAAAGCGGCCCAGGGGGTCTGGTGGGCGGGGCTGGCCGCCGCCGTGGCTTGGGCGGGGCTGGCCTTGCTCACGGGCCTGTGGCCCAACAAGCCAGCGGGTTTCAGCGAATGGGCGTTTACCGAAGAGTTCGCCTGGGGTGCGGGTGGGGTGTCGGCACTGCTGCTGGCGCTGACCGTGCTGGCCCGTCCGCTGGCTGCCGTGGTGCGCCGCGTGCGTGCGGCCGGACCGTGGCTGGTGGCCATTGCCGTCGGCCTGGGGGTGTGGGAGGTGTTCACCGCCAAGCTGGGCACGCTGCCGCCGCCCTTCTTTGCACCGCCCCAAAGCCTGGTGGAGGTGTACGCCACCGACTGGCCGCGCCTCCTGGAGAGCGCGGGCGCCTCCATCCGCCTGTTGGCGCTGGGCATTGCGATTGGAGCAGCGGCAGGTTTTGTCACGGGCGTGCTGATCGGCTGGTCGCGCCAGGCCAGTTACTGGATCCACCCGGTGCTGCGCATCCTGGGCCCGGTGCCCACCACCGCGCTGCTGCCGGTCAGCTTCTATTTCTTTCCGTCCAGCTGGTCCACGGCGATCTTTTTGATTGCGCTGGGCACGGCCTTCCCGGTGGCCATCCTCACCTGGTCGGGCGTGGCCGGGGTGCACAAGAACTTTTATGACGTGGCCCGCACCATGGGCGCGTCGCCCTGGTTTCTGGTGCTGCGCGTGGCCATCCCGGCGGCGCTGCCGCAGGTGTTTGTGGGCCTGTTCATGGGCCTGGGCGCGGCGTTCTCCACCCTGGTGGTGGCCGAGATGCTGGGCGTGAAAGCGGGCCTGGGCTGGTACCTCACCTGGGCGCAGGGCTGGGCGGCGTATCCCAACATGTATGCGGCGCTCATCGTGATGGCGCTGTTGTTCTCGGGCGTGATCACGCTGCTGTTTGTGCTGCGCGACAGGGTGCTGTCGTGGCAGAAGGGGGTGGTGAAATGGTGAGTTCCGCGACGGTTCCGGAAATCTCCACGGCGGCCAGTGTGACCGGCGCACGCATTGACGTGCGCAATGTCAGCCACTGGTTTGACCTGCCCGCAGGCCCGCTGCACGTGATCGACGAGCTGGACTTGTCCATAGCACCCGGCGAGTTCGTGGCCCTGCTGGGCCCCAGCGGCTGCGGCAAGAGCACGCTGCTGCGCCTGGTGGCGGGGCTGGAGCCCGCCACCACCGGCGAGCTGCTTCAGGATGGCGCCCCCATCACCCAGCCCGACCCGTCGCGCATCGTGGTGTTTCAGGACCCCACGCTGTTCCCCTGGCGCACGGTGTGGGACAACGTGGCCCTGGGCCTGCAGGCGCGCGGCATCCTCAAATCCCAGCGCCACCGCGTGGACGAAGCGCTGGCCCTGGTCGGGCTGCAGGACTTTGCCAAGGCCTTCCCGCACCAGCTGTCGGGCGGCATGGCGCAGCGCGTGGCGCTGGCGCGTGCGCTGGTCAACGACCCCACCTTGCTGGTGCTGGACGAGCCGCTGGGCAAGCTCGACTCGCTCACGCGCCTGTCCATGCAGACCGAGCTGGTGCAGCTGTGGCAGCGTGCGGGTTTCTCGGCCTTGCTCGTCACGCACGATGTGGAAGAAGCGCTGTTCATGGCGCAGCGTGTGGTGGTGTTCTCTGACCGGCCTGCGCGCGTCAAGCAGGTGCTGGTCAACGACCTGCCGTACCCGCGCCACCGGGGCGACCCACGCTTGGCGGCCCTGCGCCACGAGGCGCTGGCGTTGCTGGGGCTGGACGCCAGCTGGTAGCCGCCGCCTTGGCCTGGTTGTCGGTGCCGCCCGAGTGGCTGGCCGCTCTGCTCGAAGGCCTGCAGGCCACCCAGCAGGGCCTGCGCGCGCTGCTGCATGTGGTGGGCCTGACGCCCGATGTGCACGGCCAGCCCGCCTGGCCGTTTGCGCACCGTGTGGCCGCCGAGATGCTGGTGGTGGATGCCGGCCACGCGCGGCGCGTGCTGCTGTCGCTGCTGTGTGTGGGTGTGGCGCTGCTGGCGCTGGCGGTATCTGTGGCGTGGCGGCGCGGCCGCAAGCCGCTGTGGTGGCTGGCCGCTGCACTGGTGGTGTTTGCGCCCTGGCCCCATCGCCACCTGCTGCTGACGCCCGCCGTGGCCACCAGCCTGCACCAGTCACCCACGGGCTTCACTGCGCAGGGCATCGTGCGCGGCCAGGCGGTGTACCAGCAGCATTGCGTGCGCTGCCACGGCGCCAGTGCCAACGGCGAAGGGCCCGATGCAGCCCGGCTGGCCATGTGGCCGCCCAACCTGAACGGCGCGCTGCTGTGGAAGCGGCTGGATGGCGAACTCTTCTGGCGTGTGCGCCACGGCATGCAGGGCCGCAACGGCGCGCAGACCATGCCCGGCTTTGGCACCACGCAGCTCACCGACGCCCAGGTGTGGGAGGTGCTGGACTACCTGCAAGCCCATGCCGCGGGCCAGATGCTGCGCGAATCGGGCACCTGGGACCGCCCCGTGCGCCTGCCCGACGTGGCCGTGCTGTGCCGCCAGGGGCGCCAGCACACGGCGCGCAGCCTGGTGGGGCAGCGGCTGCGCGTGGTGCTGCCAGGCAGCGGCAGCCCCTTGCCCGCCGATGACCCACGCCTTGTCTCGCTGGTGGTGGCGCACCCCGGGCCCGGCGCGCCGCACACTCCCGATGCTGCTGCCGCCGATGCGGAATGCCTGACCACCGATACCGCAGCGCCGTTGGCATTGGCCCTGGTGCTGGGCATTCCCGCCAGCGACCTGCCCGGCCACCAGCTCATCGCAGACCGCGCGGGCTGGCTGCGCGCACGGGGCCAGCCGGGCAAGGCCGCATGGTCGGAGGACGATCTGGTCTGCCGCACTGCGCCAGCGGCCCAGCAGCTGCCTTCTGCCGATGTAGCTGCCAACGCTGCGGGCGATGGCCTGCAGGCGCTGATTCGCCGCATGGACGCAGAGCCCGTGCGGCTGGTGCGGGGCGGTTTCCCGCACTGACAGCGCCCGCCACCAGCGTGTTGCCACCGGGCTGCGAGCGAACGCCTGGGTCGCGTTCAGATTGCTCTCAAAAGGATAGCGGCCAGCGCTTTATCGACTAGCGCTTGAGGCCATTTTTCCTTAGATATGCAGCGCAGGGGGCTCCCGCCCGGTGCCACCCTGCGCTACGCCTGTCCGTGCGACGCCACACACAGCTTGTTGCCGTCCGGGTCCCGAAAATACGCGCCGTAGTAGTTGGCGTGGTACTCGGGCCGCAGCCCGGGGCGGCCCTCGCACTGGCCGCCCAGGCTCAGCGCCAGCGCATGGGCCGCGTCCACCTGGCTGCGCGTGGCGGCCATGAAGGCCACCATCAGCCCGTTGCCAGGGTGGGGCACCTCGCCGTTGAACGGGCGGGCAATCACAAAAAGCGGCCGGGGGCCGGGGGTGGACTCCCAGCCCGCCCAGGGCCGCTCGGCTTCGCAAAAGCGCTCCTGAATGCCCAGCGAGGCCAGCACCGGCCGGTAGAACGCCAGGGCGCGCTCGAAATCTGTGATGCCAACAAAAACGTGCGAGAGCATGGTGGGTTGGGTCCTTTCTGGATGCGAAGTGGGCTGGCCATTGTGAGGAGTGAGGAGCGAG
Organism: Acidovorax sp. 22279; assembly: GCF_052045435.1. Lineage (NCBI taxonomy): Bacteria > Pseudomonadati > Pseudomonadota > Betaproteobacteria > Burkholderiales > Comamonadaceae > Acidovorax > Acidovorax sp. 22279. The sequence continues at coordinate 152,237 of NZ_JBQEOV010000013.1, forward strand.
GAGCCAGCGGTCAGAGGCCAGAGGCCAGGGCCAGACGTGCAGGTCGGCAACGCACTGGCCGACCATGCCGACGCTGGCGGCCAGGCGGCGGAGTCTGGATGACAACCCGCCACAGCATAGCGGCGCGCACGGCGGCGGTGCACCCCATCGCCGTGCACAGCGGGGCCTATGCGCCGCACAACTTTGCAAACGCGTTTTTCTTCGTTGGCGCGCGCCAGGGGCAGGCAGATCATGGCTGCAGTCCCGCACGCGTGACGTTGCCAACCATTCACCCCACCTTGTTTCACCCCATCGCCACAGGAGCCCGCTATGCCCGTCCAGTTCATCGGCATGATCCAGCCGCACGAAGTCTCTGAAACCATCGCCCGCAAGGGCCCGGCGGTGGACCCCGCCTATGTGCGCGTGTTTGCCCAGGCGCACGAGCACGCGGGGTTTGACCGCATCCTGGTGCCTGCCAGCTCGTCCAGCCCCGACACGCTGCTGACCGTCACGTACGCGGCATCGGTCACCGACAAGATCAAGTTCCTGCTGGCGCACCGCCCCGGCTTTGTTGCGCCCACGCTGGCCGCGCGCCAGCTGGCCACGCTGGACCACTACACCAACGGCCGCCTGGCCGTGCACTACATCAGCGGCGGCTCGGACGAAGACCAGCAGCGCGATGGCGACTTCCTGAACCACGACGAGCGCTATGCGCGCACCGACGAATACCTCACCGTTCTGCGCCGCGTGTGGGCCGAAGACAAACCCTTTGACCACGAAGGCACCTACTACCGCGCCAAGGGCGTGGTGTCGGAAGTCAAGCCCCTGCAAGGCCAGCGCGTGCCCATCTACTTTGGTGGCGCCTCTGCACCCGCGCTGCAGGTGGCCGGCAAACATGCCGACGTGTACGCGCTGTGGGGCGAGTCGCTGGCCCAGGCGGGCGACCTGGTGCGCCGTGTGCGCGCCGAGGCCACCTTGCAGGGCCGGCATGTGGACTTCAGCATCTCGTTCCGCCCCATCCTGGGCAAGACCGAGGACGAAGCCTGGGCCAAGGCCGAACGCATTCTGGAAGACACGCGCCGTTTGCGTGTGAGCCAAGGCTACTCGCGCGGCGTGGGCCCGCAGCAGAGCGAAGGCGCGCAGCGCCTGCTGGCCGACGCCGCCAAGGGCGACCGCGTGGACGAACGCCTGTGGACGGCCATTGCGCGCGAGCTGGGCGGCCGGTCCAACTCCACATCGCTGGTGGGTACGCCCGAGCAGGTGGCCGACGCACTGCTCAAGTACTACGACCTGGGCATCACCACCTTCCTGATCCGTGGCTTTGACCCGCTGGTGGACGCCATCGAGTACGGCCGCGAGCTGCTGCCCCTGGTGCGCGCCAAGGTGGCAGAGCGCGACGGGCAGCAGACACCGGTTGCGCCCGCCGCGCTGCGCAAGGCCGCCTGAGCGATTGGCTGCCTGGCGCCCCGGCCTGGATCGCGCCCTGGCCTGGATCACTTCCGGGCTGGGCGTTGCCGCTAACGCAGCGGCCTCGCCCGTGCGGTTACCCCGCCACGCGCGCCAGAACGTCGCGGGCTTGCTCGGCGGTCACCACGGGGCCGCCAGCAGGCGCCATCCAGGCCACAAACTGGTCGGGCCGCACCAGCACCAGCGGTGCGCCATAGCGTGCGGGCTCGGTGCCTTCGCCCCCGTCGCCACAGTCCACCAGCCGCAGCGGAAGGCCCAGGCCCGCCGCGGCCTCGCGAAAGGCCTGCACTGAGGTCGCATGCGCGCCGTCGCCACCCACCACCAGCAGCGAAAATCCTGCGCCCAGCTCTTCAAACACGTTGCGCCCGCTGGGCAGCGTGGCGGGCGCCAGGTGGTGGCCCGGCCGCGCCGTGAACTGGTGCGAGCCCTTGGCGCTGGTGGTGCGGCCCTCGCTGCCCCACACGATGCCCGAGCCCTCGTAGTGCGGCTCAAACGCATGCACCTCGCCCACTGCGCCCTGGGCGCGCGCTTGCCACGCGGCCTCAAACGCGGCCCGGTCGCGCGCCGGGTCGTAGGTGTCCAGGAACTCCTTGTCGGTCTCGATGGACCGCGCAATGAAGTCGTTGATGGTGGACGCAAACACCGGGCGCCGCTCGGCGTCGTACGAGTCCAGAAGGCGCTCGCCGCCCCAGCCTTGCAGCGTGGCGGCCAGCTTCCAGCCCAGGTTGCGCGCGTCTTCCAGGCCCGAGTTCACGCCATAGCCGCCGTAGGGCGGGTGGCTGTGGGCGGCATCACCCGCGATGAACACCCGGCCCTTGCGATAGCTGTCGGCCAGCATGAAGCGCAGGTCCCAAAAGCCGATGTGCTCAAACTCCACTTCAAACTCCGCGCCTACCGCCTCGTGCAGGTAGGCGGCAAAGTCAAAGTTGTCCTTGGTGGTGCCTGGCGGCACCGGGGCGTGAAAGAACCAGGTGCTGCCCAGGTCCACCCGGCCCAGAAACTTCCAGTAGCCCTTCAGCTCGGGCTGCAGCACGTTGTAGTAAGACTTGCCGGGGTAGCGCTCCAGCAGCTGGTGCAGGCCTTGCGACTTGAACACCAGCAGCACCATCATGCGGTCGTGGTCGGTGCGGGTGTGGGTGATGCCCGCCTGCTCGCGCACCACCGACCGCGCCCCGTCCGACCCCACCACATAGGCGCCGCGCAGCACGCGCTGGGCCTTGCCATCGCCGCGTTGCTGGATGGTGACGGACACGCCCGCATCATCTTGCGCCACGGTGCTGGTCTCCCAGCCGTAGAGGGTCTGCACCGACGGCAGTTGCGCCACGCGCTGGCGCAGCACCGCCTCGGTGGCGTACTGCGGCAGCCGCTCGTTGGCCGTGAAGTAGTAGGGCTTGACGAGGTCGCGCTGCAGCCAGTCGTAGCTGTAGGGCCCCAGCAGCGTACCGTGTGCGGTCAGGCCGCCAATGCCGTATTCCACCGGGATGGTGCGCGCCGCGCGCAGCTGCTTTTCGGCACCCCAGAAGTGAAAGTGCTCCATGGTGCGCTGCGTGAGGTTCTGCCCCTTGGGGATGGGCTGGGGCTGCACATAGCGCTCCACCACGATCACGCTCACGCCGCGCTGGCCCAGCTCAATGGCCAGGCCCATGCCGACGGGGCCGCCGCCCACGATGATCACTTCGGCGTCTTGCTGCGGCGCCACGGTTGCTTGCTGGTTCATGTTGTTGGTTTTGTTCGATTCGGTTCGGTACGGGTCGCGATGCGGGGTTGCGCAGTGCTGTGCTGCGCTGCGCGCTGCTGTGTGGTGCGGGGCGAGTCGTAGTTACTCGGCGGTGATGCCCTGGGCCTTGATGAGATCGGCCCAGCGCTTGGCGTCCGCCGTCACCAGCTTCTGGAAGGCGTCTGGCGAGCTGTGGGCGGGCGTCATGCCCTGGGTCTCGAACGACTTGGCCACGGCGGGCGAGGCCAGCACGTCGCGCAGCTCGGTGTTGAGCCGGTCCACCATGGCGCGGGGTGTGCCTGCGGGGGCAAACACGCCGTACCACATGTCCACGTTCAGGTCGCCCAGCTTCAGCGTGCCGAGTGACGGCACCTCGGGTAGCAGCGGGTGCGGCGTGTCAGAGCTGATGGCCAGCGCCTTCAGCTTGCCCGCCTTCACATGCTGCAAGGCCACGTGGATGGGCAAGAACATCGCGTCGATCTGCCCACCCAGCAGGTCCGTTACGGCCGGGGCGGTGCCCCGGTAGCTGATGTGGGTGAGCGAAATCTTGGCCCGGTTTTTCAGCAGCTCCATCGCCAAGTGATGCGGCGTGCCCGCACCGGGCGAGCCGTAGTTGAGCGAGCCGGGCTTGGCCCGGGCGCGGTCCATCAGGTCCTTGAGCGATTCGATCTTCGACCCGGCAGACGCCACCAGCAGCAGTTGCCCCCAGCTCGTCTGGCTCACCGGCACCAGGTCCGTCAGCGGGTTAAAGCCCTGCTTGGGGTACAGCGCCATGTTCATCACCAGCGTGTTCACGCTGACCAGCAGCGTGGTGCCGTCGGGCGCAGCGCGCACCACCTCTTGGGTGCCGATGATGCCGGACGCACCCGCCTTGTTCTCCACAAAAAACGGGCGCTTGAGCCGGTCAGATAGCGGCTGCGCAATCTGCCGCGCAATCAGGTCAATGCCCGTGCCGGGCGTGAACGGCACCACCAGCCGCACCGGTGCATCAGCACCCGTCTGCGCCCAGGCCCTGGGCGTGGCGGCTGCAGCCGTGGCGGCCAGCGCGCCCAGCACCAGGCTGCGGCGTTGGGGGGAGGGCGGGTGCGCGTTGGCACGCAATGAAGGCTGATCGAACATGGGGCTTGTCTCTTTAGTCGTTGAAAGGGCGTTGCGGGTCGATTACAACGACACTCTTGACATTGATCAAACGGAAAATTCTGATGAATTCTTCATCAAAACTGATGAATGTCAGCACCCGCCAGCTCCACGCTTTTCTGGAGGTGACGCGCCTGCAAAGCTTTGCCAAGGCGGCCGAGCAGGTGCACCTGTCGCCCTCGGGCATGAGCATGCTGGTCAAGGAGCTGGAGGACCAGGTGGGCGCCCGCTTGTTTGACCGCACCACCCGGTCGATCACGCTGACCGAGGCCGGGCGCCGCCTGCAGCCCGTGGCCGAGCGCGTGGTGGGCGAGCTGCGCGCCCTGGGCGCCGTGCTGGATGGCAACGAGGCCGCCGTGCGCTCGCGCCTGCTGGTGGCGGCCACGCCCATGATCTCGGCCAGCCTGCTGCCCGAGGTGATTCGCGGTTTTGCGCAAAGCCACCCCGGTGTGCAGGTGCAGCTCAGTGATGTCGAGGTGGGCACCGTGCGCCAGCGCGTGCTCGACGGCGAGGCCGATATCGGGTTTGGCTTCTTCGTCAAACCCGCCGTGGGGTTGTCGCGCCAGCCCTTGTGCAAGTTCCGCCTCATGCGCATCAGCCCGCCCGATGCGGCGCACACCAGCGGCCAGCTGTCCGACAGCCAGCCCTGGAGCCGCCTCAAAGACGTGCCCTTGGTCAGCCTGCCGTCGGGCAACCCCATCCAGGTGGTGATTGAAAAGCAGCTCTCCCGCCTGGGCCTGGCCCACCAGGAGCGCCCCCGCATGAACCTGATCGGCACCCTCATCGGCATGGTGCGCGCAGGCCGTGGCAGCGCCATCGTGCCCTCGTTCGCGCTGGAAGAATGCCTGCGCCAGGGCCTGGGCGTGGCCATGCTGCGCGAGCCCGTGGTGCACCTGGACCTGTACCTGGCCTACCGCCGGGGCACGCAGCAGCAACCGGCGGCGATGGCGTTTGCCGAGGCGTTGCGGGAGGCTGCGGTGCGGTTGCCTGCGTAGTCGGGCGAGCCCGGAGAGTCCATTCAGCCTGCTTTATCTATTCTTTTATCTATTCAATTTTCCATTCAAACGGCGTATCCTTAGGCCATGCCCTCCGCCGCCCAGACCTACGCCAACGCCATCCGCCCCCTCCTGCGCACCGGCCCCGCCAAGGGACAGGCGCTGGCCCAGGCGCTGCAGGTCAGCCAGCCCACCGTCTCCCGCGCACTCAGCGCGCTGGGTGACGAAGTGGTGCCTTTTGGCGCCGCCAGATCTATTCAATACACGTTGCGCGATCCCCAGCGCGCCGACCTAAAGGCGACCGTGTACCGCGTCACCCCCCAGGGCGCGCTGGAAACCCTGGGCACCCTGGTCCCGGTGTGCCCGCAGGGCTTTGTGATGGTCGAGGCGGGCGGGGCCCGGCTGCACAGCGACGGCCTGCCGTGGTGGATTTTTGACATGCGCCCGCAGGGCTACCTGGGGCGCGCCTACTGCCAGCGGCACGGCCAGCGCCTGGGCTTGCCCGAGCGGCTGGGCGACTGGAGCGACACCCACGCGCTGCGCGCCATCCTGGACCAGGGCGACGACATGCCCGGCAACCTGCTCATCGGCCCCACCGCGCGCGACCAGTTCGTCAACGCGCCCGACCCCGTGCCGATTGCAGCCGCGCAAAAGCTGCACACCTACGCCCAACTGGCCGACCTGGCCGCACGCGGCGAAGTGGCGGGCTCGTCAGCCGCCGGCGAGCAGCCCAAGTTCACCGCCTACGCAGAGCAAGCCGATGGCACCGCCGCGCACGTAATGGTCAAGTTCACTGCAGAACTCGACACCCCCGTCAGCGCCCGCTGGCGCGACCTATTGCTGGCCGAACACATTGCCCTGCAAGTGCTGCGCGACCACGGCGTGGCTGCCGCGCAGTCAGTGACCTGGACGCACGGCACCCAACGGTTTCTGGAGGTGCAGCGGTTTGACCGGCTGGGTGCGCGCGGGCGAAGGGCACTGCATTCCTTCGCGGCGCTGGACGCCGAGTTTGTCGGCAGCGGCGGCAACTGGCCGGTGATCGCCAGAGCGTTGCTGAAGGAGGGTGTCATCACCCCCCAAGCCGTTGACACGGCCTGCCTGCTGTGGGCGTTTGGCACCCTGATCGGCAACACCGACATGCACAGCGGCAATCTGTCGTGCTTGTCAGAAGGGCGCAGGCCTTACGAACTGGCGCCTGCGTATGACATGACGCCCATGGCGTTTGCACCCACGGCGGGGGGAGGTTTGCCGAACCGGGCGCTGGAACTGACGGTGGGGGAGCAGGTCAGTGCGGCGGCGTGGAAAGAGGCGCTTGCGATGGCGCAGGTGTTTGTTCGGCGGTTGGAGGGCGACCAAGGATTCAGTGCGGGTTTTGACGGGTGCAGAGCCGAGTTGCTGCGCCATGTGAGGGTGGCGGCTGCGCGTATTGGGCGGCTTGCGCTTTAGGGTAACAACAGGCGGGGCGCGCAGTTGAGGCCGACGCGATGCGCTTGTGAAGGCTGAACACTTCAGGGCTGGAGCATGCTTTTGAGGCAGATTGAATGCTAAATATTGCGATGAAGTTTGATACATATGTGGTACTTGCTATGAGGTTGAGAGCGAATGCTCTTCTCTGTTCCTCTGCGTGTAGCAGCGCAAGGGCCGAAAAATAGCGCACTTCGAACCCGTCATACGCTAACTTTGAGTGCAGACCAAACGATAGACTTGTCCCCCTATGACGCATGCCCTCTACCGAGACCACCCGATTCGCGCCCTGCTTGCTCAGATTCTCGATATGGAAGGGCGTGAAGAATTCGTCGACCCTTCGGTGGCAGAGAACGAGCCGATTGCGTTCGCGCGTGACAAGGTATTTGGACTGACGCGTCTTATTGCGTCTTTGCTCGACACAGTGCCAGCCACGCTGGCAAGCAGCGTAGCAATCTCAAATATGCAGGCACAGCTTCAGCAGCCGGTCAGCGAGTTGTCCAACTTTCTAGCTAACCGCAACTCTGGGCATATCGTCAATGCTGCGGCGCAGTTTGATCAGAACGTCATGCCTCTTCTTTGGGGTTTGCCCCAGCAGATCGACTCAGTGGGGGAAGAGTCGCTGTCGGCGATTGTGGCGAAGCAAGCCCAAGCGTCGGTTGAAACAGTCCGGCAATTGAACGCTCAACGCACGGAACTCGAAAGTAGGTTCGCTGCCATCCGTGCGCAAGCAGATTCGCTCACTAATCAGTTGCAGTCTCAAACAGATGCTGCGACACGCGAGCGTGCTGAGGCCATGGCAACGGTGGCGAATCTGCAGAAGGAGTTTGCAGACAGGGAGATTGAGCGCGGAAAGAACTTTGAAGCTGCAGCGGAGAGGCAGCGGCACGAAGGTAGGGCTGAAATCGAAAAGCTGAGCAATGAGGTCAAGAGGTTATCCGATGAGCACAAGGTGGTCTTTGACTCTCTAGTAGCTGATCTTGGAACACAAACCACTGACCTTCTGAAGCAGATCGATACCAAGCGGCAAGAGGCAGCTCGTATTGTTCAGGTGGTTGGCAATATTGGCGTGACCGGAAACTATCAGCAGATCGCCAATGCCGAAGCCAAAGATGCAAACTTCTGGCGCTGGGCGACGGTCATCTTTTTTGGAGCGGGAATTTCGTTGGCCGGTATGACCTTCTATAAGTTCTGGCATGAACCGCTGAGTACAGAGAGTCTCCTTTCCGTCGCTATCAGGTTGCTATACGCAATTGCAATTACGGCACCAGCTTGGTACACGGCCCGCGAATCAGCGCGGCATCGTTCAAATTCCGACCGCGCTCGCCAGACTGAACTAGAGCTCGCCTCGATTGGCCCGTTCATCGAGTTGATGCCTGAAGAGAAGAAGGTTGAGATACGTGAGGCGTTGACGAAAAGCTACTTTGGCCGACAGGTTGAACCCCATGAGGTCAGTTCGCCCTTGGATGTCGGTGGCATCAAAGATCTTGTGATCGAAACAATTAAGGCTGTTCGCAAGTAGTGTGCGAGCACGAGAAATGTGTTTCGGTCTCGAATGGAATGCGAGCTTCTAGTGATCAGGAACTGCGTCTTGACCTTTTTGGCCGATTTGGGCCCACACTTCGCCACCTCACCCCACAGCCCTCATTCCCACCAACCCCGGCATCGCCCCCCGCATCGCCTCCAAAAACAACCGCAGCCTTGCCGGATAAAACCGCGCATACGGGTACACCAAGTACACCGGCAGCGGCGCCGCGTGCCAGTTGGGCACCAAGTGCAGCAAGTGCCCCTGCCGCACATCGTTGTCCACGATCCATGCCGATGAAATGCACGCCCCCAGTCCGGCCAGGGCGGCGCTGCGCAGGGCGTACAGGCTGTCGGTGGCCAAACGGGGCGTGATGCCGAAGGTGTGGGCTTCGCCGCCGGGCTCTTGGGTCAGCGTGACCTCGCGGCGGTAGAAGGTGCTCAGGGCCAGCCAGGGCAGCGGCTGCAGGTCTTGTGCGTGCTGGGGCGTGGGGCGCCCGGCCATCAGCGCGGGGGCGGCCAGCACGATGCGAGGCACCTCGGCCAGGCGCACAGCGACCACGCTGGGGTCGTCCACCGCGCCGACCTGGATGGCGCAGTCGATGCCTTCGGCGATGAAGTTGGGGCGGCGGTCGTGCAGCATCCATTCCACGTCCACCTCGGGGTAGCGGCGCAGGTAGGCCATCAGCGGGGCGATGAACTGGTCTTGCCCAAAGGCGTGCGGCGCCAGCACACGCAGGGTGCCGCGCGGGGTGTCGGCCGTGCCGCGCAGGTCGTCTTCCATGGCGCGCCAGTCTTCCAGCAGGGCCTTGGCGTGGGCAAAGCAGCGGTCGCCGTCTTCCGTCAACTTCATCACATGGGTGGAACGCTGCAGCAGCTTGATGCCCAGGCTGCGCTCCAGCGCCTGCAGGCGGCGGCTCACGGTGGGCTGGCTGGTGCCCAGTTGCTCGGCGGCGGCAGACAGGCTGCCGGCCTCGACGATGCGGACAAAGGTCTGCATCAGCTCGATGCGGTCGGCGCCGGGTTGCAGGGCTGGCAGGGTGTTGGTCATACGCCAAGCGTATAACGAATCTGCAATTCAGCCTACTACCCAACGCGGCGGTGGGCTAGAACAATCGCACCATTCCTTTTTAACCAATGGTGTTGTGATGCCTTCCATTCAAAACGTGCATGCAAGCGGTGCAGCGGGGCTGGCCCCGGTGGCGCCGCCTGCGGAGGGGGCGGTGAGTGCGCCGCTCTTGTTGCTGCTGGCGACTACGGCGGGGCTCAGCGTGGCGTCGCTGTACTACAGCCAGCCCATGCTGGGCGTGCTGGGGCCCGATATGCAGGCCGACAGCCGCGTGGTGGGGCTGGTGCCCACGCTCACGCAGCTGGGGTATGCGCTGGGCATCTTGCTGCTGGCGCCGCTGGGTGACCGGTTTGACCGGCGCCGCATCATCGTCATCAAGTCCATCGCGTTGATGCTGGCCCTGCTGCTGAGCGGCCTGGCGCCCGGCATGGGCGCGCTGCTGGCGGCCAGCCTGGCCGTGGGCCTGGCGGCCACGGTGGCGCAAGACGTGGTGCCCGCCGCCGCCACGCTGGCCCCGGCCTCACAGCGCGGGCGCATGGTGGGCACGGTGATGACGGGGCTGCTGCTGGGCATCTTGCTGTCGCGCGTGGTCAGCGGCTTTGTGGCGCAGCAGTGGGGCTGGCGCACGGTGTATGTGGCGGCTGCAGTGGCCATTGCGCTGCTGACGGTGGCGGTGTGGCGCGGGCTGCCGCGCTTTGCGCCCACCACGCAGATGGGCTACGGCGCGCTGATCGGGTCGATGGTGGCGCTGTGGCGCCAGCACGCAGCGCTGCGCCGCGCAGCCTGGGCGCAGGGGCTGCTGGCCGTGGGCTTCAGCGCGTTTTGGTCCACGCTGGCGGTGATGCTACACAGCCAGTTCAACCTGGGCACGGCGGCGGCAGGTGCGTTTGGCCTGGCCGGGGCGGCGGGTGCGCTGGCTGCACCGCTGGCCGGGCGCCTGGCCGACAAGCGTGGGCCTGAGGTGGTGACGCGCTATGGCGCCGGGCTGGCCGCCGTGTCGTTTGCGGTGATGGCGCTGGCGCCACTGCTGCCTGCGCAGGCCCAGCTGGGCTTGATTGTGGTCAGTGCCATCGGCTTTGACTTTGGCGTGCAGGCCACACTGGTGGCGCACCAGACCATCGTCTACGGCATCGACCCTGCAGCGCGCAGCCGGCTCAATGCGCTGCTGTTCACCGGCATGTTCATCGGCATGTCGGCCGGGGCGGCGCTGGGCAGCCTGGCGCTGGCGCAGTGGGGCTGGTTGGGGGTGGTGGGCTTGGCCACTGCGGGGTCGCTGGCGGCGCTGGCGGTGCGCATGGGGCTGCGCTGGGGCTGATTTGGGGAGAAATATGGCTTTAGCGTTAGTAAATCATGTGCTGGCAGCTATACAAATGAGAGCGAAATCCGCGCAAGGCAAGGGTTACGCTTTTTGCAGCAAGCGGTCTATCCAAACCAGGCAAGCTAGACCCAAGGGGCCAGACAGCGCCACATAGCCCAGCGAGGCGACCAGTTTGGCCCACCGCGAGTAGCGTGGCAGGTTAGTGATGACATACAGCCCGGGGATGAAGATGAACAGAGCCAGTATGGCGGCCACTGCCGGGGGAGGGGCCCCAAGCCAGATCATCACCAAAGGCGGCACCCACAAAGGGGCCAGCAGCGACGCCCAGCGAAATGAAGCGCCTTCCAGAACATAGGGAGGCAGACCCCAGCCCGCTTCCCTGGGGCTGAGGTCATCTCGCGACGCGGAAGGACTGCCGCCTGCCCACCGGCCGCATCGGAGGCACCTGGATGTACCTGGCGGGACGCTGGCGCGGCAGTTGAAGCAGGTGGGAAATGACACGCGTCCGCTCAGGCCTTCTTCACCTCAATGTGGTACAGCCCCCAGGGGCACAGGCCAAAGCGTTCCTTCACTGGCTTGTCCTTGAAGGCGGGCAGCACGTCGGCGTCGTACACGGCCCACTGCGGGCCCAGGCCGCCCAGGGCCATGGGTTGGCCGTCGATGTGGGTGGCGACGATCATGCGGTAGGCCTGGGCATCGGCCATGCTGATGTTGACGTTGTAGCCGTCCACCGCACGCAGGCCCAGTTGCACGGGGCTGCCCGCTGCCACACCGGCGGCGGCTAGCACGGTGGTGAGCAGGGGGCCCTTGAGCGTGTGGGGCTTGCTGTCGTATTCGAGCGTGGGCTTGATGGTGACGGCGGGCATGCGCGCCAGGGCGGCGGCGTCCAGCGCGAAGGCCTTGTCAAACTGGATGCCGTGTTTACCCATCATCTGGTCGATGGTGGTGTCCAGCGCGCCGCGGTTGGACTGGGTGATGGCGCCGCTGATGGTGAGCAGCGTGGGGCCGCTGGGGGCCTTGGCCGGCGTGGCGGCGTGGCTGCTGCCCGCGGCAGTCCACAGGCCTGCCAGGCCCATGCCGGCGGCGACGAAGTTGCGCTTGTTCATGCTCATGGGAGGGTGCTCCTTGATGGAAATCAGGGGCGCATGGTAAGCGCAAGCGGTGCTCCCCGCCACGCGAAAAGTGGCACGGGGTGTGGCTGCGGCGGCGGGGGGTTGTGCGTGTCAGGCCGCCTTGTCGATCGCGAAGGGGCGCAACACGTTTTTGAAGCTGCGGTCCCACAGGGGCGCCACTTGCGCGGGGCCGTCGAGCACGCCCAGCTGCAAAAAGGTGTCGGCCACCGCCTGGTGGCCTTGCACCACGGCGTCGTCCACGGGGCGCAGGTCGTAGTCGGTGCTGCGGCTGTTCCACAGCTCGATCAGGTCGCCCACGGGCACGCGGGTTTCGGCGGACTGGGCCCGGGCGTAGTCCAGGTAGTTGCCGTTGGCCCACTGGTAAGCGCGGCGCAGGCGCAGCAGGTAGTCGCTGATGGCGGCGTGGCGCGCGGGGTCGTCCACCGCGCGCGGGTTGGCATAAATGGGAAAGTTGCCCGACAGGTAGCCCACACCGGTCTTGATCACGCGGGCGCCGTAGCGCAGCCGCGCCAGCTGGCCGTTGTAGCCGTAGATGGCCCAGGCATCAAGGTCGCCCCGGTCAAAGGCCGACAGCCCATCGGCCGGCGTGAGGTTGATGGCCGTGATGTCGGCAAACGACAAGCCCGCTTCGGCCAGCTGCTTGCTCAGGTAGTAGTGCGAGGTGGTGGCGCGCACATAGCCCACGCGTTTGCCTTTCAGGTCGGCAATGCGCTGGATGGGCGCATCCTTGCGGGCCAGGGTGACCTGGTTGTTCAGGTCTTCGCGCACCACGGCAATGAAGCGCACCTGCGCCTTTTGCCGGGCGGCAAACAAGGCAGGGATCTCGCTGCCCGAGCCCAGGTCCAGCGCGTCGCCGTTCAGGGCCTCGATGTGCAGCACGCCGTTGTTCAGCTCGCGCCATTCGATGCGGTAGGGAGTGTTGCCCTGGCCCGATGCGGCAATGAGCGCGCGCCACAGGCCCTTGTAGGTGCCAACGCGCAGCGTGACCTTGGACAGGTCGGGCGTGCCGGGCGATGCCGCCAGTGCGGGTACACCCGCTGTGGCCGCCCATGCGGCGGCGCCCAGACCGGTTTGGAGGAGATGGCGGCGGTTCAGTGAAGGAGGGGTATGGGGCATGGCAGGCTGGTGTGTGGATCGGTGTGTCAAGCCACAAGGTTCCAACAAGCCCGGCGGCAGCGCAAAGACCATTGCGTAGCATCGATATGCGGCAAACGCAGCACCCACCGTGGTGCATGCGAAAACCGCATGTGGTCACGCGGATTTCTTCGTTGGCGCGGGGCGGAGGCGCTCCTATGGTGGGCGGGTTCGTTTCTCTTTCGTCCACCTCACCGATCTGGAAAGCCGCCGCCCATGTCTGCCGTCCTCAAGCCCCTGCCCGCCACCGACCTCGCCCGCAACCCCACGCCGCAGCGCAAGGACTGGTTTGATGCGCCCAGCCCGCGCCCCACGGTGCAGGCCGAGCGCCGCTACCGGCAGGAGAACCTGGCCGTGGCCTTTCGGCTGTTTGCACAGCAGGGGTTTGACTACGGGCTGGCAGGCCACATCACTGCGCGCGACCCGGAGTGGACGGACCACTTCTGGGTGAACCCGCTGGGCGTGCATTTTTCGCAGATCAAGGTGTCCGACCTGCTGCTGGTGAACGCCGCAGGCGAGATCGTCATCGGCCAGGGCCCGCTGAACCGCGCGGCGTTTGCCATCCACGCGGCGTTGCACGAGACGCGGCCCGACATCATTGCTGCGGCCCACACCCATTCCACATACGGCAAGGCGTGGTCTGCGCTGGGCCGCAAGCTCGACCCGCTGACGCAGGACTCGTGCATCTTCTATGAAGACCACGCGCTGTTCGACGACTTCACGGGGGTGGTGCTGGAGACGGACGAGGGCTTTCGCATTGGCAAGGCGCTGGGGGCGCAGAAGGCGGTGATCCTGCAGAACCACGGCATCCTGACGGCGGGGCCGTCGGTGGAGGCGGCAGCGTGGTGGTACATCGCGCTGGAGAACGCCTGCCAGGCCCAGCTGCTGGCCGAGGCGGCGGGCACGCCCCGACCCATTCGCCATGAGATCGCGCAGCACACGCATGCACAGATCGGCGGGCCCGGCGGCGCGCAGTTTGCCTTCAGGAGCCTGTTCGACATCCTTGTGCGGCAGCAGCCCGAGGTGCTGCAATGAACGCGCCGCTGACCTGGGGGCAGGTGGCGCGCACGCTGGCGGTGGAGTTTGCCGAGCGCGCCGTGGCGCACGACCGGGACGGGAGTTTTCCGCACCAGAACTTTGCCGACCTGCAGCAGGCCGGCCTGCTGGCGCTGGCCGCGCCGCGCACGCTGGGCGGGCAGGGCGCGTCGGCCGCGCAATTGGGCGAGGTGATTGGCGCGGTGGGCCAGGGCTGCCCGGCCACGGCGCTGGTGCTGACCATGCAGTACATCCAGCAGCGCGGCATGGGGCGGCCCGGCTCCCCCTGGCCGCAGGCGCTGGCCCGGCAGCTGGTGCACGAGTCGCACAACGAGGTGTCGCTCATCAACGCGCTGCGCGTGGAGCCCGAGCTGGGCTCGCCCGCACGCGGCGGCCTGCCTGCCACAGTGGCACGGCACACATCCGAGGGCTGGCGCATCAGCGGGCACAAGGTGTATTCGACCGGCGCGCCCATCCTGCGCTGGTATGTGGTGTGGGCCCGCACCGATGAAGAGGTGCCGCGCGTGGGCTCGTTCCTGGTGCGGGCCGGTTCGCCCGGCATCCGCATCGACGCCACCTGGGACCACCTGGGCCTGCGCGCCAGTGGCAGCCACGATGTGATCCTGCAGGACGTGCTGACCCCCCACGATCACGCGCTCGATGTGCGCCTGCCGCAGGACTGGGCCCGTGGCGAGCCCGCCATGCTGGCCGAGATGACGGTGATGCTGGGCGCGCTGTACACTGGCGTGGCCCGCGCAGCGCGCGACTGGGTGGTGCGCTTTCTGCGCGAGCGCACGCCCGCCAACCTGGGTGCACCCCTGTCCAGCCTGCCGCGCGCCCAGGAGGCCGTGGGCCGCATCGAGGCCCTGCTGCTCACCAACGACCGGCTGATCGCCAGCGTGGCGCATGACCTGGACACCGGCACCCTGGTGCCAGCAGTGGACAGCGGCCTGGTCAAAACCGTGGCCACGCAGAACGCCATCGAGGTGGTGCAGGCGGCGCTGCAGCTGTCCAGCAACCACGGCCTGGCACGCAAAAACCCGCTGGAGCGTCACCTGCGCGATGTGTTGTGTGGCCGTGTGCACACCCCGCAGGAGGACAGCGCCCACATTGCCGCAGGCCGCCGCGCACTGGGCTTGGGCTGAGACGATGAGAACGGTTACGCCATGAATGCCGTGCTGGCCCCACGCCCCCTGGTGGTGTTGAACCAGACCGGTGCCGAGGCCGATGCCCTGGTGGCCGCTGCGGGCTTGCCCGTGGCCCTGGCCGACGATGCCGCTGTGCCTGCCTGGGAGCGCGCCGCTGATGCGGATGTGCTGTTCACCGGCCCGCGCAATGGATGGCGCAATGCGCCCGCGCAGCCTCCGGCGGGCTGGCCGGGGCGCCTGCAGTGGGTGCATGTGGCGTCGGCGGGCATCGACTTCTTTCCGCCGTGGTTGCTGCAGGTGCCGCTGGTGACATGTTCACGCGGTGTGGCGGCTGTGCCCATTGCCGAATATGTGATCACGGCGCTGCTGGCACACCAGCGCGACTGGGACACACTGCGCGTGCAAGGGGCCGACCCATGGCGTGAGACCTTTGCGCGGGTGGACCAGCACCTGCCCGGCACCCTGCAGGGCCGCAGGCTGGGCCTTGCGGGCTATGGCGCCATTGGCCGCGCGGTGGCCTTGCGTGCACAGGCGCTGGGCATGCAAGTGGTGGCGCTGCGGCGTGGGGGCGCGCCGGTGGATGGACGGGGTGAAGGGGATAAAGGCGTGCAGGCAGTGGGCTCCATCGAGCAGCTGCTAGCGGCGTCTGACCACCTGGTGCTGGCCCTGCCCATCACCGCGCAGACCTACCACCTCATCAACGCGGCCACGCTGGCCCATGCGCGGCCGGGACTGCACCTGGTGAACATTGCGCGCGGCGCCCTGGTGGACCAGCAGGCACTGCTGCATGCGCTGGATGCGGGCCGCCTGTCGGGCGCCACGCTGGATGTGACCGACCCCGAGCCTTTGCCCGACGGCCACCCTCTGTACCACCACCCGCGTGTGCGCATCACGCCGCATGTGTCGTGGGCCGCACAAGGGGCTGCGGAGGTGACGGCGCGCAAGTTTGTGGACAACCTGCAGCGCTTTGTGGCCGGGCTGCCGCTGCACGACGTGGTGGACAGGGAGCGCGGCTACTGAGCGCCGCAGGCCAGCGGGCCACCCCCACCCACACCCCGCGCGCGCATGCGAAAACCGCATATGGATGCTTGCAAGCCTTCGTTGGCGCCGCGTGGGGTGGGTGATGCAATGAATGCCGAATCAACCTTGCCTTCATTGACCACACCATGCTGCGCCGCCAATTCCATCATCTGCTGACCGCCTCGGTCGCTGCCAGTTCGTTCCTGTCGCCCGTCCTCACCCATGCCCAAACCTCGTCGCGCGTGCTGCTGCGTGCGGGCGACCAGAAGGGTGGGCTGCAGGCGCTGCTGGACGCAGCGGGTGAGCTCAAGAACCTGCCCTACGACATCAAGTGGAGCGAGTTCCCGGCGGCTGCGCCGCTGGCCGAGGCGCTCAACGCCAACGCGGTGGACTTTGGCCCCATTGGCGATGCGCCGCTGCTGTTCACGCTGGCGGCGGGCAGCCGGGTCAAGGCGTTTGCGGCCAGCCGCTCAGATGCCTACGGCACGGCCGTGCTGGTGGCGCCCCACTCGCCGCTCAAGACGGCGGCCGACCTCAAGGGCAAGAGCATTGCCACCAACCGTGGCTCCATCGGCCATCTGGTCACCCTCAAGGCGCTGGAGTCGGCGGGCCTCAAGGCCGACGATGTGCAGCTGCGCTTCATCCCGCCGCCAGACGCCAAGCTGGCGCTGACGCAGGGCTCGGTCGATGCTTGGGCCACCTGGGAGCCCTACACCGCGCTGGCCGAAACCAGCGGCCATGCGCGCGTGCTGGTCAGCGGCCGGGGCCTGTGGTCGGGCCTGAGCTTTCTGGCCGCCACCGATGCGGCCCTGGCAGAAAAGCGCGCGGCGCTGGCGGACTTCAAGGAGCGCGTGGCGCGTGCGCAGGTGTGGTCGTACCAGAACGCCAAGCCGTTTGGCCAGTCGCTGGCGCGCATCGTGGGCATTCCGGCCGATGCGGCGCAGCTGCAGTTTGAGCGCCGCGCCACCCGCTGGCAGGACATCGACGCCCAGGTGCTGGCCGACCAGCAGAAGACGGCCGACTTTTATCTGGCGGCAGGCCTCATCAAGCAGAGGCTGGATGTGCGGGGCACGTTCGACACCAGTTTCAATGTGGGCAAGGGCTGAGGACGGCTGCTCCCGACCGTTCGGCGTTCGCCGTTTGCAGTCAGTCCGTCCCGGTGGGCGTTGGGCGGGTTGATGCGCTGGATGTCGTTCGCCAACCATCAACGGAACGCGCTGGCGTGTCCAACGCGCCCGTCCCTGACCTTGAGCCACCGGGGTGCATGCCGCCCCGCGCCAGCAACCTCGCGCTGGCCGCACCACAATCGGGTCATATGACCTCTTCTTCGACGATGCTGCGGGTGATCAGCCTGGCAGCCTTTTGCAGCATGGCTTCCATGCGTGTCTGCGACCCGATGCTGGTGTCCCTGGCTCGCGAGTTTTCTGTCACCACGGGCGATGCGTCGGCCGTCATCGCGGCGTTTGCCGTGTCTTATGGCGTGCTGCAGTTGTTCTATGGCCCCCTGGGCGACCGGCTGGGCAAGGTGCGCGTGGTGATTGGCGCCACGTTTGCCTGTGCGCTCTTCAGCGGCGTGACGGCGCTGGCGCCCACGCTGCCGGTGCTGGTGGCAGCGCGGGCTGCCATGGGGGCGTCGGCGGCAGGCATCATCCCGCTGTCGATGGCATGGATTGGCGACAACGTGCCGTACGAGCAGCGGCAGGAGACCCTGGCGCAGCTGATGGTGGCCACGGTGTCGGGGATGATGGCCGGGCAGTGGTTTGGCGGCTTTGCGGTCGAGGCGCTGGGCTGGCGGGCTGCGTTTGTGGTGCTGTCGCTGCTGTTTTTGACCGCCGCCAGCCTGCTCTGGCGGCAAGCCCGCGCCATGGCGGCCAGCACGCCGACACCTATGCCTGGCGGTGCGGTGCCGCCCGCGTTTTCGCTGTCGGCTTACCTGGCCAACACGGCCGCGCTGCTGCGCATGCCCCGGGTGCGCTGGGTGCTGACCGTGGTGGCGGTGGAGGGCGCCCTGGCCTTTGGCACGCTGGCTTTTGTGCCCGCACGCATGGTGGACGGGTTTGGGCTGTCGGCCTCGGCGGCCGGCGGGGTGATGGTGCTGTATGGCGTGGGCGGGCTCATCTACAGCCTGCTGGCGCGCCGCTGGCTGGCGCTGCTGGGCGAGCGGGGCCTGGCGCTGATGGGCGCCTCGCTGATTGCTGCCGGGCTGTTGCTGCTGGCCTGGGGGCCGGTGGCGGCCTGGGGGGTGCTGGGCTGCTTCTTTGCCGGGGTGGGGTTTTACATGCTGCACAACACGCTGCAGGTGCAGGCCACGCAGATGGCGCCCGAGGCCCGGGGCACGGCGGTTACGCTGTTTGCGTGCCTGCTGTTCCTGGGGCAGTCGCTGGGCGTGCTGCTGGTGGCGGCCAGTGTGGACCGGGGCTGGATCGCGCCCGTGTTCTCGGTGGCGGCGCTGGGGGTGCTGGTGCTGGGCGCGCTGGTGTCGCGCAAGGTGAATGGCCGGGTGGCGGTGCCCGCGGGAGCGTAGTCTGGAGTCGGCCGCACCGTGTAAATAACTTTGATGTCTTATTACTTTATTTTTTGATAGTTTGATTCTTTATGGCGCAATAGTACATTCCCTGATCTTTGTGTCTTTTGGGGCCGAACCCGCGCCGCCCGGCGTGTGGCGGCCCTTTGTGTTTCATGATCGAACTACGGGGTATCACCCAAACCTACCAGGGCTCACAAGGCCCGGTCGAGGCGCTCAAGGGCATCGACCTCACCATCCAGCTGGGCGAAGTGTTCGGCATCATCGGCAAGAGCGGCGCGGGCAAAAGCTCGCTGGTGCGGGTGATCAACTTGCTCAACCGGCCCACCACGGGCCAGGTCATCGTGGGCGGGCAGGACCTGACCCAGCTGAACGACGCGCAGCTGCGCGAGGCGCGCCGCGAGATCGGCATGGTGTTCCAGCACTTCAACCTGCTGTCGTCGCGCACCGTGTTTGACAACGCCGCGCTGCCGCTGGAGCTGGCGGGCATGGACAAGGCCGCCATCCGCGAGCGTGTGAACCCGCTGCTGGAGCTGGTGGGCCTGTCGGCCCTGGCCGACCGCTATCCGGCGCAGATCAGCGGCGGGCAAAAGCAGCGTGTGGGCATTGCGCGTGCGCTGGCCAGCCGCCCCAAGGTGCTGCTGAGCGACGAAGCCACCTCGGCGCTGGACCCGGAAACCACCCGCTCCATCCTCGACCTGCTGCGCCAGGTCAACCGCGAGCTGGGCCTGACGGTGGTGCTGATCACCCACCAGATGCAGGTCATCAAGCAGGTGGCGGACCGCGTGGCCGTGATCGAGGCCGGCCGCATCGTGGAGCAGGGCCGGGTGCTGGACGTGTTCACCCGCCCGCAGCAGGCCATCACCAAGAGCCTGATCGACGAGATCCTGCCGCAAGAGCTGCCCGCCAGCGTGCTGGACCATGTGCGCAAGCTGGCGGGCCAGCTGAGCGCAGGACGAACCGGCCAGCTGCTGCGCCTGTCGTACGCCGGGGACAGCGCCTACCAGCCCATCCTGTCGCAGCTGATCCGCCAGTTTGGCGTGGACATGAGCATCCTGCACGGGCAGGTGGATGAGATCCAGGACGAGACCTTTGGCTCGCTGGCCGTGTACGCCAGTGGCGAGGCCGAGAGCGTGCGGGGCGCCGTGGCGCACCTGCGCGCGGGCGGGGTCGAGGTGGAAGAAGTGGCCGTGGCCGGTTAAGAGGGAGCACACATCATGTTCAACAACTTCACGCCAGCCATGCTGGATCTGTTTGCTTCGTCGCTGTGGGAGACGCTCATCATGGTCGGCATCTCCGGCCTGGTGGGCGGCTTGCTGGGGGTGCCGCTGGGCGTGTTCCTGCGCCTGACCGATGACGGCGGGGTGCTGGAGAACGGCCCCGTCAACAAGCTGGTGGGCTGGCTGGTCAACGCCGTGCGGTCCACGCCCTTCATCATCCTGCTGGTGGCCATCATCCCGTTCACGCGGCTCATCACCGGCTCGTCCATCGGCACGGCCGCAGCCGTGGTGCCACTGACCATTGCCGCTGCCCCGTTTGTGGCCCGCCTGGTCGAGGCCGCGCTGCGCGAGGTGGACCACGGCCTGGTCGAAGCCGCGCAGGCCATGGGCGCCACCACCAGCCAGATCGTGTGGAAGGTGCTGTTGCCCGAGGCTCTGCCCGGCATCGTGGCGGGCCTGACTATCACGTTCGTGAGCCTGACGGGCTACTCGGCCATGGCCGGTGCCATTGGCGGCGGCGGCCTGGGCGACCTGGGCATCCGCTATGGCTACCAGCGCTTTCTGCCCGAGATCATGCTGGCCGTGGTGCTGGTGCTGATTTTCTTTGTGCAAGCCGTGCAAAGCCTGGGCGACTGGGCGGTGCGCAAGCTCAGCCACCGTTGAGCGGTGAATGGTTTGCTATTGAATCAATAGCTGCTGGCGCATGATCCACTAGCGCTTGCGGCCTGTTTGGCTTCAAGCCCACGCGGGGAGGCACTGCGCGGGCCTCTGCGCTGGTCCTGGCTCTCTCGCATCCTGTGTGAGAGGTGCAGAAGCCAATCTCAGCCCGGCACCCGGTAGTGGTAGCCGTAGGCCGTCTTGAACCCCATCGATTCATACAGCCGCAGCGCAGGCGTGTTCTGCGCCCGCACCTGCAGGTAGGCGCTGGTTGCACTGGCCTCTATGCCCCAGTGCAGCAGCGCCTGCGCCAGCGCACGCCCGCGCCCGCCGCCCCGGTGTTCAGGCGCCACAGCCAGGTCGTACAGGCCCACCGCACCGCGCTCCAGCACCGCCAGGCCAAAGCCCACGGCATGGCCCTGGGCGTCGTGTTGCAGCGCATAGCCCACCGGGTGGGCGATGGCGTCGAGGATGCTGCGGTGCAGGTTGCGGTGGTGCGGCGCCACGCCGTTGGCCGCCGCAAAACCTTCCAGCCACGCGGGCGATGGCGAGGCGCTGACCACGGTGCTGCCGTCGGGCCGGGGCACCGAGCCCGGCGCCAGCGGCCGGTGCAGGACCAGCGAGGGGTCGAAATGCTGGTAGCCCGCGTCCGCCAGCTCCTGGTCGGCCTCGGCCGGGGCCAGGGGGGAGATGCGGAACACGGCGGGCAAACCATGCCGCGCATACAGCGCCGCCGCCGCCTCGCGCACGCCGTCGAACGGTGCGCCGGGCACCAGCGCGTTGACCGAGTTGGCGCGCTTGGTATAGCCGCCCGACAGCCGGAACAACCAGCCCCGGTGAAACACCGTCTGGTGCGCAGGCCAGGCGTTGAAGGCGCGCTCTTCCAGCGCGCGGACGAGGGCAGCGGGTGCGGTGTTGGCAATGGGGGCGGTGTCGGTCATCGTTGGTTTATACCAACCCACCTTGACCATTCACCTCGCCAGCCACCTTTTGCTACCACCCTGTGCGACGACTCTGTGCAACCGCTCTTTGCCACAGGGTCAGTCAGCGGTGATCTTGTTGTCGGTCACCAGCTTGGCAAAACGTGCGGTGTCGGCCGCAATCTGCTCGGCCATCTGCGCGGGGGTGTTGCCGATGGGTTCGGCGCCAATGTCGTGCATGCGCTTTTGAAAGTCCGGCGATTGGATGACCTTGACCATTTCGGTGTTCAGCCGCGCCACCACATCGGCGGGCGTGCGGGCGGGGGCCAGCACACCAAACCAGGTGCCGATGTCAAAGCCCGCAAAGCCGCTTTCTTGCAGCGTGGGCACATCGGGCAGGGTGGACGAGCGCTTGGCCGTGGTCACCGCCAAGGCGCGCAGCTTGCCCGCCTTGATGTGCGGCAGCACGGGGGTGACGGTGTCGAACGACATCGACACCTGCCCGCCCAGCAGGTCGGTGGTGAGCGGGCCGCTGCCCTTGTAGGGCACATGCAGCAGGGGCTGGCCGACGGACGTGGCGAACTGCGTGCCGATCAGGTGCTGCGCCGTGCCCGCGCCGTTGGAGCCGTAGGAGAACTTGTTGGGCGTGGCCTTGATCAGCGCCACCAGCTCCTTCACGTCCTTGGCGGGCGTGGCCGCACTCACGGCCAGCACGTTGGGCACCAGCGCCACGGTGGTGATGGGTGCAAAACTCTTTTGAAAGTCGTAGTTGAGCTTTTTGTACACGCTCGTTGCAATGGTGTGGTGCACCGCGCCCATCAGCAGCGTGTAGCCGTCGGCAGGGGCCTTGGCTACGTAGTCGGCCCCGATGGTGGCGCCCGCGCCGCCCCGGTTTTCCACGATCACGGGCTGGCCCAGGGCTGTGCCCAGTTTTTCGCCCAGCGCGCGTGCCAGCACATCGGTAGTGCCGCCTGCTGCAAAGGGCACAACGATGGTGACGGGCTTGGCCGGCCAGGCCTGCGCGTGCACGGGTGCGCCGGGCAGGGCACAGGCAGCGCCAGCCAGGGCGGCCAGCGCCAGCAGGTGGTGCCGGCGTGTGGAGGGCGTTGACGGTGGGTGGTGCGGGGTTGCAATGCGTGTCATGGTTGTCTCCGTTGGGTTGTGTTTCTTGTGGTTGCTGGGCTAGGGACGTCGATGCATGGCGTCAGCCCGTGGCTGCGATCAGGATCGCGCGGAAGTCGTTGACGTTGGTGCCCGTGGGCCCGGTGACCACGGCGTCGCCCAGCGCGCCAAAAAAGGAGTGGGCGTCGTGTGCGTCCAGTGCGGCGGTGGCGTGTTGGCCCCGCACGGCAGCGCGCTCCAGCGTGTCGGGCGTGGCGATGGCGCCTGCCACGGGCTCCAGGCCATCGATTCCATCGGTGTCTCCGGCCAATGCGTACACGCCGGGCAAGCCCTTGAGCGACAGGGCCAGGGACAGCAGGCATTCCACATTGCGCCCGCCGCGCCCCGGGGTTGGCAGGGGTTGCCCTGGTGCCGGTGGGCGCAGGGTGACAGTGCTCTCGCCGCCACTCAGCAGCACGCGGTGCCGTGGTGACGGGGCCTTGGCGGCGTAGCGGGCGACACCGGCCAGCACGGTGCCCATGTCGCGGGCTTCGCCCTCCAGTGCATCGCCGAGCAGCGTGGGCTCGATGCCCGCCTGGCGCGCCACCTGGGCGGCTGCCTGCAGTGCCAGGTCTGGCGTAGCAATGACGTGGGTGGTGATGGGGCCCAGCCGGGTGTTGCCGGGCTTGATGCTTTCGCTGGCGGCAGTGTCCAGTGCGGCCAGCACGGCGGGCGGCAGCGCAATGCGGTAGCGCTGCAATATGGCCAGCGCCTGTGCGCGGGTGGTCGGGTCGGCCACGGTGGGGCCCGAGGCCACGTCCAGCGGGTCGTCGCCCGGCACGTCGGACATCACCAGGTTGACCACGCGCGCAGGGCTGCAGGCCAGGGCCAGCCGCCCGCCCTTGATGGCCGAGAGGTGGCGCCGCACACAGTTCATCTCGCCAATGCTGGCGCCGCTGCGCAGCAGGGCCTGGTTGAGCGCCTGCTTGTCGGCCAGCGTGACCCCAGGCAGCGGCAAGGGCAGCAGTGCCGAGCCGCCGCCCGACCAAAGACCAATCACCAGGTCATCTGCCGTAAGACCCGCCACTGCAGCCAGCATCTGCTGCGCGGCGGCCAGGCCTGCTGCATCGGGCACGGGGTGGGAAGCCTCCAGCACGCGGATGTGCTGGCAGGCGGCAGCATGCCCGTAGCGTGTGACCACCACGCCAGACAGCGGCGCGGGCCAGTGGGCTTCCAGCACCTGCGCCATCTGCGCCGATGCCTTGCCCGCGCCGATCACCACCGTGCGGCCCCGGGGCGGGGCAGGCAGGTGCGGCGGCAGGCATATCGCGGGTTGCGCGGACGCGATGGCGGCATCGAACATGCTGCGCAGCCAGTGGCGGGCCTGGGTGTCGATGTGTGTGCTCATCGGGTCGTGGGGCAGGGCGCAGTGCGTTGGGGCCACGCAGCTCAGGCGGCCTTTTGCAACTGCGTGCTGCCGATCAGCGCGCGCACGGCGTCGGTCACCTGCGCCGTGGTGGCCGTGCCGCCCAGGTCGCGGGTGTGCAGGGCGGCGTTGGCGGTGACCTGTTCGATGGCCTGCATCACGGCGCGGGCAGCGTCGGCCTCGCCCAGGTGCTCCAGCAGCATCACTACCGACCAGAAGGTACCGATGGGGTTGGCCAGGCCCTTGCCCATGATGTCGAAGGCCGAGCCGTGGATGGGCTCGAACATGCTGGGGTAGCGGCGCTCGGGGTCGATGTTGCCGGTGGGCGCAATGCCCAGGCTGCCCGCCAGCGCGGCGGCCAGGTCGCTGAGGATGTCGGCATGCAGGTTGGTGGCCACGATGGTGTCGAGCGTGGCGGGGCGGTTGACCATGCGGGCCGTGGCAGCGTCCACCAGCTCCTTGTCCCATTTCACGTCGGGGAACTCGGTGGCCACCTGCGCGGCAATCTCGTCCCACATCACCATGGCATGGCGCTGGGCGTTGCTCTTGGTGATGACGGTGAGCAGCTTGCGGGGGCGGGATTGGGCCAGGCGGAAGGCGTAGCGCAGGATGCGTTCCACCCCCACACGGGTCATGATGGACACATCGGTCGCCGCCTCGATGGGATGGCCCTGGTGCACGCGGCCGCCGACGCCCGAGTATTCGCCCTCGGAGTTTTCGCGCACGATGACCCAGTCCAGGTCCTTGGGCGTGCAGCGCTTCAGGGGCGCATCAATGCCCGGCAGGATGCGCGTGGGCCGCACGTTGGCGTACTGATCAAACCCCTGGCAGATCTTCAGGCGCAGGCCCCACAGCGTGATGTGGTCGGGGATGTCCGGGTCGCCCGCCGAGCCGAACAGGATCGCATCCTTGCCGCGCAGCGCATCGAGCCCGTCGGCCGGCATCATCACACCGTGGGCGCGATACCAGTCGCCGCCCCAGCCAAAGTTTTCGAACTGGAACTGCAGGCCCGCATGGCGTGCGGCCAGGGCTTCGAGCACGCGCTGGCCGGCGGGAATCACTTCCTTGCCGATGCCGTCTCCGGGGATGGTGGCGATTTGGTAGGTTTTCATGAAGGTCTTTGGTCTTGGTGTGTGAAAGCGTTGGGGAAGGCCTGCAGGGATGTCGGGCCGCGAAAAACGGGTGGAACAAAAACAGTGAGAGCGACTGTAGGCATCCGCTCGTTGTAAAAATGGCGCTCAAGTGAATCCATCGTTAACCTGCAGTTGATAATGCGGCGATGAGCTCTACCATCCAGCCCGCAGAACTGGGTTTCTTCTCGGCACTGGCGGCCAGCCCCAGCCTGAGCGCCGCCGGGCGCGAAATGGGTGTCTCCACCGCCGCCGTGAGCAAACACCTGGCGCAGATGGAAAAGCGCCTGGGTGTGGTGCTCATCAACCGCACCACCCGGCGCATGAGCCTCACGCCCGAGGGCGAGCTGCTGCTGGAGCACGCGCGCCGCATCCTGCGCGAGATCGATGCGCTGGATGAGCTCATCGTGCAGTCCAAGGCCAGCCCCAAGGGCCTGCTGCGCGTGAATGCCACGCTGGGCTTTGGCCGCATGCACATCGCCCCCGTGATCTCGGACTTTGTGCGCCAGTACCCCGAGGTGGATGTGCAGCTGCAGCTGTCGGTGCACCCGCCACCGATCACCGACGATGCCTACGACGTGTGCGTGCGTTTTGGCGAGCCACCCGACGGCCGCGTGATTGCCCGCCGCATGGCGCCCAACCGGCGCGTGCTGTGCGCCGCACCCGCCTACCTGGAGCAGCATGGCAGGCCGCGCGTGCCGCGCGACCTGATGGAGCACCAGTGCATCGGCATCCGCCAGGGCGACGAGGCCTACGGCCTGTGGCGCCTGACCACCGGGCGTGGCAGCAAGGCGCACACCGAGTCGATCAAGATCACCGGCAACCTCACCACCAACGACGGAGAGATCGCTGTGCTGTGGGCGCTGCAGGGCCACGGCATCGTGATGCGCGCCGAGTGGGACGTGAACCGCCATCTGGCCCAGGGCCTGCTGGAGCCCGTGCTGCCGCAGTACCACACGCCTGCGGCCGACATCTATGCGGTGTACCCCCAGCGGCACCAGTTCTCCACGCGGGTGCAGGCGTTTGTGGGGTTCCTGGCCGAGGCATTGGCCGCGTCAGGCACGCTGGCAGGAGTGGGCGTGGGTGGCCGCATGGACAAGCGGAGGGCCGTGCGGGTTTCTTGATCTGGTGGGTGGCGCGCAGGCCGTTGCCGGGTTAGGGTGTCGCCAAGGCATTCTGTGATGCCTCTCTGCCCCCCGGACCTGTACCTGGCTTTCATTGCCCCTGCTTTGCCCATGAAAACGTTGTTGCCGCTCATCCCCCCGCTGTTGGTTGCCCTGTTTGCCGGACCTGCGCAGGCCGCCGATTCGCAGGTGGCCGCCGATTGGTCCCTGTCCGCCGATGGCGCTTATGTGTTGGACCAGCGTGCCGGCCTGGCCTGGCCACGCTGTGTGGAGGGCATGCAATGGACCGGTAAAACCTGCACGGGCCAGCCCCTGCTGCTGGACCGTGCCGAGGCCACGGCCCTGGCCTCTGACCGCTGGAAGGCCGAGGGTGTGGGCTGGCGCCTGCCCCGTGCGACAGAGCTGCAGCGGTTGGTGGACAAGGCGCTGTCGCCCCCGGGCCTCAACCCCCTCCTGTTCCCTGCGGCGCCGGGCCAGTGGCACTGGACGTCCACCGCCAACGTGAGCGCGCCCAGCGTCAACCAGTACACCTACGGCAACATCGCCCAGAGCCGGGCGGGTGATGGCGCGCGGCAGGCGGCCATGATCAACGGCTGGGCGGTGAACCTGTCCACCGGCGAGGCGCGCGGCGATGCCGCGCGGGCCAGCAAGCTGCCGGTGCGGCTGGTGCGGCCAATGCCGGTGGGGGCCGCCAAATAGGCGGTCGCCCCGCTGCAGTCGCATCCGGCAGGACAGGGCGGGGCGGCAGGGCGCTTCAAGCGGTCTCTGGTTGCGCGTCGGCCGCTGCAAACACCTCGCGTGCCGCGGCCAGTCCGTTGAGCGCGGCCGGAAAGCCTGCGTACACCGCCATTTGCATCAGCACCTCCACGACCTCTTCGCGGGTGACGCCCACATTCAGCGCCGCCTGCAAATGCACCTTGAGCTGTGGCGTGGCGTTGCCCAGCGCGGTCAGTGCGGCGATGACTGCAATCTCGCGGCTGCGCAGATCGAGTCCGGGGCGCGAATAAATGTCGCCAAACGGAAACTCGATCAGGTAGCGCGCAAAGTCGGGGGCGATGTCGGCCAGGCTGGCGACGACACGCTCACCCGCGTGGCCGTCGATTTCGCGCAGCTTGGCGAGGCCCTGGAGATAGCGGGGTTGGGTTTCGGGGGACATGGGAGCTTCCTTGGTGGGTGGACGACGGGGTGGACCGAAGGGAAGCTTCCAGGCCCTGGTAGTGCGCGATCTTGGCTTGCAGCGCCTGTGCGGCTTGCTGCATCGTGGTGATCGTTGCCAGCACCTGCGCCAGGTGCTGTTCCAGCAACTGGCGCCGCTCAGGGGCGGTGGCGTTCCCTTCGCTGCGCAGCCGCGCAAAGGCCTGCATCTGCCCAATGGGCATCTGGGTCTCGCGCAGGCGCAGCAGGAATCCGATCCATTCCATGTCCGACGCCGCATAGCGGCGCTGGCCACCGGGTGCACGGGCTACCGGCGCAATCAAACCGGCGCGCTCGTAGTAGCGCAGGGTGTGTGCGGTCAGGCCAGTGCGTCTGGCGACTTCGGCAATGGTGAGGAGGGATGCCATGGGAACGATTCTGAAAGTTGGAGTGCACTCTAAGTCAAGCGCCACGTGGATGACTGGGGACGGGGCGTGTGAGAGCATGGGGTAGCCCCGTGGCTGGAGCCTCTTTTTGGCATCGTTCTTCCCGGCGCATGGTGGCCTGCCGCCGTGAACCGAGGGGACAGCGTGGTGGCGCAGCTTGGTCAAGAATGCGGGTTGGTGGTGCTGCGGCGCCGTGGAGTGCAGCACCGTTTCACCACACTGCGCAGTCCAGCGCATAGGCCCTTTGTCCCATCTTTTACCTGCGAGTCCTCCATGAACCCCTCCATCCCTACCACCGCGCTGCAGTTGCGCTCGCTTGTGCAAGCCGATGGCACCTTGCAGATCAGCCTGGAGCCGACACCCGTGCCCACACCAGGGCCCGACGAAGTGCTGATCCAGGTGCAGGCCACGCCCATCAACCCGTCGGACATCGGCCTGCTGCTGGGCCCCGCCGACTTGTCCACCGTGCAGGTCACGGGCACGGCCGAGCGGCCGGTGGCCACGGCCCGCATCCCTGAGCGCGCCATGCCGGGCATGGCGGCACGCCTGGGCCAGAGCATGCCGGTGGGCAACGAGGGCGCGGGCCTGGTGGTGGCCGCAGGCAGCTCGCCTGCCGCGCAGGCGCTGCTGGGCCGCACGGTGGCGGTGATTGGCGGCGCCATGTATTCGCAATACCGCGCCATGCCTGCGTCGCAGTGCCTGCCGCTGCCGCCCGGGACCACGGCGGCTGAAGGCGCATCGTGCTTCGTCAATCCGCTGACGGCGCTGAGCATGGTGGAGACCATGAAGCGCGAGGGCCACACTGCGCTGGTGCACACCGCGGCAGCCAGCAACCTGGGCCAGATGCTGCTCAAGATTTGCCAGAAAGACGGTGTCGGCCTGGTCAACATCGTGCGCAAGCCCGAGCAGGCGGCGCTGCTGCGCGAGCTGGGCGCCCAGTATGTGTGTGACAGCAGCGCGCCCAATTTCATGGCCGAGCTCACCGATGCGCTGGCCACCACGGGCGCCACCATCGCGTTTGATGCCACGGGCGGCGGCACGCTGGCCGGGCAGATCCTGCAGTGCATGGAGGCCGCCATCAACCGCAAAGCCAAGGAATACAGCCGTTACGGCTCGGCAGTGCACAAGCAGGTGTACCTGTACGGCCACCTGGACACGCGCCCGACCGAAGTGCACCGCACCTTTGGCATGGCCTGGGGCATGGGTGGATGGCTGCTGTTTCCGTTCTTGCAGAAGATCGGCGAAGAGGCCACCCAGGCGTTGCGCCAGCGCGTGGCGGCTGAGCTGAAGACCACGTTCGCCAGCCACTACGCGCGCACCGTGTCGCTGGCGGGGGCGCTGAGCGCCGAGTCCATCGCGTTCTACGGCCCGCGCAACACCGGCGCCAAGGTGTTGATCGACCCGTCGCTGTAAGCGACGTTGCGGGCGCGCGCCTGGTGCCCTTGGGGGGCGCGGCTACACGGCAGGCACCAACAAAAAGGGCTCCCAAAGGGAGCCCTTTTTGCCTGCCCGCCCCTGCGGTTCAGTTAACACTCCCCATGGCTGCAGCACCCGCACCGCGCGAAGTGCCACCACCATGGGAAGTCCCGCAACTGCTTCAATCCAACCCAAGCAGTTGGTCTGCCAAATTACATGGCGCTGAATTCGCCCGAAGGGATTTGGCCGGTGCGCACGGCTTCGGCAGCCTGTGCACGCACGGCAGCGCGGTCAGCGGTGGATTGGTAGGTCACCACACGCGAGCCTGCGGGTTCCATGTTGTGGGTGCGGGCTTCGACAACAGCTTCTGCAGCCACTTCAGCGCGGGTGCGGTTGGTGTCGAACTTCAGGGCAAATTGCGAGCCATCGGCTTCATCGGCATGGGCGCCAAAAGCGGCGAAAGCGGCAACAGCGGCGACGGAGAGGAAACG